>JBKOVL010000087.1:0-8308 GCA_046723895.1 Actinomycetota bacterium | reverse complement strand
GAACGCGCTGACGCCGACGATCGCCGAGTCGATCAGCTCACGCCGGTCGCGGAACGCGCTGCGCCGCCGAACCGCTAGCAGCAGGCCGACGGCCACACAGGGGTAACCGGCGAGATAGAACACATCGGCCAGAGATGTCGTCGGTGACCGGCCGGTCGCCTCGTACGCTCCCCACGTCAGGTCGCCTGCGAGGAAGAACAGCAAGCATGCGGCGATCAGCAGCCAAGCCCACGGAGCGTCCGGCCGATACAGGCGGACGCCGAGAACGATGGCGAGAACGGCTTCGACCCCCGTGGGCGGATAGAGCACGAGATCGCGCAGGACTACGTGCTCGACGGGGGTGACGGCGTACGCGATACAGAACGCGAGTCCGACGGCGAGCGCCGCCCACCAGAGCCGTGTCTCGCCCGTTCGGGCGGCCACGACCCCGCCTCGAGCCGAGAGACTGGGCGCTCGGGCCACCTACACATGATTCCATGCGGAGTGGCCGCTTTCTCGGCGCTGTTTCGGCGCGAGTCCTCGAGCGTCCTCAGAGTGGGAAGGCGGCGTGGCGGATCCGCGTGCGGGCCGCGGAGGCGCCGCGGGCGAGACAAAGTTCTTAGCTCCCTCTTAGCCCCGCGTTCTACGCTCAGGGCATGAACGAACAACCGTTTCCGATGCCGTTTCCGCGTGGTGGCGGCGGAGTGGTCCTCGAGCGGGCGGGTGACGCCGGTGGTTGGCCGGATGGGCTTTCCTGGGTGATGTTCGCGATCCTGCTCGTGCTGCTTCTCGTCGCGATCGTCTCGCTGGCGCTCGCCCTCTACGATCGCTCGCACCGCACCGCTCAGGCGCAGGTTCGAGTGCCGAGCGGCGCGCTCACCGAGCTCGACCTGCGATACGCGCGCGGCGAGATCGCGCGGGACGAGTACGTCCAGCGTCGCGCCGACCTCGGCGGGGGCGCGGCTCCCGCCACTGAGACGACGACCATCGTTTCGCCGCCGCCACCGGAACCGCAGCCGACGTAGCCGGCGACCCGCAGCCGCGCGCGAGAAAGCAAACTTCCTCACGTGCAGCTGCGGGCCGTCCTCTTCGACGTCGACTTCACGCTCGTCAAGCCCGGGCCGGACCTCGGTCCGGAGGGCTACGTGAGGCTCGGTCGCCGGTACGGCCTCGAGCTCGACGCGGACCGCTACGGCGACGCGCGCTACGCGGCCGTGCAGAACGTCGAGCGGCATCCGGAGCTGCGCCACGACGAGGAGATCTGGTTCACGTTCACCGAGCTGATCGTCCGCGGGATGGGCGGGGAAGGACCTTCCGCCCGGGAGCTGGCAATCGAGATGACCAGGCTCTGGGAGCGCTCGGAGAACTTCGATCTCTACGACGATGTGTTGCCGGTGATGGAGCAGCTGCGTGGCTACGGGCTGAGGCTCGGGCTCGTCTCGAACGGGGGCCGGGAGCTCCACGAGCTGGTCGCTCACCACCGGCTCGAGGTCGACTGCGCGATCGCCTCGCGCGCGCACGGCTGGACGAAGCCGCACCCGACGATCTTCCAGGCCGCGCTCGACGTGCTCGGCGTCGAGGCCGGTGAGGCGGTGATGGTCGGCGACTCGGTCGAGGACGACGTCGAAGGCGCGATCGCGGTCGGAATGCGCGCCCTGCTGATCGACCGGGAAGGTCGCTACCCGGAGGCGCCGTCGCGGCTTCCCGACCTCTGGAGGTTGCCGGCCGCTCTCGGGCTCGAGCACTCGGTCTGATGGAGCTTGCGGGAAAGGCGGCGATCGTCACGGGCGCCGCCGCGGGCATCGGGCGGGCGATCGCGCTCCGCCTTGCGGCCGACGAGGCAGCGGTCTTGATCGTCGACGTCGACGAACAGAGCGCGCGGTCAGCGGCCGAGGTCGTGACGGCGGCCGGCGGAAGCGCCCGTGCCTTTCGAGCCGATGTCACGCGCGACGCCGACGTCAAGGCCGCAATCGCGTTTGCAGAGCAGACGCTGGACGGGCTCGACGTGCTCGTCAACAACGCGGGTGGCTATCGTCGCCCGGTCTTTCCCGACGCGCCCCTCGAGCGCTGGACGTATTACCTCGACCTCAATTTGCGGTCGGTGATGGTCGGAATCGTCTCGGCGCTCGAACCGCTCCGGAGACGCGGTGGAGGGGCAATCGTGAACGTGGCATCCACCGCTGGGCTCGGCTTCGGGCCGCACCCCGGCCCTGAATACGCTGCCGCAAAGGCCGCGGTGATGCGGCTGACCGCCTGCCTCGCGTCCCTGAGGGAGGAAGGCATTCGTGTCAACTGCGTGTGTCCGTACACCGTCCGGACGGAGGCGGTGGCCCGGGAGATCGCCGCGGTCCAGGCCCGCGGTGACGAGCTGCCGGCGACCTACCGCGGGACCTGCTCGAGCCCGAGGACGTGGCGGACGCCGCCGTCCGGCTGATCGAGGACGAATCGCTCGCCGGGCGGGTACTCGTGCTCGTCGGCGGGCGGGAGCCGGAGCTGCTTCCCGTCGACGCCTAAAGACCGAGCTCGGTGCGCCAGGACTCCGTGTGCTCGCCCAGCGCGGCTACCCGTTGGCCCCGTTCCTGGCCGAACTCCTGGACCGCCTCCTCGATCGTCCACACGGGCCCGGCGCAGACGTCCTCGCCCTCCACCAGCTCGAGCCACTCGTCGAGAGGCCGGCCGGCGATCGCCGCCGCGAGCTCCGCAGCAACCGCATCCTGGTCCGGATCGAACTGCCGCTCGCCGAGCTCCGGACGGCCGAGGATCTCGCACAGCCGCCGGAAGAACTTGGACTCCAGGGCCGCCACGGTGAGCCAGCGCCCGTCCGCCGTCGCGTACATTCGATAGCAGGCGAGCCCACCGGTCAGCAGCCTCTCCGGCAGGCCGTCCAGCCGGTGGGCGACCAGGTGATGGGACCCGTGCGTCATCGACACGACGAGGCGGGCGCCGCGGCCGGTGCGCTCGCGCTCGAGCAGGGCGGCGACGATCTCCAGGGCGGCGGTCAGGCCGCCTGCCGCGAGGTCGGCGACCTGGACGGGAGGTACCGCAGGGGCCGTGTCCGCGAGCGCGCCGGCCCAGCCCATGTAGTTGAGGTCGTGTCCCGCGCGCTGCTCGTGGCGGTTGCCGACTCCGAACCCCGTGATCGAGCAGAGGATCGCGGTGCCAGGCACTGTTAAGAAGCCCTCGAGGACGCCGGGCCGGAAGCCGTCGAGCACGACGTCCGCGCGCTCGCAGAGCGCCTGCGCGAGCGAGCGATCGGCCTTCAGGTCGCACACGACCGACTCCTTGCCGCCGTTGATCGCGTCGAACCACGCAGGCGTCGCCGTGCGCATCGGGTCGCCTTCGGGCGGCTCGACGCGGACGACCCGGGCGCCGAGCCGCTGCAGCTCACGGCTCGCGAACGGCCCCGGGAGGTACCAGGTGAAGTCCGCGACGAGGTGGCCTGCCAGCGGGTGCACGCCATACTATGGGCAAGGTTTGACTGACCGGTCAATCGCGCAGGAGGAGAAGCGCCGCCTGCTCCTCGAGGCCGCGGTGCGCGTCTTCGCGCGCAGCGGGTACCACGATTGCCGAGTCGGCGACATCACCGAGGAGGCAGGGGTCGCGCACGGGCTGCTCTACCACTACTTCAGCTCGAAGGAGGAGGTGCTCGAGGCGGTCTTCCGCGATGCCTGGACGGACGTGCTCGATGCCTTCGAGGGGATCGAGGCCTCCGGCGAGGCGCCGCGGGAGCAGCTCGGCCACGTCGCCGCAATCCTGCTCCGCTCGTGGCGGCGGAATCCCGACCTCGTGCGCGTGCTCGTTCGGGAGGTCGCGCGCGGGCCGCAGGTGAAGAGCAAGGTCGACGAGCTCGCGCGCGCGCTGGGAACGATCGAGCGGATCGTCGCGCGCGGCCAGCGCGAGGGCGTCTTCCGAACCGACCTCGACCCGGGCCTCGCGGCCTGGATCTTCTACGGCGCGATCGAGGAGATCCTCGCCGGCTGGGTCGTCGGCCGGCTCGCCGACGGTGACGACCAGGTCGCGGCCGCCGAGCGCACGGTCGTCGACGTCCTCTGCCAGGGGATCGCCGTCCAGTGACCTCGCGGCGTGGCCTCGTCTGGATCCTCGGGCTCGGGGCGTTCGGGCTCGCCTTCTCGATCACGACGACGGCGGCCTACCTGCCGCCGCTCCTCGCCCGGTTCACCGACTCGAAGACGATGATCGCCGCCGTCCTGGCCGCCGAGGGGCTCTTCGCGCTCACGCTCCCGCTCGTGATCGGCCCGTGGAGCGACACCTTCCAGACGCCGATGGGCCGTCGCCGGCCGTTCATGCTCGCCGCCCTCTGGCCGATGGGCTTCTGCCTCGCGCTGATCGCCTTCATGCCGAACATCTGGACGATGACACTCATCGTGCTCGCCTTCTTCAGCGCCTACTACGTCTACGAGCCGCCTTACCGCGGGCTGTACCCGGACGTGCTCCATGAGCGGATCTACGGTCGCTCGCAGGGCGTGCAGCACGTCATGCGAGGGATCGCGATCGGGATCGCCCTCGTCGGCGGCGGCTTCCTCTTCCACGTCTGGCACCCCGGCCCCTTCCTGCTCGCGGCGGTCGTGACGACCGCGGCCTGCAGCGCGCCGATCCTGCTCGTCCGCGAGGAGCCGGGCGAGGGCTCGCGCGTGTTCCGTGGGGTGCGCAGCTACGTGCGGACGAGCTGGAGCGTGTTCCGCGAGGTGCCCGAGGTGCGGAGCTTCCTGCTCGCGAACGCTGCCTGGGAGGGGACGTTCGCGGCGATGCGCACCTTCGTCGTCCTCTACATCACGCAGGGTCTGGGCCAGCCGCTTTCGACCTCGTCGGCCGTGCTGGCGACAGTCGCAGTCGGCTACACGATCGCGGCCGTCGGCGCCGGGCCCCTCGGCGACCGCTTCGGGCTCGCCCGCGTGATCTTCGTCGCCTCGTTCGTCTACGGCGTGGGGCTGCTCGTCGCAGGGCTCGCGCAGGAGTGGCACAACTGGTACTACGGGCTGATCCTGCCGGTCGCGATCGGGGGCGGCACGGTGATGACGCTCTCGTGGGCGCTCCTCTTCAAGCTGATGCCGCGGCAGCACCGCGGCGCGATCGCCGGCCTTGCCACCACGACCAAAGGCCTGGGGCTGCTCATCGGCCCGCTGGTCGCGGGCGTGATGATCGACGTGACCTCGCCGCATCTCGAGAAGACGCAAGGCTACGAGGTGCTCTGGCCCGTCTGCGCCGTGCCGGTCCTCGCCGCGATCCCGCTCGTCGCCTCGCTGATGAAGCGCGAGCGGGCTAGTGGCACGGTGGAGCCCCAGCCCGGCTGAGCCCGAAGCCCCACACCTCTCGCTTGTAGACATAGAACTGTGTGTCTGTCGCGCCGCGGCGGAGAACCAGCGCCGCGTAAGTTCCGCACTCGATGCGCGGCAGGACGCCGTAGATGCTCGCGATCCGGACCTCGGGATCCCCGATCTTCAGGCCGCGGTCCGTCCGCCAGCCGGGCGGCGCCCAGATCGTGAAGTAGGAGGTCGTGCGGCCGGCGGCGAACGCGACGCCGGCGCCCTGGGGCTGGAAGTCCCTGTAGGTGAAGTACCACGTTGTCTGTCGGCAATCGCGGCAGCGGGCGGAGTGAGAGCCCCACGCGACGCGGACCTGTGCGGGGGTCGCCCCGAGCTTCATCCCGGCGAAGCTGTGCCCGGGCACGACGAGTCCGTGCAGCGGAAGTCCGATCACGAGCGTGGCGAGCGCGGCGGCGACCATGCGGAGAGAATAGGGCGGTCGAAAGGAGACCGATGAACGTCAACCTTTTCGGTGACGAGTGGGACGGCGGGCGCGACCGGCCCGGGTGGACGTGGAAGCGCCTCGGCGTCGGCGAGCGGCTCGGAGCCGTGAAGATCGGGGCGAGCCTGTACGAGCTCCCGCCGCGGGAAAGGACGTTCCCGTACCACTGGCACCAGGTGCAGGAGGAGTGGCTGATCGTCCTCAGCGGCGAGCCGACCCTGCGCGACCCCGAGGGCGAGCGCCGGCTCGTGCCCGGTGACTGCGTCGTCTTCAGGTGCGGACCAGACGGCGCGCACTCCCTCCGGAACGACACCAACCGGCCGGTGCGGCTGCTGATGCTCTCGTCCGGCCGCGACTCCGACGTCGAAGTCTGCGTCTACCCGGACGGCGGCAAGATCGGGATCTTCGGCGCCGGCGTGCGAAAGATCCTCCGCGAGGATGCCGAGATCGACTACTTCGAGGGGGAGGAGTAGGACGTGGACCCGCCGAGCCGCTAGGCTAGGCCCGCGCCAAAGCCGGGCCCCACGAGACGAGCGGGGACATCTCGCCCGTGTGCCCGTTCAGGCGGCGGTAGCCGAGCGCGTGCTCGGCCTGCATCATCTTGTGGATCTGGGTCGTGCCCTCGTAGATGATCGGTGCGCGCGCGTTCCGGAAGTACCGCTCGATTCCGTACTCGCCCGCGTAGCCGTACGAGCCGTGCACCTGGATCGCGAGGTGCGCCGCCTCGAAGGCCGACTCGGTCGCGTGCCATTTCGCCAGTGAGGTCTCGCGCGTGTTGCGCTTGCCCTCGTTCTTCATCCAGGCCGCCTGCATGACGAGCAGCTTCGACGTCTCGTAGCCGAGCACCATCGTCGCGATCATGTCCTGGACGAACTGGTAGCGGCCGATCGGCTGACCGAACGTCTCCCGCTCGCGGGCGTATTCGACCGAGCGCTCGAGGCACGCGCGAATGACCCCGCAGGCGCCGGCGGCGACCGTGAACCGCCCCTGGTCGAGCGAGTACATGGCGATCTCGAACCCCTGCCCCTCCTCGCCCAGCAGGTTCTCGGCCGGCACCTCCACGTTCTCGAAGAAGAGCTCGCCGGTCGAGCCCGCCCAGACTCCGAGCTTGTTCTCCGTCTCGCGCGTCATCACGCCGGGCCAGTCGCGCTCGACGATGAACGCGCTCATCCCCTTGTGTCCGGCCTCGGGGTCGGTCTTCGCGACCACGAGCTGGTGGTCGGCGACCGTCGCGTAGGAGATCCAGTTCTTCTGGCCGTTGAGGACGTAGGTGTCCGCCTCGCGGCGCGCGGTCGTGCGCATCGAGGCGACGTCCGATCCGGCGCCCGGCTCGGTCAGGCCGAAGCACGCGAGCTTCTCGCCCTTCGCCTGCGGGACGAGGTAGCGCTGCTTCTGCTCCTCCGTCCCGTATCTGAGGACGGAAAGGGAGTTGAGCCCGACGTGGACGGAGATCAGCGTGCGGAAGGCGGCCTCGCCGCGCTCGATCTCCTCGCACGCGAGCGCCTCGGCGACGTAGTCGAGCGCCGCGCCGCCGTACTCCTCGGGGATGACGATCCCGAGGATCCCGAGCTCGGCCATGCCCTCGATCAGCTCCAGGTCGAGCCTGTGGTCGATGTCGTTCTGGATCGCGACCGGCAGGACGCGCTCGTCCACGAAGTCGCGGACGGTGTCCTGGATCAGCCGCTGCTCGTCGCTGAGCTCGAAGTCCACGCAGTCGAGTCTAGTGCGGGGGCGGATTTCGAGTTGCGCCCTCGGGAAGGCGTTCGTACTATTGACTGACTAGTCAATCGAGAACGGAGCGAGTCGTGATCACGAAGCAGGACACCGGCGTGTCCTTCGAGCTGACCGAGGAGCAGCGCTCGCTGCGCGACCTCGCGCACGAGTTCGCCGAGCGGGAGATCCGCCCGCGGGCGGCCGAGTACGACGAGCACCGGACGCATCCCGCCGACGTGATCGAGAAGGCGCACGCGCTCGGCTTGCTGAACCTGCACCTGCCTGCCGAGGTCGGCGGCCCCGAGCTCGGCCTCTTCGACGGGGCGCTCGTCACCGAGGAGATCTGCTGGGGCTGCTCGGGGATCGCGACCGCGTTGATGGCGAACGGCCTCGGCGCCGGGCCCGTGATCGCCGCCGGCACCGAGGAGCAGAAGCGCCGCTGGCTGGCGCCGCTCGTCGATGCGCCGATCCTCTGCTCCTTCGGGCTGACCGAGCCCGATGCCGGCTCCGACGTCGCCCGCCTGAAGACGACCGCTGAGCGTCGCGGCGACGAATACGTCCTGAACGGGTCGAAGACGTTCATCACCAACGCCGGCCACGCCGAGTGGACCGTCGTGTTCGCGAAGACGGATCCGGGGCGGGGCCACCGCGGGATCTCGGCGTTCGTCGTCCCGATGGAAACCCACGGCGTGACGATCGAGAAGCATCTCGACAAGATGGGGCAGCGCGCCACCGACACCTCGGCCTTCGCGCTGGGGGATGTCGTCGTCCCGGTGGCGAACCGGCTCGGGGAGGAGGGCGACGGCTTCAAGATCGCCATGCAGACGCTCGACGGCACGCGCCCCGCGAC
>JBKOVL010000248.1:0-14875 GCA_046723895.1 Actinomycetota bacterium | reverse complement strand
GGGCGAGATGGCGACGTTCTCGACGTTCATCGCCTGGCAGCTGATGGAGTGGGGGATGCCCTACTGGGGTGCCTTCTTTCTCACACTCGGGCTGTCGTTCGTCGGCGGCGTCTCGATCGAGCGCACGCTGATCCGGCCGATCGAGCGCGCGTCGGTGCTGACGATCGTGATGGTCACCCTCGGCGGGCTGATCGCGCTCAACGGTCTGACCGGCTGGATCTGGGGGAGCGACACGAAGCCCTTCCCGAGCGCGTTCTCGACCCGGCCGATCACGATCGGCGGCGTCGCCTTCTCGATCCAGGAATTCGGAGTCATCGGCGTGACGCTCGGAGCGGTCGCGCTGATCTACCTGCTCTTCCAGTTCACGAGGGTCGGGCTCGGCCTACGGGCGGCCGCCTTCGCACCGCAGGCGAGCAGGCTCCTCGGTGTGCGCGTCTCCTGGATGCTCGCCCTCGGGTGGGGGCTCGCCGCCTCCCTCGGCGCCCTCAGCGGGATGATGACCGCGCCGACGACGTTCCTCGACCCGAACATGATGCTCGGCGTCCTCCTCTACGCGCTCGCGGCCGCCGTGGTCGGCGGGCTCGACAGCCCGATCGGCGCGGTCGTCGGCGGCCTCTCGCTCGGGGTCGCGCTCAACCTGATCGGCACCTACGTCGACTTCTGGGGCATCGACCTCGGCGGCCAGATGCGCCTCGTGGCCGGCCTCGCGATCATCTTCGTGATCCTCCTCTTCCGGCCGCAGGGCCTCTTCGGCCGCGTGGCGGCGAGGAAGGTATGACCCGGACGCGCGTTCTCGTGTTCGGGGCGATCTTTGCCTTCGTCGTCGCCGTCGCGCTCGTCCCGCTCGCGCTCGACAGCTTCCAGCGCTACCAGTTCGCCTTCGTCGCGATCTACGTCGTCGCGATCACCGGACTGAACGTCCTCACGGGCTACACCGGCCAGATCTCGCTCGGGCACGGCGCGTTCATGGCGATCGGCGGGTACACGACGGCGATTCTCACCGTCGACCACGGCGTCGGCGAGCTCTGGACGATCCCGATCGCGGGGCTCGTCGGCGGCGCTGCGGGGCTTCTCTTCGGGATTCCTGCCCTGCGGCTCTCCGGCATGTACCTGGCGCTCGTCACCTTTGCGATCGCCGTCGCCACTCCGGCGGTGCTGAAGAACTACTCCGGCTTCACCGGCGGCGTCGTCGGCAAATCGCTGCCCCTCCGGAGCAACGACTGGCTCTACTACCAGAACTGGATCGTCGCGCTCGTGCTGCTCGCAGCGGCCTGGCTCCTCCTCCGCGGCAGGATCGGCCGCGCCTTCCGCGCCGTGCGCGACTCCGAGGTCGCGGCGGCGTCCTCGGGCGTGAGCCTGGCGGTCTACAAGACGCTTGCGTTCGCCGTCTCGGCGTTCTATGCCGGCATAGCCGGATCGCTGCTCGCGATCACGGTCGCCTTCGTCAACCCGGACACCTACCCCGTCAAGCTCTCGATCTTCCTGGTTGTCGGCGCGGTCGCCTCCGGCCTCGGCTCGCTCTGGGGGGCCCCGTTCGGCGCCGCGCTGATCGAGTTCCTGCCGGTGCACGCGCAGGACATCTCGAAGACGGCGCCCGACGTGTTCTTCGGCGCCGTCCTGATCGCCGTGATGATCCTGCTCCCTACGGGAGTGGTCGGGCTCGTGCGCCGGCTGCCGGCGCTGCGCCGCTAGACGTCTCGCGGGACGCTGCCACTGAGCGTGAGCATGATCCGCATCGCCTTGTGGCCGAGGTCGGCGGTGGGATCGAACATGCACGGGCAGCCCCCGTCGATGACGACGATGCCCTGCTGACGACCGTAGTCGGCCGCCGTCTTCGAGACGCTCCCCGCTCCGGGGCCACGGTGCATCCACACGTGCCTGATCCCCAGCTCAGCGCACTCGCGCATCGTCTCCTCGGCGATCTCCGACCTGGTTCCGATTACGACCGCTTCGACCCCGCCCGGGATCGAGCGCAAGTCGTGGTAGCTGGGATCGCCTTCCACCTCGTCCGCGTTCGGGTTGACGGCGAAGACCTCGTAGCCACGTGCGCGCAGGCGCTGGTAGACGACGTTGCTCCCGTGGCCCTTCGGCTTCCTGGAAACGCCGGTCACGGCAACTCGCCTGTTGGCCAGGAACTCGGTTGCTGCTTCTTTGATCTTGGGCATGTCAGTCTCCTTCTGGAGAGGCGCTTCTATCCGGCCGTGCTCTGGCCCCAGGCGAGATCGTCCAGCCGGCGAGGACCTGGGACATCGGGGAAGGCACGGATCACCCTGGCGTCCGGTACAGACTCAGCTCGCCTCGGTCGGCGACCGCCGCTGTCGGCGCGCTCAGGTCGCGTCCGTGCAGCTGCGCTCGAGTGCCCGTGTCGTCGCTTCGGTATCTGGCAGGCTGTCCCTCCGATGTCATATCCCGTCGTCTTCGATGTCGATCGCCCGCCCTCATTCGGGCGCGTCAACCTTCTCCTCCGTCTGGCTCTGCTGCTCGTGCTCGGTTGGATCAGTCATCCCTACGGGCTGCTCTGGCTGGGAATTCCCGTGGTCGCGGCCATCCTGGTCTCGCAGAAGGGTGGACAGCGTTACCTCGACGAAAATGGGCCGACGGTCACCCGCGTTCTCGGCTGGATCGTGGCGGTTCTGGCCTACCTTGCGCTGTTGACCGACCGCTTGCCCGGAGGAGACGAGGCGCCGGTTCGGTTCGAGGTCGAGCGCTCTGGATCGCCGACTGTGGGCTCCGCGCTCCTACGGATCGTCTATGCGATCCCGAGCCTGATCGTGCTCGCGATCCTCGGCTTCGTCGGCGCGATCGTCTGGGTGATTGCCGTCGTCTTCGTGCTCGTCAACGAGCAGTATCCCGAGAGCTTGTGGAGGTTCCAGTCTGGGATCGTCCGCTGGGCGGCGTGCCTGTTCGCGTACCTCGCCTCGCTCGTCGACCGCTACCCGCCGTTCAGCCTTGAGACGAGCTCGCCGTCTCCCGCTGCGCCTTCGAGCTGAGGCTCGCGCGAGACCAACTGTGGGTGCGATGGCCCGGCCCCGGATACCGAGTAGGGTTGCCGTGTGAAGCGCGCGCTCGTGCTCCTTGCGCTCGCGATGGCGCCGGTCGCGCTCGGGGGGTCGAAGACTGATCCCGGCGTGAGCGATAGCTCGATCGTGATCGGCGGGACGGCGCCGCTCTCCGGCGAGGCCTCGTCGGGCGGGGCCGTCTCCCGGGGGGCGGCCGCTTACTTCGCGTTCGTCAACGCCCGCGGCGGGGTGAACGGACGCAAGATCGAGTACAAGGTCCTGGACGACGGCTATGACCCCGCGCGCACGATCCAGGCAACGCGCGAGCTCGTTCAGCAGGACCAGGTCTTCGCGGTCTTCAACACGCTCGGCACCTCGACCAACCTCGCCATCCGCGACTTCCTCAACCAGTCGAAGGTGCCGCAGCTCTTCGTCGCGAGCGGCGCGACGACGTGGGGGCGCGACGCGAAGAAGTACCCGTGGACGATCGGCTACATCCCGAGCTACCAGACCGAGGGGATCGTGCTCGCGCGCAACGTGCTGAAGACGAAGCCGCGGGCGAGGATCGCCGTCCTCTACCAGGACGACGACTACGGCAAGGACCTGCTCGCGGGCTTCAAACGCGGGCTCGGCGCGAAAGGACGTCAGCTCGTCAAGGCGGTCGGCTACGACCCGACGGGCGCCGACGTGAACTCCCAGGTCGCCGAGCTGCGCGCGACGAAGGCGGACGTCTTCATGGTCTTCGCGTTCGGCAAGTTCGCGATCCAGGCCGAGATCCAGGCCGCGAAGCTCGGCTGGCGGCCGCAGGTCTACGTGAACGCGGTCGCGAGCTCGACCTCGCTGATGACGATCGCCTCGCTGACCGGCGCGAAGTCGGTGATCAAGGACGCGGTCTCGGTCGTCTTCTTCAAGGACCCGAGCGACCCGCGCTGGGCGAAGGACCCCGGGATCGCGCTCTTCCAGCGGATCATGCGCGCGGCCGGCGCCAGGGACGTCCGGAACGGCTACTACGTCGCCGGGATGGCGTCGGCGTTCACGTTCGTGGACGCGCTCCGGAAGGCCGGGAAGAACCTCACCCGCGCCGGGATCATGGCGGCGGCGCGCTCGCTGAACGAGGCGAACAACCCGTTCGTGATCCCCGGGATCGTCGTCAAGACGAGCCCCACCGATGGGTTCCCGATCCAGCAGGTCGCCCTCGAGCGCTGGACCGGCACCCACTGGAGCATCTTCACCGGGCCGCTGACGATCTCGAGCTAGGCAAGCTCCCCCGCGCCTTCACTCGACGTTCACTCCGCAGTCACCGAACCGTTGCCCTAGCGCGCAGCGGCTGACCGTAGGGTCGTCGCCCGGCAGGCTCGAGTGACGATGCGAAAGGGGACACCATCGTGAGGAGGTTCGGCTTTCTGATCGGCGTGCTGATCACGTCGGCCGTGCTCGTTGCCGCTATTGCGACCGGCGAGAACGGCAAGCAGAACAACAAGACCTTCGAGTACGCGATCGGGCTGTGGGGCGATCTGCCGTACTCGGACACGCAGGCCCAGAGCGGCGTTCCGAACCTGATCGCCGACATGAACAACTCGGAGATCGAGTTCTCCGTCCATGACGGCGATCTCAAGGCGGGCAGCGGCACGCCGGGCTCGGCGACGCCGACGACGTGCGCGAATGCGCTCTATACGCAGGCGCTCGGCTACTTCAACTCGCTCAGGAAGCCGGCGATGTTCACACCCGGCGACAACGACTGGACGGACTGCGACCGCTCGTCCAACGGCTCGTTCAACGACGTCGAGCGGCTGACGCACGAGCGTCAGGTCTTCTTCAGCACGGACCATTCACTCGGCCGGCAGATCATGCAGCAGACCGTGCAGTCGTCCCCGGACTGCCTCGGGTGGGACTACGAGCAGAACAAGACCGTCCCGGCGCCCTGCGTCGAGAACCGGCGCTGGACGTACAAGCAGGTCACGTACGCGACGATCAACGTCCAGGGCACATGCAACAACCGCTGCGGAAGCAGCCAGGGCGACACCACCGGTGACGAGCCCGAGTACCAGGCTCGCAACGCGGCCGACCTGCAGTGGCTGCAGGAAACCTTCGACGAGGCGCACGCGAAGGGCTCGGTCGCCGTGATGATCATCGGCCAGGCCGACCCCGGCTTCGACGGTTCCGACGCCACCCGCGCCCCCACGCGTGACCCGAGGACGCTTGCCGAGACCGACAGCGCTCCGGACGGCTACGTCGATTTCCTCAAGAAGTTGCGGGACCTGACGATCGCGTTCAGGAAACCGGTCGTCTATGTCCACGGTGACTCGCACTACTTCCGCGTCGACAAGCCGCTGCAGGACTCTTCGGGGCAGCGCGTCGAGAACTTCACGCGCGTGGAGACGTTCGGCGACAACCAGGCCAACGGCAACCGCGACGTACAGTGGGTCAAAGCCCTTGTCGACCCGAACAGCCGTGACGTATTCGCGTTCCAGGCGCAGATCGTCCCGGCCAACCTCGTGGCGACCCCGAGCCCTTAGGGGCGGACGGCCGGGTGCCGCGGGTTCTCGTCGGCCCGCGGCACCCGTTGCCAGAAAGAGGTCTAGGCTGCGTCCGCCAGCTCGTCGCCGGCGGCCTCGACGAGGCCTTCGAGCTCGTTCTCGAGCTTCGCGAATGCACTCGCCTCGAGCTGGCGCACGCGCTCCCGCGTGATGCCGAGCTCCTTGCCGATCGCCTCCAGCGACCGGCTCTCACCGTCAAAGCCGAACCGGAGCTCGATCACGCGGCGCTCGCGCTCGGACAGCATGTGCAGCGCCCGGCGGACCCCGTGGTCGCGCAGGCTCGTGTCCGCCTCCTCGATCGGGTCGACGCTCTCGCGGTCGGCGAGCAGGTCGGCCAGCTCCCCGTCGCCGTCGTCACCGACGGGGCGGTTGAGCGAGACGTTCGCCTCGACGGCCTCGAGGGCCTCCTGCGCGTGGAGGAGATCGAGACCCGCGGCGTCGGCCAGTTCCTCGAGGGTCGGCTCGCGGCCGTGGGCGGTCTCGAACCGCTGGCGCTCGCGGGCCAGCTTCCGGCGGCGCTCGTCCACATGCACCGGGATGCGAATCGTCTTCGACTGGTTCGCTATCGCGCGCTGGCAGGCCTGGCGGATCCACCAGGTCGCGTAGGTCGAGAACTTGAAGCCCTTGCGCCAGTCGAACTTCTCGACCGCGCGGTTGAGGCCGATGACGCCGTCCTGGATCAGGTCGCCGAGGGCGACGCCCTGGCCCATGTACTGGCGCGCCACATGGACGACGAGGCGCAGGTTCGAGTTGATCATGCGCTCCTTGGCCTCGCGGTCGCCGCGCTCGATCTTCTTCGCGAGCTCGACCTCCTCGGCAGCGGTGAGCAGCGGATAGCGGCCGAGCTGGTTCATGAACAGGCTGAGCGAGTCGATGCCTGCGGCGGCCGCGTCGAATGAGAGGTCGAGGTCGAGATTGTCCTCCTCGAGGGCACCGCTCTCGATGATCGTGCTGATGTCTGTGTTCAGGGGGACTTCAACTCCTTCGTAGGTTCTGTTCTTTCAAACGGCGAACGCCCGTTCGATATTCCTACAGCACAAAAATGAGGATTTCGTGAGAATCGCGGCTCGATCCGTTCGAGGGCAATCGGCGACGCGCGGGAGGGCCGCGGGGGCCTCGGCGTCTCCGACAGAGACGGAGGGTTGTGCGCAGCCCTGCCTGAGTGCATCATTTGGGTCGGATGCCGGGAGTAGGGCTGGACTTCAGCGCGGCCACCGCAGGTGGCCTCCTGGAGCGGGAGAGGCAACTCTCGCTGCTCGTCGACCGCCTGGAGGCGGTCGGCCAGAGCTCGCGCGGACACCTCGTCCTTCTCGGCGGGGAGGCCGGAGTCGGAAAGACGGTGCTCATCCGGGAGTTCTGCGACGAGCACGCCTCGGCGAGAACGATTCTGCGCGGCGCCTGCGAGCCGCTGTTCGCGCCTCGGCCGCTCGGGGCGCTCCTCGACGTGGCGCGGGAGGCCGGCGACGAATTGTCGGCGCTCGTCGAGCGGGGCGCCGCGCCGTACGAGGTGGTCGCGGCGCTCACCGAGGAGCTCCGCGGTGCAAGGCCCAGCGTCTTCGTGCTCGAGGACGCTCACTGGGCAGACGAGGCCACGCTCGACATCCTCCGGCTCCTCGCCCGGCGAGTCGAGACCGTGCCTGCGCTCGTCGTCGCGAGCTACCGAGACGACGAGCTCGAGGTCACCCATCCGCTCCGGATCGTGCTCGGCGAGCTGGCGACCAGCGGCGCCGTCACCCGGCTGAAGCTGTCCGCGCTATCACCTGCAGCGGTGGCGGAGCTTGCCGATCCGTACGACGCCGATCCGGACGAGCTCTTCGAGAAGACCGCCGGCAATCCGTTCTTCGTCGTCGAAGCACTCGCTGCCGGGGCGGATGCGATCCCCGACTCGGTTCGGGACGTGGTGCTCGCGCGGGCCGCGCGCCTCGACCCGACGGGAAGGGAGCTACTCGAGGCGGTCGCCGTCGTGCCGCCTCAGGCCGAGCTCTGGCTGCTCGAGGCGCTCGTCGGCGAGTCGCTCGACGGCCTCGACGAGTGCCTGGCCTGCGGGCTGCTCGGATCCGGCCCCGCCGGTGTGACGTTCAGGCACGAGCTCGCCCGCCTCGCGGTGGAGGAATCGGTTGCACCGCGAAGGAAGGCCGACCTTCACCGGCGGGCGCTTGCCTCGCTGGCCGACCCTCCGGTCGGCGCACCGGACCTCGCCCGCCTCGCCCACCATGCGGAGGCTACGGGCGACTCGGATGCGGTCCTGCGCTTCGCTCCCGCTGCTGCCGCCCGCGCCGCGGCGGTCGGCGCTCACCGTGAGGCGGCCGCCCAGTACGCCCGCGCGCTGCGCTTCGGGGCGGATCTGCCGCCGTCGGAGCGTGCCGGCCTGCTCCGGCTGCGCTCGCAGGAGTGCTACATGGCCGACGACATCGACGAGGCGATCGAGGCGGCGGAGGAGCAGCTCGAGCTCCGGCGAGCGTTGGGGCAGCGGCTCGAGGAGGGCGAGTCGCTCACCTGGCTCTCCAACATCCTCTGGTGCCCGGGGCGCAGCGCCGAGTCGGCCGAGGCTGCCCAACAGGCGGTTGCGCTTCTCGAGACCCTGCCCCCGGGGCGGGAGCTCGCCGACGCTTACATCAAGCTCGGGCCTTCATCGGCGCCCCGCGCCCTCGAGCTGGCGCGCCGGCTCGGCGACACCGAGCTCGTCGTCCGTGCCCTCGACATGATGGGCGGCGACTTCGCGAGCTCGGGCAAGGAGCACATCGAGCAGGCGCTCGCCCTGGCCGGTGAGGCGGGGCTCGTCGAGCCATACGGCAGGGCGCTGATCAACATGGTCGCAGGTGCGCTCCGCACGCATCAGTACGGGCTCGCGGCCGAATACGCCGATCGTGCGGTCGCCTACTGCAGCGATCGGGGCCTCGAGCTGTACCGCTTCTATGCGCTCGGCTATCGCGCGCGATTCGAGCTCGACCAGGGGCGCTGGGACGAGGCGGCGGAGACCGCAGCTGCGGTGCTGCGGATCCGGCGCGCCTCGATCCTCCCGCACATCTTCGCTCTCGTCGCGCTCGGGCTCGTCCGCGCGCGACGCGGCGATCCCGGCCACCGGGAGCTCATCGACGAGGCCTGGTCGCTCGGCGAGCCGACCGCCGAGCTGGCTCGCCTGGGCCCTGCGGCGACCGCGCAGGCCGAGGTCGCCTGGCTGGGAGGCGACCGAGAAGGAGTCGTTTCGGCCACCCGGTACCCGCTACGCCTGGCAGTTGACCAGGGAGACGGCATGGCTCTCGGCGAGCTCCTGGCGTGGCGTCGCCGGGCGGGCATCGACGAGGACGTACCGGCCGCCGTCGCGGAGCCGTACGCATCTCAGCTCGCGGGTGACTGGGCGGCGACAGCCCGATTCTGGGACGAGTCGGGCTGCCCGTACGAAGCTGCGCTTGCTTTGGCTGATTCGGACGACGAGGACGCACTCCGCCGGGCCTTCGACGAGCTGCAGCGGCTCGGGGCGCGACCCGCAGCGGCGATCGTCGCGGGGCGTCTGCGCAGGCGAGGGGTACGTGGTCTGCCGCGCGGCCCGAGGCGCGCCACCCGAGAGAACCCGGCCGGACTGACCCGGCGGGAGCTCGAGGTGCTCGCGCTCGTCGCGGAGGGTCTGCGCGACTCGGAGATCGCCGGACGGCTGTTCCTCTCCGAGCGGACGGTCGGGCACCATGTGAGCGCGATGCTGCGCAAGCTCGGTGTCCGCAACCGGAGCGAGGCCGCTGCCGACGCCGTGCGCCTCGGGCTCGCCTGCCAGGATACGTAGCGTCACCTGACGGCTCCCCCAAGGAAGCTCTGGCACACCGTAGGCGTGCTGAACCGGTGGCCTCGGCAAGCGGCTGGCTCCCCCGCGACCCGGCAGGCGCGAAACCCGCCACTCGGCGCGTTTAGGGAAAGAAACACGGTTGTTGCGAGCGCACTAGCTTCAGAGAGCGGACGGCTCGTCCTGCGGCTGCGGGACGATCCGGATGTACGGCTTCGGCTCTTCCCAACCGCCGAAGAGGTCCTTGGCCTCGTCGTTCGAGACCGAGCCGGCAATGATCACGTCCTCGCCCTGCTGCCAGTTCACCGGCGTCGAGACCTTGTGCTTCGCGGTCAGCTGGAGCGAGTCGATCACGCGCAAGACCTCGTCGAAGTTGCGCCCGGTCGTCATCGGGTAGACGAGGACGAGCTTCACCTTCTTGTCCGGGCCGATCACGAACACGTTGCGGACGGTCTGGTTGTCGGCCGGAGTACGGTCGGCTGCGTCGCCGGAGACGTCCGCCGCCAGCATCCCGTACATCTTCGAGACGACGAAGTTGTCGTCGCCGATGATCGGGTAGTTGGGCGCCGCGCCCTGGGTCTCCTCGATGTCCTTGGCCCACTCCTCGTGGTTGCCGGTCGGGTCGACGGAGAGGCCGATGATCTTCGTGTTGCGCTTGTCGAACTCCGGCTTCACCTTGGCCATGTAGCCGAGCTCGGTCGTGCAGACCGGAGTGAAGTCCTTGGGGTGCGAAAAGAGCACCGCCCACGAGTCGCCGATCCAGTCGTGGAAGTGGATCTCGCCCTCGGTGCTCTGCGCCGTGAAGTCAGGCGCGGTATCGCCGATCGTCAGTGCCATGTCGCCTCCTTTGGTGCGTATGCGTTCACTATACAAAGGAAAGTGATTCTTCCCTAGGCCTGCAGCTGTGCGAACGCGCGCTCGAAGACCTCATGCGGGTGCGCGCCGAGGACGAGCAGGCGCCCGTCGAGCACGAACGCCGGGACGCCGTCGACGCCGGCGCCGTAGGCCTGGACGGTCGAGGACTGGACGATGTCGCGATAGGCATCGGTATCGAGCACCTCTTCGGCGCCTTCGAGGCCGACGTCCTGCGCGAGCGCCCGGAGCACGTCCGGGTCGCCGATGTTCCGAGCCTCGGCCCAGTAGGCGTCGAAGAGCCGTGCGTGCATCGGCTCGAAGAGGCCCTGGCCGCGGGCGTGCTCGGCGAGCCGCAGCGCCTTCAGCGAGCTCGCGAAGAACGGCGGCGGGTTGTAGAGGAGCCCGCGCTCCGCAAACCTTGCCTCCATTTGCCCGGTCGACGGCGGCCGCGGCACCCCCTCGGGCGGGTACTCGGGATGCAGGTCGAACGGCGCCCAGGTGATCTCGGCGCCGAACCGCTCCCGCATCCAGTCGGCCAGCCCCTGGCCGATCCGGCAGAACGGTCAGATGTAGTCGGACCAGATCAGGACATCGGGCACAGGCGAGCTTGCTCAGCATACCGGCGCCGACTCGGAGGGGCGACCGATGAAAGCAGTCGTTGTCACCACCTTCTCCGACTTCCACCTCGCCCGTACACGATCCCGAACGGCACCCCGGTCGGGAACGCGCACGTCACCGGGCACCCAACACGGGGTTCTGCCCGCCCCGCGTCCCGTTGGTCGAGCGAGACGCCGTCAAAAAGTTCGCAAATTGCGCATACTAGGAGCGCGCAGACAAGAAGGAGCCGCCCCGCCGTGTCGGAGATCGGAAGCAGCCTCGGGCGGGCCCGTGAGGAACGCGGCCTGAAGCTGGCTGACGCGGCCGCGGCGACCAGGATCCGCGTCAGCTATCTGGCCGCGCTCGAGGAGGACCGGTTCGACGAGGTCCCGGCCGGCTATGCCCGGGCGTTCCTGCGCACGTACGCGGCGTACCTGGATCTCGATGCGGAACGGTTGGTCGACGAGTACGCCTCGCATTTTCCGCCCAGGCAGGCGATCTCCGCGAGCCCTCGATCGCGTCGTCGGCGTGACTGGGCGCCGCGGCGTGCCGCGATCCTCCTCCTCCTTGCCGGCGTCGTCGCGCTACTCGCGCTACTCGTCGCCGGCGAGCTCGGCTCAGGCTCCCGTAAGGGGACACCAGAGCCCTCGGGGCCCAGCCCGAAGCCGGCGCGGCCTGTCATCGCGTCGTCGAACGCGGCGCCTGCACAGCGTCCGCGGAAGGTGGAACGGCGCCCCCGCATCGTGCTGCGCGCCTCAGGCGGGGACTGCTGGATCGCCGTCAGGCTGGGCTCCGCAGAAGGCCCGGTGCTGTACGAGAATCTGCTCCGGCCTGGCCAGGCGGTCTCGTTCGTGCGAATGCCCCTCTGGGTCCGCGTCGGCGCGCCGACAAACCTCGTGCTCACCGTGGACGGCCGGCGACTCACGCCGATTGCCGGCTACGGGCCGGTGAACGTCCTCGTCGGCACGAGCGGTATCCGGACCGCGTAGTCACGATGGCCGCCGCACGTAAACCCGAGGACAGTCGGTCGTCGAGGTCGCCGCAGGAGAAGGAGGAAGCGGCTCGGGCGTGGCTCGGCGGTAAGCCGAGCGGCGGTAAACGGCTCGCCCGCGTCTTCCAGGTCGGCCCCGCGGCGCGGGCTGCCGAGCTCGAGACCGAGCTCGCGCAGCTGAGGGCGAAGATCGACGCGCTCGAGGTGGAGCTCTCCGCACTGCGCCTGCGTGCCGACGGCGCGGACCCCCATACCGACGTCCGCTCCGATGTGCCTCTGATCGAGCTTCAGCTTCCGCGAGCGCTGCTTCCGTCCGAGCGCGACTACCGGCTCTCCCGCTGCGAAGGCTTCTCCGTCTTCGTAGGCAAACGCCTGCTCGGTGTCGTCGAGGGCGTCCTCTACCACTCCAGTACCGATCGACCCGACATGCTCGAGGTGCGCGGCGGGCGCCTGGGCCGACAGCTGTTGCTCGTCCCGGCGAACGACATCGAGGCGATCGAGCCGGAGGACGAAGCACTCGTCGTCAAGGACGCCTTCTGTCCTCCGCGGGCCCGCGGGCGCCTCCATGCACATGTCGAACGGCTTTTCGGGCAGCGCGCACGGCCCTGAGCAGGAACACGTTTGGCCTCACCACCCGGCCTGGACAGCGTCTAGGGATTCCCGATCGAGTACGAGCCTTCGCTCCGTTCCCACCAGTACCGCTCCCGGTCGGGCGAGCGCGTTGTAGTTGCTCGCCATCGCCAGCGTGTACGCACCCGTGGCCGGCACGGCCAGGAGATCGCCCCGGCGCGGCTCGGGGAGCTCCGCCCGCTCGATCAGGACGTCACCGCTCTCGCAGTGCTTGCCGCAGACAGCGAACACGCCGCCGGCCGGCTCGTCCGCGCGGTTGGCCAGCAGCGCCGAGTAGCGCGCGCCGTACAGGGCCGGGCGCGGGTTGTCCGACATGCCGCCGTCGATCGCGACCCACGTCGTCGGGCCGCTCCGCTTCACCACGCCGACGCGGTAGAGCGTGATGCCGGCTCGTCCGACCAGCGAGCGGCCGGGCTCGAAGATCAAATGCGGGCGCGGGAGGTTCTGGACCGACCAGGCGTGCGCGACTCGGTCCGTGAGCGTGCGCGCGTACCCCTCCGGGTCCGGCGGTGCGGGCTCGTCGAGCGTGTAGCGGATGCCGAGGCCGCCGCCCAAGTTCAGGATTTGCGGCGTCCACGCCTGGCCCGCAGCCAGCTCGGCGCAGAAGCCGGCCAGCCACTCCACGAGCATTCGCGCCGGCGCGTCGTCCACGAGCTGCGAGCCCAGATGCACGTGCAGGCCCAGCATCTCGAGGCCCGCCGCCCGCGTGCGCCCGATCACGTCCGCCGCGTCCTCCGGGGGGACGCCGAACTTCGAGCCGATGTGGCCGGTCTGGATTGCAGCATGCGCGCCCGCCTCGATTCCCGGCGTCACCCGGAGGAGGACCCGCTTCACGCCGAACTCCACGCAGCGCTCGACCTCGCCGGGCTCGTCCATCACCACGAGCCACGCGTCCGCTTCCGCCGCCGTGTGCAGCTCCTCGTCCGACTTGTTGTTGCCGTGCACGACGAGCCGCGACGCCGGCACCTCCGCCGCCTCCGCGTAGCGCAGCTCGCCCAGCGTCGACACGTCGGCACCCACACCCTCCTCGCGGAGCACCCGCATCATCGGGGCGTTCGGAAACGCCTTCGTCCCGTAGACAACCGTCGCGTCTTCTCCGGCGCCGCGGCGCCACGCTCGCGCCGCTGCGCGCACCGTGTGCTCGCAGTAGACGACCAGGGGCGTGCCGTACTCCTCCGCCAGCTCGACGGTCGACACGCCCCCGATCCAGAGGCCGCCGTCCCGAATCTCGGCCGTATCCGGGAACAGCTCGAGCATCAGCGGACGCGGTACCCCCGCTGCGCGTCCCAGTGCAGGACCCGCCCGCTCCGGGGAAGCGGCGCGTCGCGGCTCGAGATCGTCACGCCCTTCGCCGTCGACGGCGGGCAGATCGCGACGTAGCGCGCGTAGCCGCCGACGCCGCCCTTGAACCTCGGGTAGCCGATCGCGACCAGGCACCCCGTCGCCGGCACGCCGTCCAGATTGGCCACGCCCTCCGCCTGCGTATAGCCGTGATGCATCAGCCAGGACTCGCCCTCGAGCGTCGGCGTCGTGTCCGTGTCGAGCGGCTCGTGGCCGTGGAACAGGATGTGGCGCTGGAGGTGCAGGAACTTCAGGGCGGCCAGCGACACGCCCGGGAAGACCGGGTCAGCCGCGAGTGCCTTCGCCTTCGCAGCGTCCTCCGTCCACTTCTTCGACCAATCCGAGCGCACCATCACGACCGACCCGGCGGGGATCCGCCCGTGCTCCTTCTCGAACGCCTGCACGTCCGAGACCTGGAGCGCGTACTTCGGGTTCTGCTTCACCTGCGGCACGATCGAGATCACGACGAGCGGCCGCACCGCGTACGTTGGTGGGAGCTCGTCGATCGCCGGATATTCCGGCGCCCAGTGCGCCGGCGGGTCGAGCTGCGTCCCGAACTGATCCGTGGACAGCCGGTACGCGGTCGCCTCGAAGCCGTCATGCGCGTACGTGTAGCGCTTGGCCGTCTTCGGATCGACCGTCGGGCTGAACTTCGCCGGGCCGAAGCCCTTCCAGACCGGCATGTTCGGTGTGATCGCGTGGGTCAGGTCGATGTAACGGGCGTGGCCGAGCGACTGGTCGTACACGCTCCACAGGCCGACGCTCGCGGCGGTGCCGTGAGCCGGCCGCGCGACGACCGCGACGGCCACGGCTGCGCAGGCGCCCGCGAAGAACAGCGTCACTCCCCCCAAGATCCGCATCGAAAGCCTCCTTTCGTTTGGCGTGTCGAGTACCATTAGACCCATGGAGCAGCTGCTCGCCTAGACCAGGAGGCAACGCGGTGAGGCCGCGCCAACTCGCCACGGCCTCTCGCATGAGAGGCCTTTTTGTACCCATGGACAGATACGAGCCCTACGAAATCGAGACGAAGTGGCAGCAGGTGTGGGAGGACGAGCGCGCCTTCTACACGCCCAACCCGCCGCCGGGCGAGGAGCCGGAGAACCACTGGTACCAGCTCGAGATGCTGCCGTACCCGTCCGGCACGCTGCAC
>JBKOVL010000056.1:0-4769 GCA_046723895.1 Actinomycetota bacterium | reverse complement strand
GCTCGCAGCGCAATCGATGCATTCCTCGGCGCATCGGAGGAGCGTCTCGCGAATATCGCTTGCCGGCAGCGGGTGCAGCTCGACGATCTTGCGAAAGGTCATCTCCGCAAGTGTGCCCGAGAGACTCGCCGTCGGGGGCATGGCGTGGGGGCGTAAGGATCGCCGCCGTTCCCCGCTCCAAGCCGGCGGAGGAACGATCCTCCTCGACGCGATCGCAGCCGTGGTGATCGGCTGCCTCACCCCCTACGGCGGCCGCGGTGAGGTCCGAGGCGCACTCCTCGGCGCGACACTGATCGCCACGATCGCCAACGGGATCGACCTGCTCCGCTACAGCCCGGCGACGAGGTTCATCGTCACGCGCATAATCCTCCTCGCAGCCGTCACGCTCGACACGGTCTCTCGCCGGCGGCTCGCGCTGTCAGGCCGATAGATCTTCACCGGGTTCCGCCCGGCGGTGACGCGTCCCGTCGCCTCCGAGCTCGGTCCGTGATGCGGTGCCGAAGTCGAGCATGTATCCGGTCTCCCCATATTCCGCGAGGTCTAGCCCGACGGCCTGTTCGTCGGGATCGACACGCAGGCCGACCAGCTTGTCGATCAACCACAGAATGACGACGGTCATCACGAACGGATAGGCGAAGCCGATCGCAACGAGCAACGACTGACGGCCGAACTGGCCCAGGCCGCGGTCGACGCCTGCGGGGTTGACCGCCAAGGTCGCCAAGACACCTGTAAGCAAGAGACCGATCACGCCCGCGACCATGTGGACACCGACGACGTCTAGCGCATCGTCGTAGCGCAGACGATATTTCAGCTGCACGGCCCAGTAGCAAAGCGCTCCGGCGGCAGCGCCGACGACGAGCGCGGCCCAGGGCATCACGTACCCGGAAGCAGGAGTGATTGCGGCAAGGCCCGAGACCGCGCCGGTCGCTAGGCCCACACCCGACGGCTTCCTCCGGTGGAACCATTCGACGACCATCCAGACGACCATCCCGGCCGCCGCGCCCAGCTGGGTGTTCACCATTGCGTAGGTCGCGACGGATCCCGCGTTCCCGGCGCTACCAGCGTTGAACCCGAACCAGCCGAACCAGAGGATGCCCGCACCGAGGAGAACGAGCGGGTCGTTATGGGGCCGGTCCTCGTCACGCCGGCGGCCGAGGTACAGAACGGCCGCCAGCGCGGACGCGCCGGCCGTCTCGTGAACGACGGCTCCGCCGGCGAAGTCGACCGCGCCCAGCCCGTAACTCCCGAGGAATCCACCGCCCCAGACCCAGTGTGCAAATGGACAGTAGACGACCAGCGACCACAGCGCGATGAATGCGAGATATCCGCGAAAGTGCATCCGGCCCGTGAATGCACCGGCGATCAACGCGGGGCTGATTACCGCGAACATTGCCTGGTAGACCATGAACAACAAGCCGGGGACCTGCGGGTCCCAGGAGCTTGGTCTCGCGTCAACCCCGCGAAGCATTAGATGGTCAAGTCCGCCGATCAGGCCCTTGTGATCCGCCCCGAAAACCAGTGAGTACCCGACGACGACCCACAGGACGGTGACGATGCCGATCGCCACGAGCGATTCGGTCATCATCGCGATGACGTTCTTCTCGCCCACCAAGCCTCCGTAAAACAGCGCTAGGCCGGGGACCATGAACAGCACGAGAGCCGTCGAGATCAGCATCCAAGCTGAGTCAGCAATGTTCATCTGCGTCCCCGCTGGTTCTCGTAGCCCTCCTGGGTCATAGACGCTCCCCGAATCGGTCGTTCACGCGCATCGGTGACGACGCTCGACAGCGCGAACGCCCGGCGCATCGAATGCTGTCGCCCATTGCTCGTGAATCGGCAACCGGTCGGTGTGCTGGACCGATGCGGCGACCAAGTCGGCTGCCAACGTTTCCAAGTCCCCCGAGGCGGCTAGCACGAGTCGCGAATTAGGCCCCCAAGACTTCCGGCGCGTTTTCGGTCGCGAACGGCAGCTGGGAGGATTGAAGCTTCGGGCTAGCAGTAACTCGGGATTTCCGGCGTTCCGGAATCGACGTTTGGCGTCTGCCCTGCTGACGCAATCGTCTTTGTGCGCGATTCTGGTGCACATGCACCGCGCCGTCAGCTCACAGTTCGTGCCGGCGCGTCAGCGCCGGAAGCGCGAACAGCAGGTTCTCGTGAGCTGTCTCTGCGGCGAACAGGTCGCACCCGTCCTGGCACGCCTGGGCTCGCCGTGGTGCCACGAGTGCCGCGCCGATTCCGAGCGTCGGTACAGGATCCTCACCGAATCAGCTCGAGCGTTGAGCGCGGATGGCGATCAGCCGCTCGCGGCGTGACGACATTCTCAATCCTCAGGCTGGGAGCAGGCCGCCCGTCGCCTGCCGGTGCCCAGGGTAGAACCACGTTCTCTCGTTGCTGCCGCGGGCGGCGCACGTTGTAGCTGAGTTCGAACAGGAGGAAGACGAAAATGGAACGCCATTGCTCAACATTCGCCGAGCCCATCAAAAGGAGACGGTGCATTGTCTGATCATTCGCCCTCGTCCGCGCTCGAGGTGCTCGATCGCGTGCTGCGCGACGTCTCGACCTCAACCGGCACGCGGCGCTGGCTGCTTGCGCGCGCAGCCCTTGGCGCCGCCGGGGTCGTGGCGGCGAGCGCTGCCATCCCGGCGGCCAGTGCCGGCGCCGACACACGTCACGATTCGATCCATGACGTCGGCGTGTTCACGTCCACGACCGAGGCGCTAACGGTCACGATCCTGACCGAGCTGCTGCGGCGCACGAGCCTGCATCCCGAGGTTCCGCGCGAAGTGTCGGTCATCTTCGACGCCGTCTACGCCGCCGAGCTGGACCATTGGAACTTCATTAGCCAACACTTCCGCCCGAGCACGAAGCGGTTCTGGATTCCCGACGGCTTCTTCGGCGGCGCGGGGGATGCGCTCGACCTGACGGCGGTCGGCAAGGGAGTTTCGGCCGGCGAGACGCTTTTCATCAATACGTATCTCGTTGCTGTCACCACGTTTGCGGAGGCGGGACGCTCGAAGTTTGCGCGCTACTCGGCCGAGGCAGCCGGCGACGAGTCCGAGCACCGCGTGCTTGGGCAAACGCTGGCCGGCGCAAGCCCGCCTAACAATCTCGGGTTCGAGGTGTTCGCCTTTGAGCATGTCAGTCAGATCGAGAACGCCCTCGCGGGCGCCGGTTTCGGCCTCGGGCGGCAGGGCACGAGCGCCGGACGCTTCTATGACTTCCCCCAGCCGCCGATGGCTCCGCCGATCCCGATCGAATCGAACGAACCGCTATAGTCGGCGCGCCCTGCGCTCGAGGTGACCGCCCCGGATCGGATGTCCCCCAGGAGGTAAGCCATGACGGAACCGAGCCTGTATGAACGCCTCGGTGGTGCATTTGCCATTGCGGCAGTAATTGAGCACTTCAGCGACGCGGTCGTGCGCAACCCGATAGCCGGCCAGAAATCGGAGAACCCCCAGCTCCGGGAATGGAGCACGAACGATCCGGAGAGGCTTCCCGGCCTGAAATTCATGCGCACCCTGTGGGTCTGCGATATTGCCGGTGGACCGCAGCAATATGCGGCCACGAAACCAGGCGGAACTCCTCTCGGCTTGGAAGAAGCCCATCGCGAATTGAAGATCTCTCCGGCCGAATTCGACGCAGTCGCGGCTGAACTTGCGCGATCGCTCGACCACTTCAAGGTGCCCGAGCGCGAGAAGGAGGAGGTCCTCGCCGCATTTGCCGCACACAAGGGCGAGGTGACTGAGGGATACTCCCAGTAGTCACCCGTGCTCTGTCCAGCGCCGCGCAAACAGGCACACCCGCCCGAGCCTATTGCGGGTATCGCTCGAGTAGCCAGGCGTGTACTTCGGGCACGCGGCGCTCGGCAAGCGTGATATGGCCATCGACAGGGGAGAGATGGGACTCGACGCCGGGGATGTGCGCGGAGAGCCACACGCCGTGACCAAGGGGGACGAACTTGTCCTGCTCCCCCTGCCAGTGCAGTACGGGGACACGGATCGAGTCCAGGTCGAACCCCCAGGGTTGAACGAAAGCGACATCGTCGTCGAACCAGCCGTCGAGGCTCGACTCCACACCGGCCCGCGAGCTCTCCAGAAGGAAGCCGGCGATCTCGCCGTTGAGCGCCTCGAGGTCAGCAGGGCCCAGAAGCGTGGCTAACACCTCGACGAGCTGCTCCGGCGATGCGGCAAGAATCTGTTCCCGGTCGCGCTCGAGTACGGCCAAGTGAGCCTGCTCCCCCGCCAACGTCGCACCGAACTCCTCGATGTTCTGCTCGCCCATCCCCTCGTAGAAGTCGAGCCCTTCCGCGTCGAAGGGTGCGACCGGGGCGAGCGCGGCCGCGGCCACGACCCGCTCGGGAAGCAGCGCCGCCGTCGCCAGCGCGTGCGGTCCACCGCCCGAGATCCCCCAGACGCAGAGCCGCTCGATCCCGAGTTCGTCGCAGACCGCGATCACGTCCTGACCGCAGTCGGCTACCCTCCGGCCCTTGTTGCGCGTCGAGCCGCCGTAGCCGGGGCGGTCGTAGGAGAACAGCCGGATCCCTTTTTTCTCGGCATCACGGAGATGCGGCTCGTAAAGCAGACCCGAGCCGGGAGTACCCGCGTGCACGAGCACGGGAACTCCGTTCGCGTCGCCGCCCTCCCGCACCGTGAGCGTACGGCCGTCCGCCGTCGTCACCGAGCGCATCAGCCGAGTCTAGAGAGCCGAGCCGCCACAGGGACATAGCAACGGGGCGCCGGACGCTCACGTCGCCGACGAGTGAATGCGCA
>JBKOVL010000117.1:0-5841 GCA_046723895.1 Actinomycetota bacterium | reverse complement strand
CCTCGGCGACGACGTCGTCGTGCTCGGCCGCTACACGGCCGTCGGGAAGAAGACGCGGCTGCCGCTCGACATCCCCTTCGCGCATGTCTGGCGCTTCCGCGACGGCCGCGCGGTGCGCTTCCACCAGTTCACGGACACGCGTGGCTGGGTCGAGGCGCTCGGCCAATGAGCGGGGGCTACGTCGTCGCGGCGGAGGAGGTCGAGGCGCGGCCGGAGAGCGGCACCGCCGAGACGAGGGTCACGGTCGACAAGAGCTGCGGCTGCGAGCGGCTCGAGCAGCGCGTGCTCCGCTTCGCGCCTGGACGCTCGGACGAGCGCACGACCGGCGAGCGGCAGGAGGTGCTGTACGTCGCCGCCGGCCGCGGCTCGCTCGATGTCGGCGGCGAGAGCCATTGGCGCGCGCCCGACACCGGGGGGTTCCTCGTACCCGGCGACGCGTACACGGTGGAGAATCCCGGTCCGGACGAGCTCGTGCTCGTCTCGGTCTCGGCACCGTGTGAGGCAGAGCAGCGCTCGCAGGTGACGGTTCGCTACGCCGACCGCGAGCCGCTCCCGGCGACGCCGAACCGCGAGTTCCGCTTTCTCGTCAACGAGGACGCCGGCTGCCTCGACGTCACGCAGTTCGTCGGCACGATCCCGCCGGGTCGGGCGCCGCTGCACAGCCACCGCTACGACGAGGTCGTCTACGTCGTCGAGGGCGAGGGCGTCCTCCACCTCGGCGGAGAGGACACGCCGATCGGCCCCGGCTCCTGCATCCACCTGCCGCCGCTCCAGGAGCATTGCCTGGAGAACACCGGCCCGACACCGATGCGTGTCCTCGGCGTGTTCCACCCGTCGGGCAGCCCCGCGGCGAAGGCGTACGAGGCTAACGAATAGAAGCATTTTGCGTCCAAGCTTCGAGGGATTAGCATCCCTCAACCCCCCATCGCAAGGAGACGCTATGCGGAGACTCAGGATCGTTCTACCTCTTGCGGCTGCGGCGCTGACGCTCGCAGTCGTCACGGCCGCGTCCGCGCAGCCGGAGCGGACGGCATCGTCGAAGACGTCCTCGCGGATCACCTGTAGCGCCCCGTTCAAGATCGGCTTCGTCACGCCCGTGACCGGTGGAGCCGCGTTCCTCGGGAACGAGCAGCTGAGCTGGGCGAAGTACGCGCTGAAGACGCTCGCTCCCAGGCTCGGCCTGCGCGCGTCGATCGTCGTCGGCGACACGCCGGTCGAGCAGGGCCCGGCCCCGGCCCAGACGGTCGCGCAGAAGTTCATCGCCGACCCGAAAGTGATCGCCGTGCTCGGGCCCTCGACCTCGGGTGCGGTCGCCGCGTCGAGCACGGCCTATTTCCAGGCCGGCATGGCGCACGTCTCGCCGTCGGCGACGCGGACGTCTCTGACCAAGGGCGCGGAGCTCGAGGCGACGCCGGCGTTCTTCCGCGTCGTCCCCGGTGACTACATCCAGGGGCCGACCGACGCCAATTTCATGGTCAACAGGCTGAAGGTGAAGAAGGTCGTCGTTCTCGACTTCCAGGAGCCTTACTCGCTCGGCCTCGCAGACATAACCGAGAAGACCCTGAAGGCGAAGGGCGTCTCGGTCATTCGCCTGTCGGCACCGAACACGACGACGGACTACTCGTCGTATGTGACCCGCGTCCCGGATGACGCGGACATCGTGTTCTTCCCGACGCAGAAGCCGGGCGACGCGCAGACCTTCGCGCGGCAGCTCGTCGAGCAGGGCAAGAAGGCGAAGGTGTTCGGCGCCGACGGCTCGAACGACCCGGCGCATTTCAACACACCGGGATCGTACGTCTCGAACTTCGCACCGGACATCACCGCCATACCCGCCGACCGGGCACTCGTCGCCGGCTGGAAGAAGGACAACCCCGGGAAGACCGTCGGCTCGTTCGGGCCGCCGACCTACGGGGCGGTCCAGGTGATCCTGAACGCGGTCAAGCTCGCCTGCAACAAGTACCACGGCGCGGTCCCGAACCGGCGTGCGATCGTGCGCAGCGTCAAGCAGGCCCGGATCCGGAACTGGATCCTGGGCGGAACGTTCCGCTGGTCGACGAAGTCGAACGACCCGCTGAACAAGCCGTGGTACATCTTCCAGATCCAGTCGAACGGCACCTACAAGCTCGTCACCTAGGACAAGAGGTGATCGACATGTGCGGCCCGGCTAGTGCGGGCCGCACATGTCTGAGAGGATCAACCGTCCGATGGACCAGTTCGTCGCGCTGACCGTCGACGGGCTAACGCTCGGCAGCGTCTACGCGCTGATCGCGCTCGGCTACTCGCTCGTCTACGGCGTCCTCAAGCTCCTCAACTTCGCGCACGGCGACGTGTTCATGGTCGGCTCGTACATCGGCTTCGGCATCATCCAGCTCCTCGGCGGCGCGAGCGACCTCGTCGTCCCGCTCTGGGCCGCACTCGTTCTGACCACGCTCGCGGCGATGGCCGGCTGCGCCCTGCTCGGCGTCGCGATCGAGCGCTTCGCCTACCGGCCGCTCCGTGACGCGCCGCGAATCGCGCCGCTGATCAGCGCGCTCGGCGTCTCGTTCTTCCTCGCCTACTCGATGCAGCTGCTCTTCGGCGCTCAGTACCGCGACTACAACCTCTTCGCCGTCCCCGGCAACCCGCTGTTCCTCAAGGGCTTCCACATCGGGAACGTCAATGTCTCGCTCGTCCGGATCATCATCGTCTCCGCGGCGTTCGCGCTGATGGTCGTGCTCTGGTTCCTCGTCAACAAGACCCGGACCGGAAAGGCGATGCGGGCGACGTCGTTCGACCGCGAGGCCGCGGCAATGATGGGCATCAACATCGACCGCGTGATCGTGTTCACGTTCGTCCTCGGCTCGGCGCTCGCCGGCGCGGCGGGAGTGCTGTTCGCGATCCGCGTCCCGACACAGGTCTCGCTCGGCTTCATCGCCGGTCTGAAGGGCTTCACGGCGGCGGTGATCGGCGGGATCGGCTCGGTGCCGGGGGCGATGATCGGCGGCCTGATCCTCGGCTTCGCGGAGTCCTACGCGGCGGGCTACATCGACACGATCCACTTCGGCGGGTTCCACATCTGGCCGGAGGCATCGGGGACGCGCTGGACCGACCTCGTCATCTTCGTGATCCTGATCCTGTTCATGATCTTCCGGCCGCAGGGGCTCCTCGGCCGGCCGGACATCAAGAAGGTCTGAGTGGCCGTGAGCGACTCGACGCCCGACTATCCGCCCGGCCCCGACGTTCCGGTCACGGCGCCGGCGATCGGCCACGACGAGTGGGTCGCGCGGCACGTCGAGCGGCGCCTGCCGCCGAGGCTCGGGGTCGTCGAGCAGCGGCTACGGCTCGTGCCGTGGTGGGCGTGGCTCGCTCTCTTCCTCGGCGCGGCGTGCCTGCTGCCGGTGTTCTCGAGCAGCGGCTACGTCCGCCGCGTCGGCTTCGACACCGTCCTCTACATGCTGCTCGCCCTCGGGCTGAACGTCGTCGTGGGCTGGGGCGGACTGCTCGACCTCGGCTACGTCGCGTTCTACGGCATCGGCGCCTACGCGTACGCGCTGCTCGACTCCGACCACTACGGGATCCACATGTGGGCGGTGCTCTCGATCCCGCTCGTCGTCCTGCTCGGAGGCCTGGCCGGCCTGCTGCTCGGGCTGCCTTCGCGACGACTGTCCGGGGACTACCTCGCGATCGTGACCCTCTTCTTCCTGCAGCTCTTCCAGACGCTGGCGACGAACGGCGACCAGTTCCTCTTCGGCGCCGGAAACGTGACGGGAGGGGCGAACGGGCTCCTGCGCGTCGACCCGCTCGACTTCTTCGGGAAGGAGCTCGCCGTCGAGCACCACGGCGTGTTCGCGGTCGGCTACTACTTCGTCGCGCTGGCGTTCTTCGCCCTCGTGTTCGTCGCGCTTCGGTTCGTCAACCACTCGCGCACCGGCCGCGCGTGGCGCTCGCAGCGCGAGGACGCGCTCGCCGCCGAGGTGATGGGCATGCCGGTGAACTGGCTGAAGCTGATGAGCTTCGCCTTCGGCGCGGCGACCGCCGCGCTGACCGGGACGCTGTTCGCATCGCTGAACGCGAGCGTCTTCCCGCTCACCTTCTACTTCGTGCTGCTGATCACCGTCTACACGATGGTCATCCTCGGTGGCCAGGGCAGCCAGGCCGGTGTCGTCCTCGGCGCGATCATCATCAGCGTCCTGCTCGAGCTCCTGCGCGACCCGGGGCATGCGCGCGACCTCTTCTACATCCTGCTGGGGGCCGGCCTGGTGATCGGGTTCAAGCTCTCCTGGAAGCTGTTGATCGTCGCCGGCGGGCTGGTCGCGTTCGGCTTCGCGGCGCACGCGATCGCCGACGCGATCGACCACTCGTGGGTGTCGGGGACGGCGGGCGGCTGGGCGTCCGACTGGGTGATCGTGCCGGAGCAGCTCGCGTCCTGGGTCGCACCCGTCACCTACATCGGCCTGGTCGCGGCGGTGCTCGGCCTGACGCTCGTGCGCGGCTGGGTGCGCATCGCACTGCTCGTACCCGTCCTGTACCTCGCCGCCTTCGTCTGGGAGAACGTCATGCTCGTGAAGCCGGAGCCGACGAGGTACATCGTCCTCGGCGTGATCCTCGTCGCCCTGATGATCCTGCGGCCGAACGGACTGCTCGGCGAACGGCGGGTCGAGATCGTCTGATGGGTGCACTGCTCGAGCTGTCCAAGGTCTCGCTGGCGTTCGGCGGCCTGAGCGTGGTCTCGGACCTCGACCTCGTGGTGAAGGAGGGCGAGATCGTCAGCCTGATCGGACCGAACGGCGCCGGCAAGACGACGGTGTTCAACCTCGTCACGGGCATCTATGAGCCAATGGCGGGCGAGATCCTGCTCGACGGGCGGAACATCGCGGGCCTCCAGCCGCACCGGATCAGCCAGCTCGGGGTCGCGCGCACCTTCCAGACCCTGCGGCTCTTCCTGAACATGTCCGTCAAGGAGAACGTGATGGCGGCGGTGTACGGACAGACGCGGGCGGGCCCCTTCCGCGCGATGCTCCGTACTCCGGGGATGCGCCGCGAGGAGAGGGAGATCAACCGGCTCGCGGAGGAGCGACTCGCGTTCTTCGGCGAGCGGCTGATGGGCTACCGCTGGAACCAGCCCGCGTACTCGCTCTCGTACGCCAACCGGCGACGGCTCGAGATCGCGCGCGCGACGGCGACCGGGCCGCGAATCCTGCTGCTCGACGAGCCCGCGGCCGGGATGAACCCGGCAGAGACGCAGGAGATCACGAAGCTGATCAGCCAGCTCCGCAAGGACGGCGGCTACACGATCCTCGTCATCGAGCACGACATGCACTGCGTCGAGGGCTGCTCCGACCGCGTCGTCGCGCTCGACCACGGGGTGAAGATCGCGGAGGGCTCGTTCGAGAAGGTCGCGACCGACCCGAAGGTGGTCGAGGCGTATCTCGGGTTGGGAGGCACCGCGCGGAAATGAGCGCGAACGGCCACCCGCTCCTGAAGCTCGACGGGATCAACACCTACTACGGACTGATCCACATCCTCCAGGACCTGAACGTCGAGGTGCGTGAGGGCGAGCTCGTCTGCCTGCTCGGCGGCAACGCGTCCGGCAAGTCGACGACGCTGAAGACGATCCTCGGGATCGTCCGGCCGCAGACGGGGCGCGTGCTCCTGGAGGGTGAGGACATCACGCGCCGGCCGACGTCGTACCGAATCGGCCGCGGGATCGCGATCGTCCCGGAGAACCGCCGGCTGTTCGCGCCGATGACGGTGCTCGAGAACCTGGAGATGGGCGCGTACCTGCGCGGATCGCCCGAGAAGGAGGACTTCGAGCGCGTGTACGAGCTGTTCCCGCTCCTCTACGAGCGCCGCTCGCAGCTC
>JBKOVL010000309.1:0-17185 GCA_046723895.1 Actinomycetota bacterium | reverse complement strand
CCAGGAAAGCGGGACGCCTGCGGCGGCCCCGGGGCTGGAAGCGTCGTCGGCAAAGCCGACGACGCCCGGCCAGGAAACCGGGACGCCTGCGGCGTCCCCGGGACGGTCCTTCGGCCGGGTCGCGGAGGCGTACGAGCGCGGCCGCCCGTCGTGGCCGGCCGCGGCCGTCGATCTCGCGGCCGGCGACCTCGGGCTCGCGCGCGAAGACGCCGTGCTCGACCTCGGCGCGGGCACCGGCAAGCTGACGCGCCTGCTGCTCGAGCGGTTCGACCGCGTCGTCTCGCTGGAGCCCGACGCGTCGATGCGTGCACTGCTTCCCGCGGCTGCTGAGACGCTCGCGGGCACTGCCGAGGAGATCCCGCTGCCCGAGGGCAGCGTTGCCGCGGTCTTCTGCGGCGAGTCGTTCCACTGGTTCGATTGGCCGCGGGCGATCCCCGAGATCGCGCGCGTTCTCCGGCCAGGTGGTGGGCTCGTCCTGATGTGGAATCGGCCCTCGGGCGGGTTGCTCGAGTCGGCGGAGTGGCCGCCGGGCGTGAGCGAGCTGCTCGACAGCGTGGGCGATCCATCGCCGCCCGAGCGTCGCTATGCGTCGTTCGCCTGGCGCGAGGCTCTCGCCGACACGCCGTTCGCGGCGCTGCACTCGGAGGTGGTGCCGAACCCGGGATGGCTCGACCGCGACAGCGTGATCGCGCGGATCAGCTCCTGGAGCCCGATCGCATCCATGCCGGACGGCCCGCGCGAGGCATTGCTTTCCGAGCTCGGCGCGCTGCTCACCGAGAACACCTATCGCGCATCGCTCGAGACCCACCTGTACTGGGCACGGCTTGCCGCCTAGTCCACGGAGCGGCATCGCCGAGCCGGGCACGGCCGTCGTCGTCGGCTCGGGCCCGAACGGCCTCGCGGGTGCGCTCGCGCTCGCCGGCGCAGGCCTCGCCGTGCACGTCCACGAAGCTGCACCGGCACCCGGCGGCGGTGTCCGTACGGAGGAGCTCACGCTGCCGGGCTTCCACCACGACGTCTGCTCCGCCATCCACCCGCTCTGCCGTGCGTCGCCGTTCTTCCGTCGGTTCTGTCTCGGCGTCGACTGGGTCGACCCGCCCGCCGCAGTCGCTCACCCGTTCGACGACGGCGGCGCCGCGATCCTGGAGCGAGACCTGTATGCGATCGACCTGGGCCCCGATACCGCCGTCTACCACCGCCTGGTCGGGCCGATCGTCTCTGCGTGGGAGTCCGCCGAGCCACTCGTTCTCGGGCCCTATCCGCCGCCCCTCCGGGCGCTAAGGCCGCTGCCCCGGCTGGCCGCGTCGGCGTCTGCCGCACTCGCAGATGCCCGCTCGCTCGCCGAGTCCACCTTCGAGACCGCGCGTGCGCGAGCGCTCTTCGCCGGGTGCGCTGCTCACTCGATGCTTCCCCTCGAGCGCCGGCCGAGCGCCGGCTTCGGCCTGGCGCTCGCGGTGCTCGGTCACGTCGTGGGCTGGGGCTTTCCACGCCGCGGAGCGCAGGCGATCACGGACGCGCTCGTCGCCGGGCTACGGCGGGCGGGTGGAGAGCTGCACGTCTCGAGCCCGATCGACGAGCTCCCGGGCGCGAACATCGTCCTCGCCGACGTGATTCCTGCCGAGCTCCGCCGGATCGCACCGCTGCCGGAGCGCTACGACCGCGCGCTCGGTCGCTACCGCCACGGCCCCGGCGCGTTCAAGGTCGACTGGGCACTCGACGGGCCGATCCCGTGGCGTGCCCCCGAGTGTGCGCGTGCGGCGACGGTCCACCTCGGCGGGACCCTCGACGAGATCTCGGCGTCCGAGTGGGGCGCTTGGCGTGGCCGGCCCGCGGAGCGGCCGTTCGTGATCCTCGTCCAGCACGCGCTCTTCGACCCGAGCCGCGCCCCGGAGGGGAAGCACACGGCCTGGGCGTACTGTCACGTCCCGAACGGCTGGGCCGAGGACAGGACGGAGGCGGTCGAGGCGCAGATCGAGCGCTTCGCGCCCGGCTTCCGCGAGCTGGTGCTCGCGCGGAGCGTGACGACGCCGGCCGACTGCGAGGCGCGCAACCGTAACCTCGTCGGCGGCGACATCAACGGCGGGACGATGGATCTCGGACAGCTCCTGACGAGGCCGGTGCGGCGGCTGAACCCGTACCGGACACCGCTCGAGGGCGTCTATCTGTGCTCCTCAGCCACCCCGCCCGGCGGCGGCGTACACGGAATGTGCGGCTACTCGGCGGCTCTGACCGCGCTCAGGGATCGATCCCGGCGGCGGTGACGATGAAAAAGTTCTCGGTAGCCTCCTACACTTTCTGGACATGGAGTTCCGGATCCTCGGTCCGCTGGAGGTGTCGTCCGAGGGCCGGGTCCTCGATCTCGGCGGCGCGAAGCAGCGCGCACTTCTGGCGATGCTGCTCCTGGATGCGAACACTGTCGTCTCGACAGGACGGCTGATCGACGCGCTGTGGGAGGACGATCCGCCCGAGACTGCGCAGAAGGCTCTCCAGGTGCACGTCTCCGGCCTGCGGAAGGTGCTCGGCAAGGAGCGGGTCGTGACCAGGGAGCCGGGGTACCTGCTGCGGGTCGAGGAGGACGAGCTCGACCTGGCCCGGTTTCAACGCCTTCGGGAGCAGGGGAAGCCGGCCGACGCGCTCGCGCTCTGCCGGGGCCGGCCTTTGTCCGACTTCAGTGCCCAGCGGTTTGCGCAGTCGGAGATCGCTCGGCTCGAGGACGCGAGGCTCGCGTGTCTCGAAGAGCGCATCGACCAGGACCTCCGCGCAGGCCGGCACGCCGAGCTGACCGGGGAGCTGGAGGGGCTCGTCAAGCAGTACCCGTTGCGCGAGCGGCTGCGTGCGCTGTCGATGCTGGCCCTCTATCGCTCCGGCCGGCAGGCGGAGGCACTGGCGGCCTACCAGGAGGCCCGCAGAGCGCTCGTCGACGAGCTCGGGATCGAGCCCGGGAAGGCGCTGCGCGACCTACACCAGGCGGTGCTGAACCAGGATCCCGCGCTCGATGTGCCACCGGCGGAGTTCTCGGACACGGCTGTTCGTGAGAATCCACGCAAAATGCGTCCGGCGGGGACGGTCACGCTGCTCTTCGCCGACGTCGAGGGATCCACGCGCCTTCTCTACACGCTAGGCGCAGAGCGCTATCAGCACGTGCGCGCGCGCGCGAAAGAGCTCGTACGTGCTGCCGCTGTGCAACACGGGGGTCATGAAGTCGACTGGGCGGGCGACGGTGTCTTCATCGCCTTCCAGAGCGCGCGGGCCGCGGTCGAGGCTGCCGCGGAGCTCCAGCGTTCGCTCCTGAGGGAGTCCTGGTCCCCGGGCGCCGAGGTGCGGCTTCGCATCGGCATTCACACAGGCGAGCCCGAGCTCGCGCCCGAAGGCTACGTAGGCCCGGACGTGCATATCGCCGCACGAATCTGCGCTGCTGCTCACGGTGGGCAAGTTGCCGTCTCGCAAGCGGTCCGCGACCTGGTTGGCGACGAGCCTGCCACCGGCCTGTCCTTCCGCCCGCTCGGTCGTCACCGGTTCAAGGACATCCCGAATCCTGAGCCGGTCTTCCAGCTCGTAGCGACCGGGTTGGCAGAGTCGTTCCCTCCGCTGCAGACCCTCGGCGGGCCGACCCTTCCGGCCCTGCACCACCGGCTCGTTGGCAGAGAGGGGGATCTGGCCGAGATCATGGGCCTGCTGGCCCGGAAGGACGTTCGGCTCGTCACGATCACCGGTCCTGGAGGCGCCGGGAAAAGCCGGCTTGCCCTCGAAGCCGCCGCAGCGGCGGCACTCGAGCGGCCAGTGCATCTCGTCGGGCTCGCTCCGATCTCCGACCCGGAGCATGTGCCGGCGGCCATCGCCCTGGCTCTCGGCGTCCGCGAGTCCCCGGGCGAGCCACTCATGAATAGCGTTGTGAACGCGCTGACCGGCACGGGCACGCTTCTCTACCTGGACAACTTCGAGCACCTGACGCCGGCGGCACGACAGGTCTCGACGATGCTCCATCGGGTGCCGGACGTCGACGTCCTTACCACCAGTCGCGTGCCCCTCCGCCTCTCGGGCGAGCATGTCGTACAGCTCGACCCACTACCGATCGACGAGGCGGCAACGCTCTTCGCCGAGCTCGCCGCAGCTCGCGGCGTCGTGCTCCGCGAAGACACGCTGCCGTCCGTGGAGGAGATTTGCCGCCGCTTGGACGGGCTTCCGCTCGCGGTCGAGCTCGTCGCAGCCCGACTCATCATCCTTTCCCCGGCGCGCATTCTGCAAGCCCTCGACGAGGGCCTCGCGCTCGAGATGGAAGGGCCGGTCGACCTCCCCGAGCGACAGCGGACGCTGCGGACGACGATCGAGTGGAGCTTTGGGCTCTTGACCGAGAGCCAGCGTGAGCTGCACGGCGCCCTCGCGGTGTTCCCGGGCGGATGCACCCTCGAAGACGCGCGCGCGCTCGCAGACTCGGGACCGCGCTCTCTCGCCGATCTCGAGGCACTTGTCGGCTGGAGCCTCCTCCGCAGCGACGTCTCGGACGGCGACGTCCGCCTGTCGATGCTCGAGACGGTGCGCGAGGAGGCCGTGGAGCGCCTCGCGTCTGAAGGAAAGCTCGATGATCTCCGGCGCCGGCACGCGGAGCGCTTCCTCGAGCTTGCGGAAGCGGCGGGGAGCGGACTTGCGGGGTCGGCACAAGGCGAGTGGCTCAAGCGCCTCGAGCGCGAGCTCGACAACATCCGCGCGGCTCTCGACTGGTGCTTTTCGTCGGAACGAGTCGCAGATGCTCTACGGGCTCTGTCCGCACTCGAGCGTTTCTGGCGCGCTCACGGCCATTTGAGCGAGGCACGGCGATGGCTGTCACAAGGCCTCGCGAAGGCGGACTCTCGGGCTGCCACGGGAGTACCGGCCGAGGTTCGCGCGCGCGCGCTCTGGACTGCAGCGCACGCGGCCATGATGCAGTCCGACTATCCTGCCGCCGTCCCGGCTCTGGAGGAAGCGCTGGGCATCTTCCGCGAGCTCCACGAGGATCGCCATTCCGTCTTTGCGCTCTGCGAACTTGCTCGCGCTCTTTCGTCGCAGGAGGAGCTCGACCGAGCGCAGCGCACCGGCGAGGAAGCGCTCGTGATCGCCGAAACGGCGGCCGACGAGAGAGCGGCTTCCGCAGCCCTCGATACCCTCGCCATGATCGCCGGCTACCGCGGGCAGAGCCGGCAGGCCCAGGCGCTGAGCGAGCGGAGCTTGGCGCTTCGGCGGACGCTCGGAGACCCGCACCTCGTCGCCACCTCCGCGAACACGCTCGGCCTGGCAGCGCTGCGGGTGGGCGATCTCGACACGGCTGAGCGCGCATTCGAGGAGTGCCTGCATTTGGCCCGAGAGCTGGGCGAAAAAGTACTGACGGCGGCAGCGCTGTGCGCACTCGGCGAGATCGCCCTGAGGCGCGAGATTCCCGTGGCGGCGGCCGAACGACTCCTCGAGGCGCTCAAGCTCTACCACGAGCTCGGGGACGAGCGCGACTGCGCCGAATGCCTGCACGCGCTCGGTGGGGTCGCGGCTGCGCAGGGGGCGCCGCTGGATGCTGCGCGGCTCTGGGGAGCCGCGGAGGCCCTGCGCGAGCGACCTGGTGCCGCGCTCACTCCCGAGGAGAAGGCGGTGGACCGGCGTTTCGCATCGGGCGTCGCCGCCGACCTGGGAGCGGAAGAACTCGCTCGCGCCCGTCTGGAGGGTCGGTCGCTCGACCTCGACCGGCTGGAGCTGATCTCCCGTCGGCTGGTAGAGCGGGTCGGAGCCGAGTAGTCTCGCGATAACCGGCACGAACTACTAAGGAGGAGAAGATGGGTTACGAAGGTCCGGGTACCGCAGAGTCCATCGACTTCATGGACCGCCGCTACGTCATCGGAAACTCGCCGAAGGGAATTGACGATGCGATTCGCGTCGCCGTTCACAAGGCGGACATGCCGTCTGGCACGACGTTCATCGTCACCCATATCGAGGTCGACTCCGTCGACGATCCGAACGTCGGGGGGTACAAGGTGGTCATCACCCAGGCCGGATAGATGCGAGAGTCCGCGGTGCGTTCTCGTTCATCTTCCTGAAGCCGGGTTGAGCTCGTCTCGTCCAACTCAGTGCGTCCGGCGCGCTCGCCTTCGTGCAGCGGGCGCCCGCCGGAGCACTACTTCTTCAGGGACGCCTTGTAGGCGCGCTTCGCGGCCTGATAGCTCGCGAGCGCCTCGGCCGAGTCGACGTCGCCGAGCGTTGGGTGGCCGGGGACGAGCCCATCGGCGGCGGCGACGCCGAAGCGCTTGGCCAGCACCGAGCCGAGGGCCTTGATCTTCATCTCACCGAAGCCGGGCAGCTCGCCGATCCGGGAACGCAGGTCGCCCGCGTCGGCGGCGTCCGTCCACACCCGCTCGGCCCGGCCGTCGTAGCGCTCGGAGACGAGGGCGGCGAGGTCGTGGACGCGCGTCGCCATCGTCCCCGGGAAGCGGTGGATCGCCGGCTTCTCCCGGAAGGCCGCCTCGAGCGTCGCCGGATCGGTCGCGGCGATGCGGCCCGGGTCGAGCGTCCCGATCCGCTGCTTCAGCTTCAGCGGGCCGGTGAAGGCGGTCTGGACGGGCACCTGCTGGTCGAGCGCGAACCCGATCAGGAGCGCCATCGGATCCTGTGCGAGCAGCCGGTCGGCCTCGTCGTCGCCTGTGAAATAGAGCCGGTCGGGCATGGCTCGAAACCTCAGCGCGCGAAGACCTGGGGGCTGATGTCGTCCCCGCGGACGGTTCGCGCGAGGTCGAGCCGGAACCCGCGACGTGCGATGAGCAGATACGCCTTCTCCTTGCCGTGGTCGACGACGTCGACCGCGATTTCGCGGCGGTGGAGACGGTCGCGCTTCCCCGCGCGCAGCCAGCGGACACGGCTGCCGTTCAGGTCGCGCTGGTGGACGATCCGGGGCGGGTCGAACCGCGAGTCGACGACGCTCACCGTCAGCGTGTCGGCGGCGGCGTCGCGATCGACGGCGATCCCCTCCACCACCGGCGTGCCGAGAAGGTCGGCCAGCCTCCAGGTGACGATCGGCTGCGGCACCTTCGCGCGCTGGATCCAGACCGGCGGCTGCGGCGCAGCGAGTGACAGCGCGAGTAAGACGGGAACCACCTCGACGATCATACGGAGCGCGGGAATGCACGTCACCAGGCCCGGCGTTTTATTGAGCACTCAAGCACTCGGGAAGGAACACGATGGCTGACTACGGACACGAGCTCCAGTTCGGCGCGTTCATCACCCCGCATAGCCGGCGCCCTCAGGACGTCGTCGCGCTCGCACGGCTGACCGAGCGGGCAGGCCTCGACCTCGTCACCTTCCAGGACCATCCCTACCAGCCGGCCTTTCTCGACACCTGGACGCTTTTGACGTGGGTGGCGGCTCAGACGGAACGGGTGCGGATCGCACCGAACGTGCTGAATCTGCCGCTCCGTCAGCCGGCGGTGCTCGCGCGCGCGGCGGCGAGCCTCGACCTGCTCTCCGACGGCCGCTTCGAGCTCGGCCTCGGTGCCGGCGCCTTCTGGGACGGGATCGAGGCGATGGGCGGCCCCCGGCGCTCGCCGGGCGAGGCGGTCCATGCGCTCGGCGAGGCGATCGACGTGATCCGCGCGGTCTGGGACGTCTCCGCGCCGGGCGGCGTCCACGTCGGCGGCGAGTACTACGGCGTCCACGGCGCCAAGCGCGGCCCGGAGCCGGCACACGACATCGGGATCTGGCTCGGCGCCTACAAGCCCCGCATGCTGCGGCTCACGGGCACGAAGGCAGACGGTTGGCTGCCAAGCCTCCCCTATCTGCAGGAGGGAGACCTGGAGCACGGCAACCGGATCATCGATGAGGCTGCGGCGGAGGCCGGACGTGACCCGCGCGAGATCAGGCGGCTGCTCAACATCCCTCCCGACGTCGCGACGGTCGACCGGCTCCTGCCGTTCGTACGCCAGGACGGCGTCGGCACCTTCATTCTCTCGAGCGACGACGCGCGCACGATCGAGCAGTACGGCGGGGAGGTCGCACCGGCGCTGCGCCAGGCCGTCTCCCGCGAGCGCCGGTCGGCGGGAACACCGAAATAGAACACTTGTTCGTATCACACTCCGACGGTAGGCTGCCCGTATGGGCGTGCTCCACCTCTTCAGCGACCGGACGCGTGAGTGGTTCACGCAGACGTTCGACGGGCCCACGCCCGCACAGGAACAGGGCTGGCCGGCGATCGCCTCTGGCGACCATGCGCTGATCCAGGCCCCGACCGGGTCTGGGAAGACGCTCGCCGCGTTTCTGTACGGGATCGACCGGCTGACCAGCTCGCCGGGGCAGGGATTGCGCCTGCTCTACGTCTCACCGCTGAAGGCGCTGAACTACGACGTCGAGCGGAATCTGCGCGGACCGCTCGCCGGGCTGCAGTCGGAGCTGAGCGTGGCAGTGCGCACGGGTGACACGCCGGCGAAGGAGCGCGCGGCGATGCTGCGCAAGCCGCCGGACATTCTGATCACGACCCCCGAGTCGCTGTTCCTGCTCCTCACGTCGCGAGGGCGGGAAATGCTCGAGAGCGTCGAAACGCTGATCCTCGACGAGGTGCACGCGGTCGCGGGGACGAAGCGCGGGGCCCACCTCATGCTGTCCGTGGAGCGCCTCGACCGGCTCGTTTCCGCTCCGGTGCAGCGCATCGGCCTCTCCGCCACCCAACGCCCGATCGAGGAGATCGGACGCCTCGTGTCGGGTACGCGGCCGATCCGGATCGTCGACGCCGGCACGCGCAAGGAGCTCGACCTGCGCGTGGTCGTGCCCGTGGAGGACATGCGCGAGCCGAATGCCGGTCGAGATGGGGCAGGGGCGACCGCCGATCCACTGCTCGGCTCGGGCGGCGAGGGCAACGCGACGTCGATCTGGCCTTCGATCTACCCGGAGCTCCTGCGCCTCGTCGAGGAGCACCGATCGACGATCGTCTTCGTGAACAACCGCCGGCTCGCCGAGCGGCTCGCGTTGCGGCTGAACGAGCTCGCAAACAGTTCTGCAGACAACACGGTGGAGATTGCCCGCGCGCACCACGGGTCGCTGGCGCGGGAGCAGCGAGTGGAAGTCGAGGAGTTGCTGAAACGGGGTGAGATTCCGTGCCTGGTGGCAACCTCGTCGCTCGAGCTCGGTATCGACATGGGTGCCGTCGACCTCGTCCTGCAGGTCGAATCGCCGAAGTCGGTGGCGCGCGGCCTGCAGCGCATCGGCCGCGCGGGCCACGAGCTCGGCGCGGTCTCGAAAGGCCGCATCTTCCCGAAGTTCCGGGCGGACCTGCTCGAGTCCGCGGTCGTCGCCGAGCGGATGCTCGCGGGCGAGATCGAGGAGACGGCGATCCCGCGCAACCCGCTCGACGTCCTCGCCCAGCAGATCGTGGCGATCTGCGCCGACGAGGAGATCGAGGTCGGCGAGCTGCACGACCTCGTCCGCCGGGCCTATCCGTTCGCCGACCTCTCGCGCGTCCAGCTCGAGAACGTGCTCGACATGCTCTCCGGACGCTACCCGTCGGACGAGTTCGCCGAGCTGCGGCCGCGGATCGTCTGGGACCGCACTGCCGGGCGGGTCCGCGGGCGCGACGGGGCGCGGCGGCTCGCAGTCACGAACGCGGGCACGATTCCGGACCGCGGCCTCTTCGGCGTGCACCTCGTCGACGGCGGCGGCCGAGTCGGCGAGCTCGACGAGGAGATGGTCTACGAGGCGCGCGCGGGCCAGACCTTCCTGCTCGGCGCCTCGACCTGGCGGATCGAGGAGATCACCCGCGACCGGGTGCTCGTCTCGCCCGCGCCCGGATTGCCCGGTGCGGTGCCGTTCTGGAAAGGCGAGGGCGTCGGCAGGCCGTACGAGCTCGGCGAGCAGATCGGCCGCGCCTCGCGAGAGCTGTCCGCGCTTTCGCGCGCGAAAGCCCTTGAACGGCTTACCCGGCAGCACATGCTCGACGACAGGGCCGCGCAGAACCTGCTCACCTTCCTCGACGAGCAGCAGGTCGCGACGGGCGCGGTTCCCTCCGACCGCACCGTCGTCGTCGAGCGCTTCCGCGACGAGATCGGCGACTGGCGCGTCTGTATCCTCACGCCGTTCGGCGCCCGCGTGCACGCGCCCTGGGCCATGGCGGCCGGGGCGCGGCTGCGCGACGCGCTCGGGCTCGAGACGCAGTCGATCTGGTCCGACGACGGGATCGCCTTCCACCTTCCCGACGCCGACGCCCCGCCGCCGACCGAGGAGCTGCTTGTCGATCCCGACGAGCTGGAGGACCTCGTCGTCGCCCAGGTGGGGGAGACCGCGCTCTTCGGCTCGCGCTTCCGCGAGAACGCCGCCCGCGCGCTCCTGATTCCCCGCCGCCGGCCCGGCGAGCGCACGCCGCTCTGGCAGCAGCGGCTGAAGGCGCAGTCGCTGCTCCAGGTCGCCCGGCGCTACCCAGCGTTCCCGGTCGTCCTCGAGACCTACCGCGAGTGCCTCCAGGACGTCTTCGACCTGCCTGCGTTGAAGCGCCTGCTCCACGGCCTGCGCACGCGCCAGATCGACGTCGTCGACGTCGAGACCGCGAGCGCCTCGCCCTACTCGGCCTCACTCCTCTTCGACTACGTCGCCACCTACATGTACGAGGACGACACGCCGCCGGCGGAGCGGCGCGCGCAGGCGCTCTCCCTCGATCGCGACCTGCTGCGCGAGCTGCTCGGCCAGGAGGAACTGCGCGACCTGATCGATCCCGGCGCGCTCGAAGATGTCGAGCGCCAGTTGCGCGGAGACCCGTCCACCCCTGACCATTTGCATGACCTTCTGCGCAGAAGAGGTGACTTGGTTATTGGGGAATACAACACAGTACTTGCGGATATTCTCGTTCGCGAGCGTCGCGCTGCAATCGTTCGCGTAGGCGGCGAACAGCGGCTGATCGCCGCCGAGGACGCCGGCCGCTACCGCGACGCCCTCGGCGCGATGCCGCCGTCGGGCCTCCCGGAGGCGTTCCTCGAGAGCGGGGAGGAGCCGCTCCGCTCGCTCGTTGCGCGCTTCGCGCGCTCGCGGGGGCCGTTTACGACGCGGGAGGCGAACGAGCACTTCGGCCGTGACGTGGAGCCGGAGCTGCGCACGCTGGAGCGCGAGGAACACCTCGTCCGCGGCGAGCTACGCCCGGGCGGGACCGAGCGCGAGTGGTGCGACCCTGAGGTGCTCCGCCGGCTGCGCCGCGCGTCGCTCGCTGCTCTTCGGCGCGAGGTCGAGCCCGTCGAGCAGGCCACGATCGGCCGCTTTCTTCCCAGCTGGCACGGCATCGACCGGCGCGCGACGCTGCGCGAGGCGCTCGTGCCGCTCCAGGCGCTCTCGCTGCCCGTCGCGCTCTGGGAGAACGAGGTGCTCCCCCGGCGCGTCCCCGGCTATCGCCCCGAGCAGCTCGATCAGCTCTGCGCGACCGGCGAGGTCGTGTGGGTCGGCGCCGGGCTCGACCGCGTTGCTCTCTTCTTCCGCGAGGACGCCGCCGTGCTCGGACGCCCGCCGGCCGCTCCCGCACCGGAGGGCGCCGCCCACGACGTGATCCGCGGCGCGCTCGCCAAGAGCGCCGAGTTCTGGTTCGACCTCCTCGCCACAACGGGCCTCGAGGCGGAGGCCGCTTTGCCCGCGCTGTGGGACCTCGTCTGGGCGGGCGAGGTGACGAACGATGCGTGGCAGCCGCTCAGAGCGCGGCGTCGCTTCGCGATGCCGCGAAGAGAACGGCGACCCCGCCGCTTCTCGCGGTCGAGAGCGACGGCCGACACGGCTACACAGGGGCGGTGGTCGTTGTCGGAGCGCCTTTTCGCCGGCGAGCCGGATCGGCGTGCGCTCGCCGAGCTGCTCCTCGAGCGGCAGGGGATCGTCACCCGCGACGGCGTGCGTGCCGAAGGGATCCAGGGCGGCTACGGCGCCGTCTACACCGAGCTGAAGGCGCTGGAGACGCTCGGGCTCTGTCGGCGCGGCTACTTCGTCGAGGGGCTGGGCGGGGCCCAGTTCGCGCTCGGTGGGGCGGTCGAGCGGCTGCGCGAGCTGCGGCCGCGCGAGGAAGACGATGCCGAGCCGCTCGTGCTCGCGGCGGCCGATCCCGCGCAGCCGTACGGGGCCGTGCTGCCCTGGCCGAAGCGGGCGGGCGCACGCGCGGCCCGCGTCGCCGGCGCATACGTCGTCCTCCTCGGAGGCCGGCCGGCGCTCTTCGTCGAGCGGGGCGGCCGCTCACTGGTGCCGCTGCGGGACTGGGCTGGGAGCGTCGCCGGCGAAGCCGGCGACCCCCCGCCGGAAGACCGCGACGCCTTCGGCGTCGCTGGGGAGAACGAGTGGCTGCGAGTCGCGCTGGCCGCGCTCGTCGAGCATGCCCGCCGGTTCACGCGCAAGCGCCTGGCAGTCGAGCGGTTCGACGGTATTCCGGTCGGCGAGAGCGAGGCGCTGTCGCTCCTCGTCGAGGCCGGATTCCTCGCCGGCCCGCGGCGCGCCGTGCTCCGACCCTGAGCGACGCCGAGTGCCCGAGGGTGACGCTCTCCACCGTGCGGCCCGGCGGCTGCAGCCGATCGTCGGCGAGCGGGTCGAGGTCGAGACCCCGCATCCCCGCGCGGCGGCCGCGCGGATCGCCGAGCGCCTGAACGGGCGGCGACTGCTCGCGGTGGAGGCGGTCGGCAAGAACCTACTGCTCTCGTTCGAGGGCGGCTACGTGCTGCACAGCCACCTGCGCATGTCGGGCCGCTGGACGCTCGTCACCCGGGAAGAGACAAGCCTGCGGCCTGTCCCTTCCCGTTCCGAGCGGCGGGGCCGCCCGTGGCTCGTCCTCCGCGGCGCCGAGCACGAAGCCGTGCTCTGGAACGGACCCGTGCTCGAGCTGCACGCGCGCTCGCTCGCGCGGCTCGGCCCGGACATTCTCGCGCCGGAGCCGGATCTCGAGCGGATGGTTGCCAACTTCCGCCGCGAGGACGGAGGGCGGGAGGTGGGCGACGCGCTGCTCGACCAGCACCTCGTCGCCGGAATCGGGAACAGGTGGAAGGCGGAGGCGCTCTGGCAGGCACGGCTCTCGCCCCGGCGGCGGCTCGCGGAGACCACGGACGACGAGCTGCGCGCGGCGCTCGAGGCGGCCGCCCGCCTCATGCGCGGCTCGCTCGACGGCTCCCGCCACCGGAACGACGTCTACCGTCGTGTCGGCCGCCCGTGCTCGCGCTGCGGCGAGCGGATCCGCTCGCGTGGCCAGGGCGACGCGAACCGGACCGCGTACTGGTGTCCTGGGTGCCAGGTATAGAGAGACGGTGGCGCGGGCTCCGCACCTTCACGTAGCCGTGCGCGGGTTTTGCCTCGCCGCCTTCGCGAAGCTCGCGCCGGAGACGGGCGGAGGAGAGATCCCGTTCGTCCTCGACGAGCACGTGTCGGGCCTCTACGAGTACCGGCCGCTCATCCGCGACCACGTCGAGTCGCGCGCGTTCTTGCTCGCCGAGCTGCCCGATGCCGAGATCGCGCTCGCGGAGCTCCGCCGGGAGCCGGCCACGGCGATCTTCGGCCGCGCCGGCGGCGAGCCTTCGCAGCGCCGCGTGCTCTTCCAGGCGATCCTCCTACCGCTGGTGACGCGGACCGCCGAGGCCTGCGGCGGCTTCGACTGGGAGGACGGCGCGTTCGAGCGCATCTACGCAGAGCTCGAGCGGTCGCTCTACGGGTCGAGTCGCTCGTACGGAGCCGTCGCCCCGCTCGTCGGCCTGTCCGTCGCCGGGCGGGTCGCGCTCGGCCGGGGGATCACGGTGCATGTTTCGTCCGCGGCCGACCTCGCTCTCCGCTGGCCGGAGGCGCCCGATCTTCTCCCGCTGCGCTTCGGCGAGGAGGCAGAGCGCAGCAGCGTACTCGAGCTCGAGCGGGAGCTCTCCGCGGAGGACGAGTCGTCGGCCGACGCTCCCGTGGAGTTCGCCGCTGCCGTTACCGCCCTCCGTCACGCGACCAGCGCCCCGGCAGCCGCCGGGCCGGTCGTCTTCGAGCGGGTCGACCGGCACACGATCGGGGCGCGGCCGATGCCCGGCATCGCGGCAACGGAGCCGGCGGGCGAGCCGGGCCGGCTCGACCCCTGGCGCGGCAGTCTCGCCTGCGAGCTGCTCGCGCGCCTCGGCACCTCCGAGGGCGACGCCGAGCTGGTCGAGGCGATCGAGCGCTGGGAGCTCGCCCTCTTCGAGGACGAGCCTGCCCGCTCCGAGCGGCTGCGCGAGTCGCTCGTGGCGCTGCTGGCGGGGCCCGACGGCCTCTGGGCGGCCTCGATGCGCGCGACGCTGCTGCTCGCCGACGGGAACCGCGAGCGCTCGGGGCTGATCGACCGCCTGCGTGCGCTCGCGCGTGGGGAGACAGGCGGCGTCCAGGTCGCCGACGACGTGCGCCGCGCGATCGTCGAGACGCTCCAGCACGAGGACCGAGCGCACCTGCTCACCGTCCTCGACGAGGCACTGCTCGGCCTTCGCCCGCCGCCGGTCGGCTACTTCTCGGCCCGTGCGGCCGCGAGTTGACGCATTCGCGACAGACCCGTCACAGACATGGCTCGCCGGCCGGGCTAGCGTCAGAGCATGGAGGAAGCGCGCCGCGTCCTCGCCCGGCTGGAGCGCATCGAGGCGCTGCAGCGCGAGGACGCGCTTCCGGCCGACCTGCTCCACGAGCTGCGGGCGCTCCTGCAGGAGGCGGAGGAGTGGGCCCGCGCGGAGCACGATGTCCCCGATTCGGCTCTACAGGCCGTGGCCCGCGGCCGGCAAATGCTTCAGGGCACAAGCAGGACTCTGCTAGCCTGAGCCGAAGGACGGCCCGGCACAATGGCGGCCGTACAGGACATCGAGCGCTCGAACAGCGCAACCTCTGAAGGAGCCAGAGTGGGCAGGGTCATCGCGCTCGCCAACCAGAAAGGCGGCGTGGCGAAGACGACCTCGACGTTGAATCTCGCGGTCGCGTTCGCCGAAGAGGGACACAAGGTGCTTGCGATCGACCTCGATCCGCAGGGCAACCTGACGATGAGCCAGGGCCTGAACCCGGACACGATCGAGCGCTCGATGTACGACGTCCTGGTCCACCGGCTTCCGATCGAGCAGGTCATCCACAAGGGCGAGATCGACCTCGGCGTCGCCTCGATCGATCTGGCCGGCGCCGAGCTCGCGCTGTCGAGCATGATCGGCCGCGAGCGCGCGCTGGAGAGGGCGCTGCGACCCATCGGGTCGAGCTACGACTACATCATCATCGACACGCCGCCGTCGCTCGGTCTGCTGACGATCAACGCGCTCGTCGCCGCGAGCGGGGTGATCGTCCCCGTCCAGTGCGAGTACCTCTCGCTCCGTGGGCTCGTGCAGCTCGAGAATACGCTCAGCATGATCCGCGAGAACCTGAACCCCGAGGTCGAGATCGAGGGCATCCTGGCGACCATGTACGACAGCCGGACCCTGCACTCGCGGGAGGCGCTCGAGATTCTCGAGGAAAACTTCGGCGACCTCGTCTTCAAGACCCGGATCCGGAAGACGATCCGCTACGCGGAAGCGCCGGTGAAGGGGTCGTCCATCCTGAAGTACGACCCGACCGGCACGGCCGCCGAGGCGTATCGTGAGCTCGCGAAGGAGGTGCTCAATGGCGCGAAAGCGCGCAAGCATGCGTGAGGGCCCCCTCGCGGAGCTCTTCCGCGCGACCGAGGCCGCCCAGCGGCAGGCCGAGCGGAGCGAGAACGAGGGGCGGCCGGATCCCGAGCCTGGCCCGGTAGCCGAGCCCGAGGTCGAGCCGACGCCGGCGGCCGTCGCGCAGCCGACCGCCCCGGCGGCCACCGAGGCTCGTCCCGGCTGGGAGTCCGAGCCCGAGCCGGACCCGGAGGGCGGCTCCTACGCGCAGCCGGAGCCGCCGGCGGAGCGCGAGACCCGCTGGGTCGAGCCCCTGCCCGAGCAGCCGCCCCGCCTGTGGGCGGCGCCGCGCGCCGACTCACCCGCCTACCTCGCAGTCATCCGCGTCGTCGGCATCGGCGGAGCAGGGCTGAACGCGCTCGACCGGATGATCGATGCGGGCATCACCGGCGTCGAGTTCGTCGCCGTCAACACCGATATCCAGCAGCTCCACATGAGCGACGCGCCGGTCAAGATCCACATCGGCCGTGAGCTGACCGAGGGCCTCGGCTCCGGCGCCGACCCGGACGTCGGTCGGCAGGCGGCCGAGGAGGCCTACGACCAGATCAAGCGCGCGCTGCGCGGCTCCGACATGGTGTTCGTCGCCGCGGGCGAGGGCGGCGGGACCGGGTCGGGCGCCGCGCCGGTCATCGCCCGGATCGCCCGCGAGCTCGGCTCGCTCGCGGTCGGGATCGTGACCATGCCGTTCCGATTCGAGGGCACGCGCCGCAAGGGCGCGGCCGACGTCGGCGTCCAGGCGCTCCGCGACGCCTGCGACACGGTGATCGTCGTTCCGAACGACCGGCTGCTCGAGGTGCTCGAGAAGGACACCTCGATGCTGGACGCGTTCAAGATCGCCGACGACGTCCTCCGCCAGGGCGTCCAGGGCATCTGTGATCTGATCACGATGCCGGGGCTGATCAACCTCGACTTCGCGGACGTGCGCACGGTGATGCAGGACGGCGGCAACGCGCTCATGGGGATCGGCTATGCGACCGGCGAGAACAGGGCGAGCGAAGCAGCAGAGCGCGCGCTCCGCTCGCCGCTGATCGACACCGAGCTCACCGGCGCGCGCGGGATCCTGCTCTCGATCGCCGGCGGTGACGATCTCTCGCTGTTCGAGGTCAACGAGGCGGCCGAGGTCGTCCGTCAGGGCGCCGTCGACGACACGAACCTGATTTTCGGGGCAACGATCGACGACCGGCTGACGGGGCAGATCTGGGTGACGGTGATCGCGACCGGCCTCGGCGGGGAGCGCCGCCCACGGCGGCCGTTTGCCGTCCATCCCCACGACATAGCCGCCGACGACGTGCTCGAGCCGCCCGCCTTCCTGCGCGAGACCTAGGGAGGGCCCCTACGCTTCGCGCATGCGCGGAGCGATCGCAGCCGGACATCCGCTGACCGCCGAGGTGGGCGCCGCCGTGCTCGCCGAAGGCGGGAACGCTGTCGATGCCTGCATCGCCGCCGGCTTCGCGTCCTGGGTCGTCGAGAGCCCACTGACGGGGCCGGGCGGCGGCGGCTTCATGCTCGTCCACCGGGCCCGCGACCGGACGACGCGGCTGCTCGACTTCTTCGTCGCGGCTCCCGGTCTC
>JBKOVL010000179.1:0-5091 GCA_046723895.1 Actinomycetota bacterium | reverse complement strand
GACCGCGCCTCCGCCCACGGTCGCCCGGCGGGCTACGGGATCGACGCTCACGCTCCTCATCGGCGAGAGGTCGATCACGACCCCGCCATCGCAGGTCGAGAAGCCGGCGACGCTGTGGCCGCCGCCGCGAACGGCGATCGTCAGGCAGTTGCTGCGTGCGAAGCCGACCGCCGCGCTCACGTCGGCGGCGCCGGTGCAGCGGACGACGAGGGCCGGCTTGCGGCCGTCGTACATGCCGTTCCAGATTCGAGACGCCTCCTCGTAGGCTTCGTCGTCGGAGGTCAGGACGACTCCACGGACGGCCTCGCGCAGCTCCTGAACCGTTGCTTCCCCGAGCACCGGGGCGATGGTCTGACTCATCTCTGTCTTCCTTTCGTCTTAGGGGTCCGGGTAGTCCTATCCGGCGCCCCTTTGCGCCGAGTTAGAGGATCCTTAGCGAGGCTCCGCAGCCGCTCCTCGGCGTCGGCAACACCGAGCACGTCGTCGCGTGCCGTGTAGCGGTCGCGCGCGTCAATGAGGAGCGCAGACGCGCGCTCCACGTCGCCGCGAAGGATTGCGACCTCGGCGAGCCCGGCGAGGGTGTTCGCGATCCAGCGCTCCCGCTGGGTCGCCTCGAGCGCCGCGCGGGCTTCCTCCAGCGCGGCTTCCGCGTCGTCGACGTTCCCGCGTGCGAAGGCGAGGTCGGCCGTCCGCCAGAGGGTGCTTGCAAGCCCCCAGCGATCGCCGGCGCGTCGGAAGATGTGTCGGGCCTCGGCGAGGTGCCGCTCCGCGCTGAGGTAGTCGCCGGTTGTCGTGTCGATCAGACCGAGCCCGGCGAGCACGAGCCCGAGACCGCGGCGGTCACCCTGCCGGCGCCGCAGCTCGAGCGCCTCCGCGAGTGCTCGGCGGGCCTCGGGAAGTGCTTCCTCGGTCAGCTCGAGGTATGCGCGCCGGACAAGCACGGCCGCCCTCCCGGGCTCGTCACCGGATTTCTCGAACCGGGCCGCGCTCTCGTCGAGCAGCGCGCGCGCTCGGGCGAGGTCGCCGCGTGCCCGAACGATCCCAGCCTGGTAGGCGAGGATGTAGCTGACGGCGGCATCGCAGGAGATCTCGACGAACGGTTGCAGGGTGTCCTCGAAGACGACGTGGAGCCCGGCCCGACCTCCAGGTGGGCGCATCCGGATCTCCGCGATGTTGACCGGGGACGGAATCCGCTCCGGCGAGCCGGCAAGCGCTCTGAAGAGCTCGATGCTCCGGGCGATGAGCTCCTCCGCGCGGAGGAGATCCCCGCGGATCCTGTACGCGACCCCGAGCGAATAGACGCCGATCGCCTCCGCGGCCGCGAAGCCCTCACGCCGTGCGAGCTTGAGTGCGCGCTCGAGCCACGGCATCGCCACGTCGGCCGCGTCGATTTCGAGGCCGAACTCGCCCAGGAACTGGAGTGCCCGCCACTCGGCGCGCGCATCGCCGATCTCGGACGCGACGCCGTGGCTCTCCTCGGCGTGGGGGAGCCCGCGGTCGAGCGCCCCGCTGCGGAAGTCGATCGCCGCTGCGGCGAGCAGCGCCTCGGCTCGAAGAGCCGTGCGTTCCGGGGCCGCGGCGAGGGCCTCGTCGAAGCGCCGCTCCGCCTCGTGAAGGTCGATCCGGCGCAGCCAGAAGGGCCAGAGCGCGACGCAGAGCCGGAGTGCGTCGCCCGGCGCCCGCTCGAGCAACGTGTCGAGGGCCGCGCGCAGGTTCGCGGCGTCGCGGTCGAGCCGCGGCGAGCCGCGCTCCTGCTCGGCCAGCGCGAGCGCCCAGCGGGCGTGCCGCTCGACGAGCGTGGAGGTCTCGCCCGCCTCGTCGAGTCGCCCCCGCCCGTAGAGGCGAACAGTCTCGAGCAGGCGGTAGCGGCGCTCGCGTGAGGTTCCGTCGTCGGCGGCCACCAGGGATTTCTCGACGAGACGTCCGAGCACGTCAGCGATGTCCCGAGGATCGAGGTCGCTGCCGGCGCACACTTTCTCGACCGCCTCGAGCCCGAAGCCGCCGGCGAAGACCGCCAGCCGTCGAAACAGCATCTGCTCGTCCGGCTCGAGGAGGTCGTGGCTCCACTGGAGCGTGGCCGCGAGCGTCTGCTGCCGCGTGGGCGCCGCGCGGCTGCCGCTGCGGAGCACGCGGAAGCGATCGTCGAGGCGTTCCGCGATCGCCGTAGGACCAAGTGCTCCCAGACGGCCGGCGGCGAGCTCGAGCGCGAGCGGGAGGCCGTCGAGACGGAAGCAGATGCGGGCGACGTCCATCGCGTTCTCCTCGTCGAGTGCGAACCCAGGGGCTGCCGCCTCTCCCCGCTCGACGAAGAGCCGCACGGCCTCGTAGCGGATGAGAGCCCGCGGGCCGAGAGCCTCTCCCGGGTCAGAGATGTCGAGGGACGGAACCCGGAACACGACCTCCCCGGCCACACGCAGTGGCTCGCGGCTTGTCGCGAGGATCGTGAGCTGAGGTGCGGAGCGGAGGAGTTTGTCAGCGAGCCCCGCCGTTGCTGCCAGCAGGTGCTCGCAGTTGTCCACGACGAGCAGCAGGGACCTCGACGCGAGGAAGTCGATCACCGCGTCGACGAGCTCCAGTCCAGGGAGCGCCCGCACGTCGAGTGCGGCCGCGACGGCGTCGGGGACGCGTCGGTGATCGGCGAGAGGATCGAGTTCAACGAGCGCCGCGCCGTCCGGGTACGACTGCTCGGCTGCGCGGGCCAGCTCGAGCGCGAGCCGTGTCTTGCCCGCGCCTCCGGTCCCGACGAGGGTGAGCAGGCGCGTGCCGCGGAGCAGCGCCTTCAGCTCGGCGAGCTCGCGGTCGCGCCCTATGAACGAGCTCGAGGTTGCGGGCAAGGGGGGCAGCCGGTCGGCGTCGCCAGAGCCGAGGGCGGTTAGCTCCTCCGCCAGCTTCGCGGCCAGATCCGCGAGCTCGTCACGCCGTCCCGCCGCCCAGTCGTCGTAGCGGTTCTCCGGCAGCAGCTCGCCGCGGTAGAGGGAGAGCGCCGCGCGGTACGCGGCGGGTGTCCCGGAGCGGAGCGCCTCGGCGGCGGCGAGCTCCAGCCGGTCGACGTCGACGTCCGCCCCGAGCTGGAGCATCTCGTCCCGTACCTGGATCGCGTCAGCGGCGAGCGCCCGTCGCGCGACGTACACGGCCTGATTGACGTTGTTCGCCGCCGCGGCCGACCGGAGGTCGCGCCAGAGCACGTCCATCACCTGCTCGCGGTGGAGGCGATGGCCTGGAGCGAGGGCGAGCAGCTTCACCAGCTCGCGCGCCTTCTTCAGCCGCCAAGCCTTCTCCGGGACCGGCACGCCGTCGACCGCGGCCGCGAAGCCGCTCAGCAGGCTCACGCTGACATTGCTCACCGACTTCAGAATGATCTACCAGCGCCGTTCTGGACGATGACCCGGGCCGGGTTCCTCGCGCGGGACCCCGATGTCGCGCCCGACCTGCCGAGCCCCCCGTGCGGGCGGCGGCAACGCTGGGGAATAGGCGCCGGTCGCCCGGAGTCTCTTGCCCACGACAGCCCTACCACTGTGAAAGGGAACCATGAAGAACCCGACCACCCATGCGACCAGACCCGCCAACGCGGGGAAGCGGGGGATCCTCGTGGTCGCGAACGAGGCCCTCGAAGGCGCGGCGCTTCGTGACGTGATCAACCTCCTGACCGGCAGCGAGCCGCCCGCAGAGGTGCTCGTGATGGCGCCGGCTCTCAACTCGCGCCTTCGGCACTGGCTGTCCGACGAGGACGAGGCGCGGCGTGGCGCCGGCGTCCGCCTTGCCGCGTCCCTCGAACGCATCAGGGCCGCCGGGATCGAGTCGGAAGGCCGGGTCGGCGACGCCGATCCACTGCAGGCGATCAGCGACGCGCTCCACGAATTCGGGGCTCAAGAGATCGTGATCGCCACTCATCGCGAGGGCCGCTCGAACTGGCTCACGCGCGACCTGGTTGGACGGGCCCAGCGGCGCTTCGCCCAGCCAGTCGTGCATGTCGTCGTCGGCCTGCGCGATGATTCCGATCTCGTCTCGGAGTCCATGACCCGCGGGCGACGCGCCGGGAGTGCAAAAACGACCGCCGCCCGCAGCCCGCAGGGAGCGAATGCGTGAGCGCGCCGGCTCGAGAACTGGCCCGGCGGGTGAGCGGCACCGACGAAGTCCTCCTCCTCTGGCACCCCGATAGCGATCGAGTAGAGCTCTCCGTCCGCGACCTGACGACCGGCGCGGGCTTGGAGATCGAGGTCCCGCCCGGCCGTGCAATGGACGCCTTCCACCACCCCTACGCCTACGCCGCAGTCTCGAGAACGCGTACCACGTGGGCCGAGCCGAGAGGGCAATCGTCGACGGCAGCTTCGACCGCCCCTAGGAATAGGCGCCGGCCGTCCGGAGTCCCTAGCGCAGAAGAGACGAACCGACTGGGGGAGCCGCGAAATGTTCTTGCATCCATTCATCCGAGGTCGCCCGCCAGCGACACCAAGACAGGCTGGCCAGGGCGGAACGTCACTGGATCGAGAGCGCGCTTGACGACGCGGAACCTCGCCGAGGGAGCGGCGACGGCAGGCGGGAGCGAACGCCTCGCGTTCTGCAGTCCGAGCTGAGATCGCCGCCACTTGGGATGCCGAGAGCGGATCGGAGGCGTGAGTGCATGTCAACGACGGCGATCGGCTTAGGCCCGTTGAAGGGCAGCGACGCGGCGTCGGGACAACCCTCGCCAAGCTGATCCTGGCGCGGGCTCAGGCGTCGAGGCACGTGGTACTGCCTCGGCTTCAGGTCGGGCGGGCGCGACGGACTGCTCGTAGGCCGGGTTCGAGCAGATGAATGGTGCGCTGAATGCGCGGATTGAGCGGGCGTCCGGCGAGAACTAACTGCTGCGGCGCGGCCGAGCGCGAGCAGCGGGAGAACTCGCCCTCGCTCTGCAGTGCTCGAGGATCGGTAGCCGGCTCGGATCGCCGAGCCCCCGGAAGTACTTCGCGACTAGGTCGCTCGCTGCCAAGGTTTCGCCCGACGTTCGCGTTGTCATATCAGTCACCATCCTTTCCGCCGCTGTATTCGGCCGGGCCCTAGACCCCTCCGCTGCCACTACATCGAGGAGGGAAGCGTGTTCAACTCCCCCGT
>JBKOVL010000136.1:0-4347 GCA_046723895.1 Actinomycetota bacterium | reverse complement strand
CTGCATCACCGGGCTTCAACTTGGGCATGAGCGCTCCTTGCACTGGTCGTCGAGAGCGAACGCCCTAGCATGCCGCACGTGCGTCGGCCCGTGATCGTCACCGTCGAGGCGTCACCGACCGAGGTCGAGGAAGTCGCGCGCAAAGCGCTCGGGCTGCGCCGCGACGACGACGGCACGCTTGCCGGAACCCTGCCCGACTGGACCGATCCGAATGCCCGTCTCCGCGTCGAGATCCAGCCCGAGGACACGGGAAGGGCACGGGTCTCGATGGTGCTCGACAGCGCGCCGCACGTCCCGTACTTCCAGTGGTTCCTCGGCCCGATCCTTCGCCGGGGAGAGCATCGCACGTTGCGGCACCGGGCCGATCTCTTCGCAGCCGAGATCGAGGGACGACCGAAGCCGCCGCCACCGAAGCGCTCGCCGCTCCTTCCCCCGGTGCCGTTTCCCGCTCGCGCCACCGCGCTCCTGGCAACGGTGGCGGCGATCGCGGCGCTCGCGAATTTCGGCGGTGCGCTGTTCGGCCAGACCGCGGACTCGGTCACGAAGACGTTCGGCGAGTCGAACCGGGGGCTCGGCCTCGCGCTGGCGGTATCACGCGGAGGCGTGCTGGTCTCGCTCGTCGCGAGCGCGCTCGCCGACCGGCATGGACGCCGGCGCCTGCTCCTGATCTGCTTCGCGGGTGTCGGCGTCACCAACGCAATCTCAGCGATCGCGCCGACCTTCGTTGCCTTCACCGGCGCGCAGGTGCTGACCCGGGCGTTCGTGAACGCGGCGTTGGTCGTCGCGGGCATTGCGGCCATCGAGGAAGCGCCGGACGGCGCGCGAGCGTACGCGTTGTCGATGCTCGCGCTCGCGTACGGCGCCGGTTTCGCCATCGCCGTCGTGCTCCTGCCGATCTCGGATCTCGCGCCGCAGGCGTGGCGCATCGTGTTCGCCATCAGCGCGTTGACGATCTTGTTGCTCCCTCGCCTCGCACGAAACCTCCACGAGACGAGTCGGTACGCGAATCTCGCGAACCGGGCGAGGCGGCGCGGGCAGCTGCGGGAGGTCTTCGCGAACGTCTACGGCTTCCGGTTCGTCTTGTTGGGGCTGGCCGCGTTCCTCACAAACTTCTTCAGCGCTCCCTCCGCCCAGCTCACGAACCGGTTTCTCACGGACGAGCACGGCTACTCGAACACACTGATCGCTGTCTTCCGTGGCGTCACCGCCGGACTGCCCGGGCTCATAGGAATCGTGATCGCGGCGCGCCTCGCCGAGACGCGGGGCCGCCGACCCGTCGCGATCGTTGCGCTCGCCGCGGCCACCATCCTCCAGATGGCGTTCTTCGTGGGAGGCGGGCTCGTGCTGTGGGTGACGGCGACGTTCGCCATCATCGCTGCGAGCTGCGCCGCGATCGTCCTGGTCGCGTTCGACACCGAGCTCTTCCCGACCGAAGTGCGTGGTACGTCGAACGCGCTGCTGCTGGTGTGCGCAGTCGTCGGCTCCGCCGCCGGGCTCCTGGTGGCGACGAATCTCGATGACGTCCTCGGTGGACTAGGACCCGCCATCGCTGTCTGCGGCGTCGCGCCCTTGCTCGCGGCGGTCCTGGTGCTCCCGTGGCTGCCCGAGCCCGCCGCCCGGACGCTCGACGAGGTCAGCCCGTCGGAGGTATGACCGACTTCAGCCCTTCCCGGCGCTCTGACCTGGAGAAACGCCTGCTCGCCGGCGCCCGGGAGCCCCGACTTGCAAACATTCTGCAAACGTCCCCTCAGTCGAACGCTGCCTCGACCGCCGCCCGGACCCGCCCGAGCGACTCCGCTGTCCTGTGCTGATACGTGCTGAGCGTGAAGCTCGGCGAGGCGTCCCCGGCCACTTCCGAAACCTCCGTCGGGTGCAGACCGGACCTCGCCATCCGGGTGCACCAGGCGTGCCGGAGGTCGTGCAGGCGGCAGTCGACGCCGACGCCCCGGGCGATGCGCCGGAACGACCGCGAGTAGAGGTCTACGTCCATCGGCCGTCCATCGCCTCGGTCGTTGACGAGGTCGAGGTCGTGCCAGGCGAACCCGGTTGCGAGGCGCGGGCGTCGCTGCTCGGCGCGGTGCTCGCGGAGCCGCTCGATCGCGAACGCGGGGAGCGGGATCGTCCGGTGCGCGTGCTTGGTCTTGCCTTCGTCGGCGAGGACGAGCTCGCCGGAGACGCGGTGCAGGGTCTGCCGGACGGTGGCCGTCGCGGCGTCGAAGTCGATGTCGCGCCAGGCGAGCCCGAGCTGCTCGCTTCGACGGCAGCCCGTGACGGCGGCGAGCAAGATCGGGACCGCCCAGCGGGTGCCGCGCGCCGCTTCGACGATCGCGGCGACCTCGTCCGGCTCCGGGATCGCCAACTTCGGCTTCGGCGGCGTTCGCGTGGCGGTGCTCGCCACCGGGTTCACGTCCCGCAGCTCCTGCGTGACCGCGAACCGGAACATGCCGCTGAGGACCACGCGCAACCAGCGGGTCGTGCCCGGCGAGTGCGTCTCGGCGTACCGGTCGAGGACTGTCTGCACGTCGGCGACGCGCACCCGACTCACCTCGATGGCGCCGATCAGCGGGAGCACGTGCACGTCGACCGCGTGGCGGTAGCCCTGGCGGACCTTGAACTTCGGCCTCCCGACCGCGTCCATGTGCCCATACCACCGCTGGGCGAGCTGGGCAACGGTGACGCGTTCGGGGACCGGCTCGGCGCCGGTCTCGACGCGGCCGACGGCCTTGCGCAGCTCGGCTTCGCACTCGCGTCGCGTCGGAAACTGCCGGCTCCACCGCTGCCGACGCCGGCCGGTCTAGGGATCGCGGCCTTGGTCGACGACGAACACCCAGCCGCCGCCACGCTTGCGAACGTGTCCTCTCATTGCTTCCTCCCGTTCTTGGTCATCGGTGCCGGCTTCCGTTAGGTCCGTCGTCCGCTGTAGTTGAAGAACCCGGTGCCGGCAGCAGTGCCGTTGAACCGGGCGAGAATCCTCGGATGAGCACGAACGTGAGCGCGACGAGGACGTCAACGACCGGATGGCTAGCCCCGAACGCGAGGCCGTTGCCCAGCTGCTCGCGTTGTACTTCGGTCGCGACGAGGACGACGACGCGACGCTCGACTGTCTGGGCGTGGCGCACCGAGGCGCCAAGGTCAACCGGTATGCCGTCGCCCACACGCTCGCGTGGACCCACGTTCTCTCCGGTCAATCTGGTCCCCAGGGTCTCGGGTTCGGGTCGGCGTCGGTCATCGCCGGTCCGGTCCGGGAGCGCCGCGCTCGGCATGGGCCCTTGGCTGGCTGGCGCGGCACCGGCGCGGTCGGGCGCGTGTCGATCGCGCCTCGGCCACAGCCGGTCTCAACGCTGCTCGCCGCAGAGTCGGCAGCGCGTCGTGTACACGAGGTGCTCCCACTCATGGGCGCATGCGCTCGAGCCCTTGCGCTTCGTGGCCTTCGTCTCGGTGAACAGTCGAGACGAAGGCCAACGTCCTCGCCGATGCCGGCGATGGGCCTCTTCTGCTAGCCGCGCTGCAAGGCCCCAGTGAGCGTGCCGAAGATGGGTCCGGGCGCAAAGGGCACAAGTGGAGAGCACCAGGTTCCGGTGAGGTGGATGGTGCCCGTCGTGTGCTGGAAGCTCCTTGTCCCCTGCGTCAGCGCGAGGGTGAAGTCAAGCGCGACAGGAGCGGGGGTCGGGGGTTCGCACGGGCCGGTCGCCGAGGTACCTCCGATCACACCCGTAACGGTCCCGTTCAGGATCGCCCCGTTGGGCGTGGTCACCACGAATAGGCCCGAGTAGGAGAACCCTATGGGCGCGACGTCCACGCAACCGGCGAGGTGGAACGACCCGGAGCGGCCGTTCGCGGTCGTGTAGGTCGCGTCATGCACTTGGTACACGAACAAGCCGAACGGGCACTGCGGCGCGTCATCGTCAAAGACACTGGTTCCGGCGAACGCGCCGCTGACCTGTCGGTTGAGGCCAGCATCGGGCTCTGCCGCCACCGGGGGACCCAACGCCACGAATCCGACGGCTACTGCAAGCAAGACAAAGGCGAATCGACGCATGTTCCACCCCCCCGACGCCGCGTACCGAACCAGGGTCCCATGTGTCTTCATGACTGTCTAGACGCGCTGCTCCTGCGCACAGCTCCTACGCACACGAGTCTCGGGCGTGAGGTGCGGCGGTCGTGAGCGGGCACCCCGGTCGGCGCTATCTCGATGCGGCGTTCGGCGTCCAAAGAGGAGCGGCGTCTCGTCGCCCGCAGCTCCTCCGTCGTGAGTTCGACCGGCCGTGACCGGGGCGTGAACCGCACCCGCCACAGGTCGGCGTCGACGACGTTGAACTCGTGGAGGCGGCCGGCGTAGAACAACTC
>JBKOVL010000291.1:0-4607 GCA_046723895.1 Actinomycetota bacterium | reverse complement strand
GCTCCAATGCGTCAGGCAATCGCCTGGCGAGATAGCCTGAGCTAGACGCACTGCCCACTCGTCCGAGGGATCCCCTAGCCTCCGGCGAGGCCGAGGCCATTCAGGTGATGATCTTTCGAGGCTTCATGACAGCAACGGCGGCGCTCGTTCTCGCCCCCGCAGCCGTGGCCGGAGTCCTCGCTTATCCCTCGTCGCAGACGATTCCGGGCTCGGCCCGGCTCCCGCAGGGGGGCGCCGCGTCGGTCACCCTGAACGCCGCGATCGGCGAGCGCGAGGGGGCCTGGATCGTGACGCGCGGAGCGCGGACCGTATCTGCCTCGATCGACGGCTACGGTCTCGCCCCGCTGAAGGCCGCGCTCTACTTCGGCCATTTCGTCCAGTCAGGCCGCCGGACCGCACCGGACGCCCTCCTGCCCTGGGACGGCGCGGGGCACGCGACCGAGAAGCGGAACCAACCTCTGTATCTTCAGGTCGTCGTCCCGGACGACGCGAAGCCGGGCCGCTACCGCGCGACGGTGCGGGTTACCGCCGACCACCACGCGACCAAGGTCCCGGTCTCGATCACCGTCTACCCCGTACGCCTGCCGGCGCCCGACGACGCGCGGGGCAACCTCGTGGCCGCGTTCCACGTGGTGCCGCAGTCGTACGTCAAGAAGGCGGACGAGCTCTACCATCTCGGCTCGAACAAGGCGCGCGCCCAGGCGAACGAGTCGCTCTTCGACTTCCTCTCGGCCTACCGGATCTCGCCCGCCGGCTGGGGCTTCGGGGAGCCGCACTCGCAGGCCGGGTACACACCCTCGCGGAAATGGTGGCTCGACACGGCGGGCAACATGATCCGGGAGAACGAGACGGGCTTCGCGGCCATGCGGATTCCGATCTCGAACCAGCGTACGCAGGTGGGAAGCCGGATCGCCGGATTCTCGCCGTACGCGCCCGAGGCCTGGTGCGACTACCTCCACTCGATCCGCAGCTTCTGGGAGCAGCATGGCTGGCTCGCGGGCCGGGTGCCGTACCTCTACGCCCTCGACGAGCCCGGCGTCCAGGGAATGCGGCTCGTCGGGCGGCAGGCCGCGACCGCGCACGAGTGCTTCCCGGGAGCCAAGGTCCTCGTCACCGGCAACCCGACCAATCGCAACAGGTACCTCTGGGACGACAGGGGCGGCGACGACGTCGACATCTGGACCGTGCTCTCCCGCCGGTACTACGGCGAGTACAACGCGCCGCGCGAGAAGCTGGCCGCGCTCCAGGCGGTCCGCAGAGCCGGCAAGACCGTCTGGTCGTCCACGTACGACGGAATCCCCGGTAGCCCGCGCTACACGCTGACCGAGCCGCTCTCCGATCCGCGGATGTTCCTGCTCTGGAACGCGCTGGAGGGGATCCCGGGGACGCTCTACGCAGAGGGCACGACCTCCTACTACTCGGGCAACCCGCTCGAGAGCCTGCGAAAACGGGGCGAGTATGTCCTCCTCTACCCCGGTCGGCGCGGGCCGATCGCGAGCGCGCGCCTCGAGCAGATCCGCGACGGGATCGAGGACTGGGACATCTTCGACATCGTCCGCCGGCGTCGCGGTGCGAGCGCCGTGCGCAGGATCCTCGGCGACGCGGGCCTGTTCAGCACGACCGCCTCCGGTGTGATCCTTGCCTGCACTATGGACTGCAAGCTCGACGGCCCGACCGCCTACTCCTGGCCGCGGTGGTCGCACGATGCGGCGACGGCGGCGAAGATCGAGGCCGCACACCTCCGCGCGCTCCGACTGGCCTCTCGCCGATGATCGCAGACGGCGCTGGCGCTGTGCACGAACGCGTCCTCGACGATCCCGGCGACCGAATCCGCTGCCGCTCGCGGGCGGTCATCTTCGTATTCTCCCCCGCATGCCCGACCTGCCGCTCACCGGCGGCTGCCTGTGCGGCGGCGTTCGCTACGAGGTGACCGAGCCGCCGGTCTCCGCCGGCTACTGCCACTGCTCGCGCTGCCAGCGCCGCACCGGCTCGGCCGCAGCGGTCTCCGCCCGCGTCGTCCCGGGATCGCTTCGGATCACCGCAGGAGAGGACCTGCTCTCCTCGTGGGATCCACCCGACGGCTTCAAGAAGGTGTTCTGCTCGGTCTGCGGAGGCGCCCTGTTCGCGCAGAGCCCCGACGAGCCAGACGTGGTCTCAGTGCGCATGGGCACGTTCGACTCCGACCCGGGCGTGCGGCCGACCTACCGACAGTTCACGGCGTACGCCGCACCGTGGGAGCCCATTCCCGACGACGGCCTGCCGCGCTACCCGGAGCGCGTGCCCCCACCCTGACGATCGCCCCTCTGACTACGATCTCTCGCATGTGCCGCAACATCAGAACGCTCTACAACTTCGAGCCGCCGACAACGCACGAGGAGATCCATGCTGCCGCCGAGCAGTACGTGCGCAAGGTGAGCGGGATGCAGAAGCCCTCACGTGCGAACGAGGTCGCGTTCGAGCAGGCTGTCGCGGAGGTGACCGCGGCGACGGAGCGGCTGCTCGGAGCACTCGTCACGACCGCTCTTCCGCGCGACCGCGAGGTCGAGGCTGCGCGCCGCCGCGCCCGCGCCGAGGTGCGGTTCGCGGCTCAGTAAAACCGATCCGGCCCCGACTCCGAAGGAACTCCTAGAGCAGGCAGGGAGTCGAAGGAGGAGGGTTCGTGAAGAAGATGGTTTCGCTCGTCGGCGCGGTGGCCGTTGTGTCGCTCGTCGTCGTCGCGCTCGCGCCGGCTGCCCAGCGGGCAGAGGTCTACAAGGTTCGCGCGGCGTTGGCGAGCAACAGTGAGGTGCCGAAGGCCAAGGGTGCTGCGTCTGCCCGCGGCCTGTTCACCGGCACCTATGTCGAGAACAAGACCGGGGCTGTCCTCAAATGGAAGCTGACCTTCTCGTCGCTGACGGGGAAGGCGCTCGCCTCCCACATCCATCGCGGCAAGCCCGGCGTCTCGGGCCCGGTAATCGTGCCGCTCTGCGGCCCGTGTCGGAGCGGCCAGATCGGGACCGTCAAGATTACGAAGGCGACAGTCGCGGCGCTGGAGGGCCACCGCGCCTACGTCAACGTCCACACCGCGAAGAACGCCGGCGGCGAGATCCGCGGGCAGGTCGCGGTCTCCGGGTAGACCTGGACGTCGAGTCGGGCGGGCATCGTGCCCGCCCGACGAGCGTGTCGGCCGCGTGAAGCGGCGAAACCGTGCATCAGGACGCGTAGCACCGGGTATCGGGCGGAGATGCGCTTTCGCCGGGGTACCACGCTCGACACCGGCCAGGTCACGGACGTCCGAGGGCGCCGCGCAGGCGGCCCGCTCGTGCTCGGCGGCGGCGGTCTCGGCGTCATCGGCCTCGTCGTCTACCTTCTGATCGCCCTGCTCTCCGGCAACGGCGGCCTCGGTCAGCTCGCGCCGCTCGACGACACGCGCGTCGGCCGGGGCGATACGCCGAGTTCGATCTCCGACGACTGCCGCACGGGCCAGGACGCAAACCAACGGGAGGACTGCCGGATTGTCGGCGTCGTGAACAGCGTCCAGAGATTCTGGGATGGGGTCTTCACCCGGAGCAACCGGCGCTACCAGTACGTCGACACCGTCTTCTTCACCGACTCGATCCAGACCGGCTGCGGCTATGCGACGTCCGCGGTCGGGCCCTTCTACTGCCCCGTCGACCATCGCGTCTACCTCGACCTCGGGTTCTTCGAGGAGGTGAAGTCGCGGCTCGGGGTGAACGTGACGCCGTTCGTCGAGGCCTACGTGCTCGCGCACGAGTACGGCCACCACGTCCAGGACCAGCTCGGCGTGCTCGACGGGATCCGCGGTGACGCCCAGGGACCCGAGAGCATAGGCGTCCGCTCGGAGCTCCAGGCCGACTGCTACGCTGGGGTTTGGGCGGCGCACGCCCTCGCCACCGGGCTGATCGAGCAGCTCACCCCGCAGGACATCAACTCCGGCCTGAGCGCCGCCGCCGCGATCGGCGACGACCGGATCCAGGAGCGCACCGGGGGCCAGGTCAACCCGGAAACCTGGACGCACGGCTCGTCGGAGCAGCGCAGGCGCTGGTTCTCGCGCGGCTACCGGACCGGCAAGCCCGCGGCGTGCGACACCTTCACAGGTGCAATCTAAGACGGCGTCTATCTAGGCCGCCGGCTTCAAATCCGGGGTGCTCGGTTAGGCGTCGGGTTGCTCGACGACCATGAGACCGTTGCCGTCGACGTCCTTGAACATGAAGAGCAGCGGCACCGTGCCGTCGCCGCCGATCAGCTCCTCGTCGACCGTGACGCCATTCTCTTTCAGCTCGGCGTGCGCGGCGCGTGCGTCGGTCGTGGTCAGCGCGATCCCGGTCTCGCGACCGGCAGTGAACTCGCCCTGCGGGCGCGTGAGCGCGATCGCGGTCCCGCCCGAGGGCGGCGAGACCTCGACCCACCGGTCGCCCTCGCCGAACGGGATGTCGGCGGTGAGGGAGAACCCGAGCTTGTCCGTATAGAACGCGATCGCCTTGTCCTGGTCGGACACCGGCACGATCACCCTGCCTACCTGCGAGATCTTCGACACCTCAGCTCCTTTCCGCGTGTTGGTCGATGCCTACCACCGGCCGAACTGCGGAAACTCATCGGTGCCGGCC
>JBKOVL010000103.1:0-4994 GCA_046723895.1 Actinomycetota bacterium | reverse complement strand
GGTCTGGGCGTCGACGATCTCGCCCGCGATCGACTGCGGTACGTCCTCGTACCGATCGAACTGCATCGTGAACGTGGCCCGCCCCTGCGTCGTCGAGCGCAGGTCGGTGGCGTAGCCGAACATGGTGGCGAGCGGGACCTTGGCCCGGATCGCCTGCGTGTTCCCCCGCGGCTCGAGGCCCTCGACCCGGCCGCGGCGGGAGTTGAGGTCGCCCATCACGTCGCCGAGGTACTCGTCGGGCGTGACGACCTCGACGGCCATGACCGGCTCCAGCAGCTTGGGCTTCGCCCGCTGCATCGCGTTCTTGAACGCCATCGAGCCGGCGACCTTGAACGCCATCTCGCTCGAGTCGACCTGGTGGTACGAGCCCTCGACGAGCGTGACGCGGACGTCGACAACCGGGTAGCCGGCGAGCACACCGGACTCCATCGCCTCCTGGACGCCGAGGTCGACCGAGGGGATGTACTCGCGCGGGATCTTGCCGCCGACGATCTTGTCGATGAACTCGTAGCCCTCGCCGGGCTCCGTGGGCTCGAGGTTGATCACTGCGTGCCCGTACTGGCCGCGACCGCCGGTCTGGCGGACGAACTTGCCCTCGACCCGTTCAACGGCCTTGTCGACCGTCTCGCGGTAGGCGACCTGCGGCCGCCCGACGTTCGCGTCGACGTTGAACTCGCGGGTCAGGCGGTCGACGATGATCTCGAGGTGCAGCTCGCCCATCCCCCAGATGAGCGTCTGCCCGGTCTCCTCGTCGGTCCGCACGCGGAACGTCGGGTCCTCGTCCGAGAGGCGCTGGAGAGCGTTGCCGAGCTTGTCCTGGTCGCTCTTCGTCCTCGGCTCGATCGCGACCGAGATCACCGGCTCCGGAAAGGTCATCGACTCCAGCCGGATCGGGGCCGTGTCGATCGCGAGCGTGTCGCCGGTCGTCGTCGCCTTCAGGCCGACGACGGCCGCGATCTCGCCCGCGCCGATCTCCCGGCGCTCCTCGCGGTGGTTCGCGTGCATCTGCAGGATGCGGCCGATGCGCTCGGACTTGCCGGTCGTCGTGTTCATCACCCGGTCGCCCTGCTTCATCTGGCCCGAGTAGACGCGGATGTACGTCAGCTTCCCGACGTAGGGGTCGGACATGACCTTGAACGCGAGTGCGGAGAACGGCTCGTCGAGCGCCGGGCGCCGTGAGAGCTCGTTCTCGGTGCGCGGGTCGATGCCGTGAATCGGCGGAACGTCGAGTGGGCTCGGCAGGAAGTCGATCACGGCGTCGAGCAGCGGCTGGACGCCCTTGTTCTTGAACGCGCTGCCGAGCAGCACAGGCGTGACCGTGATGTCGAGCGTCGCCTTGCGAAGCGCGCGCCTCAGCATCTCCGGCGTTACGGCCTCCTCGTTCTCGAGGTAGGTCTCCAACAGCTCGTCGTCCTGGTCTGCGACCGAGTCGATCAGCTGGTGGTGGTACTCCTGCGCCTGCTCGAGGAGCTCGGCCGGGATGTCGGTCCTCTCGAACTCGGTGCCGAGGTCGTCCTTCCAGATCACGGCGTTCATCTCGACGACGTCGACGACGCCGCGGAAGTGCTCCTCCTGGCCGATCGGCAGCTGCACCGGGACGGGGTGCGCGCCGAGGCGGTCGACCATCGACTGGACGGAGCCGAAGAAGTCGGCGCCGGTGCGGTCCATCTTGTTGATGAACGCTATCCGGGGCACACGGTACTTGTCCGCCTGCCGCCAGACCGTCTCCGACTGCGGCTCGACACCCGCGACCGAGTCGAAGACCGCGATCGCGCCGTCCAGGACGCGCAGGCTGCGCTCGACCTCGACCGTAAAGTCCACGTGCCCGGGCGTATCGATAATGTTGATGCGAAAATCGCGCCAGAACGCCGTCGTCGCAGCCGAGGTGATCGTGATCCCGCGCTCCTGCTCCTGCGCCATCCAGTCCATCACGGCGGCGCCCTCGTGCACCTCGCCCATCTTGTGGGTGCGGCCGGTGTAGTAGAGGATCCGCTCGGTCGTCGTCGTCTTGCCGGCGTCGATGTGCGCCATGATCCCGATGTTGCGGACGCGCTCGAGGCCGGTGCGTGCCTTTTCCTGAGTTGCCACGGCTACCACCGGTAGTGCGCGAACGCCTTGTTTGCCTGGGCCATGCGGTACATGTCGTCCTTCCGCTTCCACGCGCCGCCCTGCTGGTTCATCGCGTCGAGGATCTCGCCGGCGAGCTTCTCGTCCATGCCCTTCTCCCGGCGCTCGCGCGCGTAGGTGACGAGGTAGCGGATCGCGAGCGTGCGCGCGCGGCGCTGCGGCACCTCGACCGGCACCTGGTAGTTCGCGCCGCCGACGCGGCGGCTGCGGGTCTCGAGCACAGGCGTGACCGTCTTGATCGCCTGCTCCAGCACCTCCAGCGGTGGCTTGCCGGTGCGCTCGCCGACCGTGTCGAGGGCGCCGTAGACGATCCGCTCGGCAGTCGAGCGCTTCCCGGCCGCCATCACGCGGTTGATCACCTGTGTGACCAGGCGCGAGTTGTAGACCGGATCCGGGTCCAGCGTCCGGACCTGAACCTCTGCGCGGCGCGGCATGGTTACGCGCCTCTCTTCGCGCCGTACTTGGAGCGGCCCTGCTTACGATCGGCAACGCCCGAGGAGTCGAGTGCGGCGCGGATCACCTTGTAGCGGAAGCCCGGCAGATCCTTTACGCGGCCGCCGCGGATGAGGACGACCGAGTGCTCCTGCAGGTTGTGCCCCTCGCCGGGGATATAGGCGCCGACCTCCATCTGGTTCGTCAGGCGCACGCGGGCGACCTTCCGCAGAGCCGAGTTCGGCTTCTTCGGGGTCGTCGTGTAGACGCGCGTGCAGACGCCCCGCTTCTGCGGCGCGCCGCGCAGCGCAGGTGTCTTCACCTTCGCCTTCGGCGCGGTGCGACCCTTGCGTACGAGTTGATTGACGGTCGGCATTAGTCCTGCGTGGTCCTTCTGGAGAGGGTTTGCACACAACAAAGGCCGGCGGGGCGATGCCACCGCCAACCCGGAGCAGGATGGTAGCAAAAACGGCTCAGGCAACGTCGTCCGCGCTGCTCTTGAAGGGTCGCACTGATCCTGGAAGGACAGGGCCCGGCAACGGAAACATGGTCATTTGCCGTAGATCCGATTACAGTGAGAAGCGGGTGGGTTGCGCCGGCGCGCAGCGTTCCCGGGGAGAGGTGTGGTCAACACCAGTGAAAACATGCGGCGGCAGACGCGGTGACGCATACCGTGCTGGTCTCCGTGGCCATCTCGGCCGGCATCACGCTGCTGCTTCTGGTCGCGGTCCTGCTCTTGCGACGCCCGGGGCAGCAGCCCGCCGCGCCGGACGAGGAGACGATCTCACGGGTCGTCGAGGAATTGACTGCCCGCATGGACACGATGAGCCGGGAGCTGACCGAGGCGCTCGAGCGGACGCAGGAAGAGAGCCGCCGGAGCCGGATGCTCGGCGAGCTCGCCGGCACGATCGACCTCGACGAGGTGCTGTACCGAACGTTGGAGGCGGCGGGTGCCCTCCCGGCCGTCGATGCTGCGCTGATCAACGTGATCGGACCGGACGACGAGCCCGTGACGACCGCGGTCGGGATCACGCCGGAAGAGGCGGAGGGGTATGGGCTCGGAACCGTCCCGGTCGGACACAAGATCCGCTCGCTCGTCGTCGACTACGGCGAGAACGGGGAGCTCGGCGACCCGGCTGCGATCGCAACCGGCCTCGCAGTACCGATCCCCGGTGAGTTGGAGACAGTCGGCCTCCTCAGCGTCTTCTCGCGGACGCCCGGGCACACGTTCGAGAACGGCATCCTCACGGACGTGGAGGCGCTCGCACTTCGGGCCGGGCGGGCGATCGAGAACGCGCGCCGCTTCCGCGAGGCGCGGCACCAAGCCGACCTCGACGCACTGACGGGCTTGCACAACCGCCGCTACTTCCACGAGACGCTCGCGCGCGAGACCGCGCGCGCGCAGCGCTACAACCGCCGGCTCGCGCTGATCGTCTTCGACCTCGACGACTTCAAGGCGATCAACGACCGCATCGGCCACCTCGCTGGCGACACGGTGCTCGCAGAGGTCGCGGAGCGCGTCCGGGACGTCGTCCGCCACGCGGACATCGCCTGCCGTGTCGGCGGCGACGAGTTCGCGGTTATCCTTCCGGAGTCGACGCTGACCGACGCGGAGCAGCTCTACCGTCGGATCCAGGCGGCCGTTTCCTCGAGGCCGATCTCGCACGCCGGCCGGCTACTGCTCTCGGCCGGGATCGCCGAGCTCCGCGCGCAGGACGAGCCGGTCGCATTCTTCCAGCGCGCCGACGACGCGCTCTACCGCGCGAAGAAGGGCGGCAAGGGTCGCGTCGCGTCGGAGTCCGCAGGCATCGGCGCGGCCCCGGCCGAGCCGCCGTTCGGAATCCAGGACCAGGCCGAGGCCTAAACCTGGCTGTCGACACCGCGGCCGAGATGGCCGCTGCGGCCGCAAGGGTGCGAGAGGTTAGGGAGGGGGGATCACGGGGGGAACCGGCCGTTCCCCCCGTGCGAGCGAACCGGCGGCGAAGCCGCCGTAAGCGTCATTCGTCCAGGGGAGAGTCGACCTCGGGGATCTCCTCCGCCTCGCCGGCCTCGTGCGGCTTGCCCTCGTCGTTCAGGTCGGGCTGGCCACCGAAGTCGAGGCCGAGCGACGCGAGGTCGATCGAGCCGCCGTCGGAGCCGATCTCCTGGAGGGCGGCGAGCAGCGTCTCGCGCTCGTACGCCTCCTTCGGCACCTTCTCCGACGGGCCGATCTCGATCGTCCGGTACCGCTTCAGACCGGTCGCAGCCGGGATCAGCTTCCCGATGATCACGTTCTCCTTCAGGCCGAGCAGGCGGTCGACCTTCCCCTCGATCGAGGCGTCGGTCAGCACCTTCGTCGTCTCCTGGAAAGACGCAGCGGAGAGGAAGGATTCCGTCGCGAGCGAGGCCTTCGTGATCCCGAGGATCAGCGGCTCGAAGGTCGCCTGCTCGCCCTT
>JBKOVL010000245.1:0-10965 GCA_046723895.1 Actinomycetota bacterium | reverse complement strand
ACAGACCGCAACGGCCACCGCCCTGCTGACGTGGACGATGGCCGGCCGGAACTGCCGCCCGTCGCCTCGCCAGCCGAGGCGTGGGCGGCGACTGATCCTCTCGAGGGATAGGAGAGAGTCGATGGACCGCGAGACGCGAAGGTCGGTCGAGGAGTACCGCCGCTCGAGCGCCGGCCCGATCGAGAACAACCTCGTCGACGAGCTGGTCGAGGGGGAGCTCGATCGCGCCGAGTTCCTGCGCAGGGGCGCGATGTTCGGCCTCTCCGCGAGTGTGGCTGGGAGTCTGCTCGCCTACGTCGGCGAGGCCCGGGCCGCGCAGACCGCCCCGTCCCGAATCGCGGTGGAGCGTGGCGGGACGATCCGCGTCGCCATGAACCACTATGCCGGCTCGAACGAGCCGTACAAGCTGGGCGGCGGTGGCTCACTGGCGCTCGCGAGCATACCGGGCGAGTTCCTGACCTTCTCCAACAACCAGCTACAGGTGAAACCGTGGCTTGCGACGAGCTGGAAGGCGAACGCCGATGCGACGGTGTGGACGTTCCAGTTGCGCCACGGAGTCAAGTTCCACAACGGCAAGACGATGACCGCCGATGACGTCGTGGCGAGCTTCAAGCAGTACACCGGCAATCCGCTGTCGCAGGCCCTGTCAGTGTTCAAGGGGATCCTCACCCCGGCCGGAGTAATCAAGCGGGGCCCCTATACGGTCGAATTCCGGCTCGACCAGCCGACGGGCGCCTTCCCCTATCTGGTCAGCCAGACGACGTACCAGGCGATCATCCAGCCGAAGGAGTTCGCCGTCAAACCGGACAGCTGGGTGCCGGGCGGGATGATCGGCACCGGTGCGTTCCGGCTCGTGAGCCTCAAGGATCAGGTGAGCGCCAAGCTTGTCCGCTTCCCTCGGTACTGGGGTGGCCCGGCGCCGCTCGACGGCGTGGAGCTGACCTTCGCATCGAGCCCGGCGGCGCAGGTGCTGGCCCTGCGCGGCGGCCAGGTCGATCTCGTCCAGCAGCTCGCCCCGCAGGCGTCTGTGCCGTTCCGCAGCAACAGCCGGTTCAAGATCTTCCACGCTCCGACCTCGTCGCATCGACAGTTCTGCCTGCGGGTCGACGCCGACCCGTTCACGGACCGGAGGACACGGCAGGCGATCGCGATGACACTCAATCGACCCGACCTGATCAAGAAGCTGCTGGTCGGGGAAGGGACGCTCGGGAACGACTCGCCGTTCTGGTCGCACTATCCGTCGACGGACCGGTCGATCAGGCAGCGTCAGCAGAACACTGCGCTGGCCCGCAACCTGCTCCGGGCAGCCGGCCAGGAGGGGATCAAGTTCACGATCACGACGCACCGGCAGCTCGAGCTTCCGGAGTACGCCACCGCGATCCAGGCGGCGGGCCACGACGCCGGCATGGACATCTCGATCGACGTGCAGTCGGATGCCGAGTACTTCGGCGGCACCGCCGCGACGACCCCGTGGCTGAACAGGCCGGCGACGGTCACGGAGTGGGGCGCCCGCGGTGTGCCGAACGTCTACATCGTCGCCGCCTACCTCTCGAGCGGCATCTGGAACGCGGCGCACTACAAGAACCCCGAGTTCGACTCGGCGGCCAAATCCTTCATCGCGGCAGTCGACGTGCAGACGCAGCGGAAGTACACGAAGAAGATGGCCGGTCTCCTGCTGCGCGACACGCCCGTGGTGACCGCCTTCTTCATCAACTACGTGACCGCCGGCACGGCCAAGGTGAGAAACTACGAGGCGGAAGGGCTGACGCACGTGCGTCTCGCGAAGACCTGGCTGGCGTAATAGGGGCGACGAAGCGGCTTGCCGGTGCACCAGGTGCGCCGGCAAGCCGCCCAGGACGATTCGAGGCCGACTCCCATCGCACGTTACGTTCTAAAGCGCCTCGGTCTCGCGCTCCTCACCCTGCTGCTGCTGAGCGCGATCGTCTTCGCGATCGCGCAACTCCTCCCCAGCAACGTCGGTCGCCTGGTGCTGGGCCAATACGCCTCGGACGAAGCGGTCGCCGAATGGAACCACCAGCACGGCACTGACCGACCCGCCGTCGTCCAGTACGTCGACTGGCTCGGCGGCGTCGCGCGGGGCGACCTCGGCAAGTCGCTGTCGCAGGAGCGGCCCGTCTCGGACATCCTCGAGCCGGCGCTCGTCAACTCGACGAAACTCGCTGTGTTCGCGTTCCTGCTCGTCGTCCCGTTGGGCATCCTGGGCGGGGTCGTGGCCGGGCTCCGGGTGGGGAGGCCGACCGACCGGACGATCACCGTGGTCGGGCTTTCCCTTGCGGTCGTGCCGGAGTTCGTCACCGGGCTTGTCCTGATCCTCGTCTTCTCCATCTGGCTCGGCTGGCTGCCCGTCACGGCGCAGGCGGAGCCGGGCGCCGGCGTCCTCACCCAGGTCAGGTATCTGACCTTGCCGGCGATCGCGCTCGCCATCGTCCTGTTCGGCTATATCGCCCGCATCACGCGGGCAGGCGTCGTCGAGGCGCTCGACGCCGACTACACGCGCACGGCCTACCTGAAGGGCCTGCGGCAGAACACCGTCATCCGACGCCATGTGCTCCGCAACGCGCTCATGCCGACGATTGCCGTCGTCGCCACCCAGGTCGGATATCTGGTCGGCGGCCTGGTCGCGATCGAGTACCTCTTCAACTACCAAGGGATCGGCCTGATGGTGCTCCAGGCCGCGCAACTGAAGGACCTCACCGTGCTCAGTGCGGGTGTGCTCGTGATGGGCGTCGTCTACCTGCTGGTGACGCTGGTCGCCGACATCCTGTTCGCGCTGCTCAATCCGCGGATCCGCTACGGGGCCGCCGAGTGAGCACGATCGCCGCCAAGCCGCCGCGGTCGGAGGCCAGGACGGCGCGCCGCGAGCGCATTCGCCTGCTGCTGCGGAGCCCGAGCTTCCTGATCGGGGGAACGGTGATTCTCTTCTGGGTCGTGTGCGCGATTCTCGGCTCGCGGATCACACCGTTCGATCCGATCTACGACCAGTCCTCGGCCGTGAGCCAGCCTCCCTCGTCCGCCCATCTCTTCGGCACCGACCGCCTCGGCCGCGACGTCTTCTCGCGCGTGCTGGCCGGCTCCCGCGACATCCTCGTCGTCGCGCCGCTGGCGACGCTGCTGGCAACGATCCTCGGCACGGCTCTGGGTCTGATGACCGGCTACTTACGCGGGATCGTCGACGACACGGTCAGCCGCGTCACCGACTCGATCCTGGCAATCCCTGTAGTCGCGCTCGCGGTCACCGTCGTCGCGGCGCTGGGCAGCCGATCGACATGGGCGGTGGCGGTGATCATCGCGATCGTGTTCACACCGATCATCACGCGGACGGTGCGCGCCGCCGTGCTGGGCGAGGCGCAGCTGGAGTACGTCGAGGCGGCTCGCCTGCGCGGCGAACGGGCGCACTACGTGATGTTCGCCGAGGTCCTCCCCAATGTGGCGCCTCCGATCCTCGTGGAGGCCACGATCCGGCTCGGCTATGCGATCTTCGCCGTCGCGACGTTGACGTTCATCGGGTTCGGCCTGCAGCCGCCGTCGCCCGATTGGGCGGTGCAGATCGCCGACAATTACCAATTCGTCGATCAGCAGTGGTGGACGGTGCTCTTCCCGGCGCTGGCGATCGCGTCGCTGGTGGTGTCGGTCAACCTCGTCTCCGACAGCGTGCAGCAGGCGCTCGAACGGTGAACGCCGCCCCGACCAGCGCACCGGCGCTCGAGCTCCGTGAGCTCGAGGTCGTCTACCGCGTGCGCGGCAAGGACCGCCCCGTCCTGCGCGGCGTCTCACTGCAGGTAGAACGCGGTCGCTCGTACGGCCTCGTGGGCGAGTCGGGATGCGGGAAGTCGACCGCCGCGTTGGCGATCGTCCGCTACCTGCCCCGCAACGGCCGCGTCCGCTCCGGCTCGATCGCCGTGGCCGGCACCGACGCACTGGCGCTTCGTGGGCGCGCCCTGCGCGAGTACCACGCGCGCAAGGTGTCGATGGTCTACCAGAACCCGGGCGCCGCGCTGAACCCGTCGATCCGCGTCGGCCCCCAGCTGGCGGAGGCGTTCAAGGTGCTGGGCGTCGCGCGAGGCGCGGCGGAAGACCGCGCCCGCGCGGCGCTCTCGCGCGTGCAGATAGCCGACCCCGGCTCGGTGATGAGCCGCTACCCGCACCAGCTCTCCGGGGGCATGCAGCAGCGCGCCCTGATCGCGATGGCACTTGCGAAGAACCCCGCGCTTCTCATCCTCGACGAGCCGACAACGGGACTCGACGCCACGGTGGAAGCGGAAGTCCTCGACCTCGTCTCGCAACTGCAGGCTGAACTTCACACCTCGGTTCTCTTCATCAGCCACAACCTCGGCGTGATCTCGAAGATGTGCTCGCGTGTCGGCGTGCTCTACGCCGGACGGCTCGTCGAGGAAGGCCCGGTAGAGGCGGTCCTCCGCGATCCCCGGCACCCGTACACGGTCGGGCTCCTTCGCTGCATCCCCCGCGGCGGTGTCCGCAAGGACCACGGTCGCCTCGACACGATCCCCGGCTTCCTCCCCAGCCTGGGCGCCGACCTACCAGGGTGCGTCTTCGCCGACCGCTGCGCCCTCGCCGACGACCGCTGCCACATTCAGGAGCCGCCGCTCGAGACGATCGCAACCGGGCACGAGAGCCGCTGCTGGTACCACGAGCGAGCCCAGACCCTCCCGCGGGCAGAGCGGGTCGACCTCGAGCTCGCCGCCGTCGACCGCACGAGCGAGCCGCTGATCCGTCTCACCGAGCTGAGCAAGGTGTTCAGGCAGCACGGCCAGGAGCTGCAGGCGCTGAGAGAGTTCAGCGCCGCGATCTGGCCGGGCGAGACACTCGGTCTCGTCGGCGAGTCCGGCAGCGGCAAGACGACGCTCGCCCGAACGCTGCTCGGCAGCATCGCGCCGACCGCCGGCACGGCCGAGCTGGAGGGCCGCTCGCTAGCGTTGCGTTATCCACAGCGCTCGCGACATGACCTGCGCGCTCTCCAGGTCGTCTTCCAGAACCCCGACTCGGCGCTCAACCGGCGCCACTCGGTGCGGCGCAGCCTCCTGCGCTCGCTGAAGAAGCTCGCCGGTCTGCGCGGGCAGGCGGCAGAACGGCGCCTGCTGGAGCTGGCCGATCACGTCCGGCTCAGCGAGCGCACGCTGACGCAGAAGCCCGTGCAGCTGAGCGGCGGTCTCAAGCAGCGCGTGGCGATCGCCCGCGCCTTCGCCGGCGACCCCAAGCTCGTCGTCTGCGACGAGCCGACCTCCGCCCTCGACGTCTCGGTACAAGCCGCGATCCTCAACCTGCTCGTCCGGCTACAGGCCGACCAGCACGTCTCGTACCTGTTCATCTCGCACGATCTCGGCGTTGTCCGCTACATCTCCGATCGCATCGCCGTCCTCTACCTGGGTCGGCTGATGGAGCTCGGGCCGGCCGACGTCGTCTTCGACGGGCCCCATCACCCGTATACCGAGGCGCTCCTCTCGGCCGTGCCGACCATCGACGGCGGCGGCCGCGATCGCATCCGCCTCGCAGGCGAGATCCCGAGCGTCGCCGAGCCGCCTTCGGGCTGCGTCTTCCACACCCGCTGCCCCCGCAAGATCGGAGCGATCTGCGAACAGGTGGAGCCGCCGCTCGAGGAAGCCGAGGACGGCCACCTGATGCGTTGCCACATCCCGATCGACGAGCTTCGCCGTCTCCAGGGAGAGAAGGCAGGCAGCGTCCGGGTCGAACCGGCTGCAGGACGGACCGACGTATCCCGCTCGTCGGCGGATTCCGGCGCGGGCCGTCGCTCGGTCAGTCAGATCATGGAACCCGAGTGACCGTGACCGCCCATTCCGTCGCCTCCGAGCTCGGCGTCGTCGCCTGTGGCCACATCGGAGAGGCCGAGGCGGGCGTGCGGATGCTCGAGGCCGGCGGGAACGCGGTCGACGCCGTCGTCGCCGCGGCCTTCACCGGCTACGTCCTCGAGCCGGCCAGTTGCGGACTCGGCGGCTACGGACACGTGGCGCTCTTTCTGGCGAAGACGCGCCAGTTCGTCTCCGTCGACCACAACATTCGAGCGCCTGGCGGCGCCCGACCCGACATGTTCGAGGTCGACGCACTCCGGCCGACGACCTACTACGGCTGGCCGTCGGCGGTCGATCGACGGAACGAGTGGGGGGCGATATCGGTTGCCGTCCCCGGAGCGGTCGCCGGCCTATGCGCGGCCCACGAGGGGTGGGGCAGGCTATCGCTTCCGCAGGTGCTCGAACCGGCGATCGAAGCGGCGGAGGCGGGGGTGCCGGTCGGCTGGGATCTCGTGCTCGCGATCGTCGGGCGGTTGGAGGAAATCGAAGCGCTACCGAACGCCGCCGAGCTCCTCCTCCGCGACGGCCGGCCGCCGAAGCTGAGCGAGGACGGGAGCGCACCGCACGGGCCGAGCGAGCGAATCGATACCTCGCAACTCGCGAAGACGATCCGCGAGATTGCCCGCCGCGGCCCCGCCGGCTTCTACAGCGGCTGGGTCGCTGGCGCGATCGAGCGAGCGGTGACGGCGGGCGACGGCATCCTCACCGGCGGCGACCTGGCCTCCTATCAGCCGAAGATCACCGTCGAGCCTGGCGCCTGGTATCGGGGGGTGCGCTACTCCACGGCGGCCGACCCCGTCGGCTACGAGGCGCTCAACATCCTCGCCTGCTTCGACCTCGCCCGCTTTGGCCCCGACAGCAGCGAATACCGACACTTGATGGCCGAGGCGATGGGCCATGCCTTCGTCGACAACATGCATTTCTACGCCGACCCCGACTTTGGCCCGAGCCCGGTGAACGGGCTCGCCAGTCCCGAGTTCGCTGCTTCACGGGCGGCGGGCATCCGGCTCGACCGGGCTGCGCCCCGGCCCATCGCACCCGGTGACCCCTGGCCGTACGAGCAGGAGCGGCCGAACGTCGAGGTCGTCGTGACGAGGCCCTCCGCATCCGGCCTCTCGGGGACGAGCCAGATGGTTGCCGCCGACGCGGACGGCAACGTCGCCGCGCTGATCACCTCGATCACATCCCCCTTCGGCTCCCTCGTCCTCGTGCCCGACGGCGGTTTCTTCCTCAACAACGCCATGCGCAACTTCGATCCACGACCCGACCGCCCGAACGCCATCGCACCGGGGAAGATGCCCATCTTTGCCGTGCCGGCAATCGCCGCCGAGCAAGACGGCCTCGGCGTCTTCGGCGCCTGCGGCTCCGGCGGCTATCGGATCGCGAGTGGCGTCCTCCATGCCTTCGTCAACCACGTCGATTTCGGCATGGGTGTGCCGGAAGCGGTCGAAAGCCCGCGGGTCCACTGCCAGGGAGAGGAGACCTTCGTCGACAGTCGCATCGCGCTCGCGGTGCAGGACCGACTACGCGAGCTCGGGCACAGCGTCGTTCAACAAGACGAGAGGCCGGCGCCGATCAACTTCGCCCGCGTCAGCGCTGTCGCCCGCGACCCGGCAACGGGCGAGCTCTCGGCCGGCTCGGGCCCCGCATGGAACACCGCCTCCGCCGGCGCCGGAGGAGCACAGATTGAGCAGCGCTGACGAGCTCTCGACGCGAACGTTCGGCAATGACGTCCGTCTCCCGCGCGTGCCGTTGCCGACCCTGGAGAAGAGCTGCGAGCGGTTCGTCGCCTGGTGCTCACCGCTCCTGAGCGACGCCGAGCTGGCCGCGACCGAGGCGGCTGTGGCGTCGTTCCTGCGACCAGAGAGCCCCGCGCGCAAGCTGCAGGCAGCGCTCGAGCGATTCAACGCCCGAGACGGAGTGCGAAGTTGGCTCGACGAGTTCTGGTTGTCGCGCTACCTCGGGCGCCGCGACCGCATCGCGCTGAACGCCAACTACTTCTGCCTGCTCGAGGGCTCGGGCCAGGGACAGGTCGAACGAGCGGCGGGGCTGATCGCCGCCGCAGTCGACTACAAGCTGCTGCTCGACGCGCAGCTCATCCCGCCCGCTGTCCATCGAGGTCGAGCCCTGTCGATGGAGCAGAACAGATTTCTGTTCTCCACGACGCGAATTCCGGGCCTCCGGCAGGACACCGTCCGCGCGCCCTACAGCAACGAATGGCCGGGCCCGTCGCAGGAACGCCATATCGTCGTCTTCTTTCGTGGGAAGGCATTCCGCCTGGACGTCGTCGGCCCGCGGGGTCACCCCTACACAGCCGCTGAGTTGAAGGCGGCACTGCAGGCACTGATCGCCGACGGTGCGGGCAAGTTCGCGTCCGCGACATCCGTCGGCCACCTGACCACCAAGGCACGAGCGGAGTGGGCAGAAAGCCGCCGCGCCCTACTCGACTGCCATCCCCGCAACCTGCGGATGCTCGACGCGGTCGAGACTGCGCTGTTTTGCCTTTGCCTCGACGAGGCCGCCCCCGGAACGTTCGAAGAGGCGTGCGAGCAGCTGCTTCACGGCGACAGCGGCAATCGCTGGTTCGACAAGGCCGTTTCGCTGATCGTCTTCCCGGACGGCACCGCCGGCCTCAACGTGGAGCACTCCTGCCTCGACGGAATGACGGTCGCCGACTTCGTCGACGAACTGCTCGGCCGGTCGGCGGAAGAGCATTCGCGTGAGTCCGGAGGCCGATCCCAGGGGATGCCGGCACTCGAGGCGATCGAGTTCGAGCTCGACGCCGAACTGCAGGCCGACGCTCAGGCTGCCGCCGCCTCGTTCGCCGCACAAGCCGCCGACACGGCGACCTCGATTGTGGTGCTCGACGACTTCGGCCGCGACCAGGCCAAGGAGCTGCGGATCTCGCCTGACGCGTTCATGCAGATGGCCTTCCAGCTCGCTCACAACCGCGCCAGAGGACTCGTGGGCGCCACCTACGAGTCGATCGCCACCCGGCACTACCGAAACGGGCGCACGGAGGCGATGCGCGTCGTCACGCCGGAGACGGTGCTCTTCGTAGCCGCGATGGACGACCCCGAAGTGGACGAGGCGACCCGCGCGACCGCGTTCCGGGCCGCAACAGAAAGGCACGTCGAACGCGCGAGGGAATGCCAAGCCGGCGATGCGCCAGAGCAACACCTATGGGAGCTGCAGCTGATCCAAGGACGGCGTGGTGAGGCGCTGGGCGCGACCGAGCCACTCGCGCTCTACGAGACCCCGGGCTGGCTCAAGATGCGCGACGACTACCTGAGCACGAGCTCCACGGCATCCGCGACCATCGAGTACTCGGGATTCGGCCCGACCGGCAACCGCTGCATCGGCATCAGCTACATGGTCCTTCCCGACCAAGCCCGCCTCTACCAGAGCGCACGACGCCGGATAGCCGACGAGATGCGCCTGTTCACCGACAGGCTCCGAGAGGCCGTTGGTGAACTACAAGACCTTCTGGCTCCGAGCAGAGCGCAACGGAGCGCTCCTCCCGGGGACCGACGAGAACACCAACTTCGACAACGGTGGCGAGGATGAAACTTGACTCGGCCGGCGACTGGGTCAAGAATCAAAGATCAAAATCTTGCCCCTGCCGCTGGACATCACGTCGGTCGAGGAGAGCGTCTACCGGGCGTTGCGCCAGGAGATCGGCCGCCTCGTCCTCGCGCCGAACGAGCGCCTGCGGCTGGAGGAGCTCGCGAGCCGCTTCCAGGTCAGCCTGACTCCGATTCGCCACGCGCTCCGGCGGTTGGAGAGCGAGGGGCTCGTCGTGAGCATCCCGCGCCGCGGCTCGCGCGTCGCGCCGCTCACCGTCGAGGAGCTCGAAGAGATCCAGTCGCTCCGGCTCGGCCTCGAGTCGTTCCTGGCCCGCCACGGCGCCGAGAGATGCACCGAGGAGGCCCTCGCCGAGATGATCGCGCGCCGGCGGGAGATGGAGGTCGCCTACCGGCGCGGCGACCTCGACGCCTACCTGACGACGTTCTGGTCGTTCCGGGACGCCTGCTACAGGTGCGCCGGCCGCCCGCGCCTCGAGCGCGCGCTGGCGGATCAGCGGCTGCGCGTCGAGCGCTACGTCCTCTTCCTCTGCCGCGACGTCGAGGCGGCGGCGCAGCTGCGCCACCATCCCGACCGCCTGCTCGCCGCCTGCCGCCGTCACGACGGCGAGGCCGCCGAGCGCTCGACCCGCGACGCGATCCTCTGGGTCCTCGAGCAGCTGAAGACGATGCTGGACGACGCCGAGCGCGTGAGCGAGGCGATGGCCGCTTCCTGATGTCGTTCCTGCTCGACTGCCCGAACTGCGGCCCGCGCGACGTGAACGAGTTCGCCTACGCCGGCGAGGTGGCAGTGCGGCCGGGGGCGGCGCCGTCGCGTCGCGAGCTCTCCTCCTACCTCTACTTCCGGCGCAACGTCGCCGGCATCCAGCGGGAGTGGTGGCACCACCGGTTCGGCTGCCGAGTCTGGTTCCTGGTCGACCGCGACACCCGCACGAACGAGGTCGTGGCCGTCCTCGCCGAGGCGAGGGCAGCGAAGGAGAGCAAATGAGACTGCCTCCGAAGCCGGAAGAGCGGATCGACCGCAGCCGCACGCTCACCTTCTTCTTCGACGACGAGACGATCGAGGCGTTCGAGGGCGACACGGTCGCCTCGGCGCTGTTCGCCGGCGGCCGGCGCGTCTTCTCTCGCAGCTTCAAGTACCACCGCCCGCGCGGGCTCCTCTGCTGCTCGGGCTCCTGCCCGAACTGCCTCGTGCAGGTCGACGGCGTTCCCAACGTGCGCGCGTGCGTCGAGCCGGCCCGCCAGGGCGCGGTGGTGCGCCCGCAGAACGTGCTCGCGGCGCTCGACCGGGACCTGCTGTCGGTCGTCGACAAGGTCGGCGGGCCGTTCACGCCGGTCGGCTTCTACTACCGGACGATGATCAAGCCACGTTGGGCCTGGCCCTACTACGAGCGGGTCCTCCGCAACGTGGCCGGGCTCGGCCGCGTCGACAAGCACGCGCGGCGCTCCCGCCGGTTCGACACGGAACATCGCCGGGCCGAGGTCCTCGTGATCGGCGGCGGCGGGGCAGGGGTCGAGGCTGCCCGGAAGGAGGC
>JBKOVL010000266.1:0-7578 GCA_046723895.1 Actinomycetota bacterium | reverse complement strand
GTCGTGCTCGGCGCCGCTGTGCTGCTCTGGCTCGCCCGCCGGGCGGGCGTGCTGGGCACGCTGCGCGGGCGTGCCCGGTGGCTCGCCGTCGTCGCCGCGGTGGAGATCGCCGTGCCGTTCACGCTGATCGCGTACGGCGAGCAGCACGTGTCCTCGTCCCTGGCCGCGATCGTCATCGCCGCAGCCCCGCTGTTCGTGGTTCTGCTGGCGTTGCGCTTCGATCCAAGCGAGCGGGCAGGTGGTCTGAGGCTGACCGGCCTGCTACTCGGGCTCGCCGGCGTCGTCGCTCTCGTCGGCATCGACGTGGCCGGGAGCGTCGGAGAACTGCTCGGTGCGGCCGCGATACTCGCCGCCGCCTTCTGCTACGCCGTCGGGCCGATGGTGTTCAAGCGCCATCTCGCCGATCCGGACCCGCGCGCCTCGATGGGTGCGAGCCTCGCGATCGCAGCGTTCCTGCTGACCCCGGCCGTGGCACTCGACCCGCCCGCCGCTGCACCCTCACCTGCGGCGAGCCTCTCGCTGCTGGGCCTCGGCCTGGTCTGCACGGCGGCGGCGCTCGTCCTCTACGGCATCCTGATCGCCGAAGCGGGAGCGAGTCGGGCGCTCGTCATCACCTACGTCAACCCCGTTATCGCACTGGCACTCGGGATCACGATTCTCGGCGAGCGTCCAGGGATCGGCGCCGTCGCCGGACTGCCGCTGATCCTTGCAGGATCATGGCTCGCAACCCGCAGCAACCGACCACCCCGGCCGCTCGCACGCACTGCGCCCGCCCGCGAAGTTGACCGCGGTCGCCTTGTGAACGATCCAGCCGAGCGCTGCGTCGGGCGTGCTGGAGAGGGCCTTCAGCTCGGCGAGCCCGGCCTCGAGCTGCCCTGAGGCGCGCCCGGCGCCAAGCAGCGTCGCGATCGTGCTCTCGACCACCGCGGCGACGTACGGAACCTGGCGGAGGAGGCCGTCGGCCGAGTAGTGGAGCCTGCGCTCGCCCGGATCGACCGATCCGAAGCCGGCCTCCACCAGCCAACCCGGGAGGCGCGCACCGGTATCGCTTCGTCCGTTCGCCTCCATGGTGCGGGCGACGGCGGCGAACAAAGCCTTGAGCGCATCCGTCGCCGGGTGCGTCCACACCGAGTTGTAGTCGACCTCGATCGCAGTGACTTCGCCGCCAGGAGCGAGCACGCGCCGGGCCTCCCGCAAGGCCGCGACCGGATCGGCGACGTGCTCGAGAAACCACATCATCCAGACGTGGTCGAACGAGGCGTCCTCATAGGGCAGTGCGACCGCATCGCCTAGGCGAAGGTCGGCCTGCAAGCCGAGCTGTGCGAGGTGAGCGCGTGCCGCCTCCAACTGGCGCTCCTCGATGTCGACTCCTGCGAGCGCCACACCGGGAAACGCGGCGCCGAGGATGCCGAGTACCGCGCCGACGCCGCAACCGACCTCCAGCAGGCGCGTCCCTGGAGCCAGCATCGTCCCTGAGAGGATCAGCTCGTCACGCCAATGCTCGGCCTGAAGGATCAAGCGCTCCTGCTCCTCGCTTGCGTAGCCGTGGACGTACCCGTCGGTCATCGCAGTGCGGGAGCGGGCCCAGGCGTGGCCGTATCAGCGGCACCGGCCAGCAGCGCCTCGCCGAGCGGTGTCCGCGAGTACATGACGTGGCGGTTGGGTGGCGTGTCGAGGATCGCCGTCACCCGCGGGTAGATGAAGGCCGAGGGCATGAGGAGGATCCCGACGTGCTCGCGGCGCCAGCCGGTATGGGCAGCGCGTGCCGAGGGATTCGCGATCGCATGCGCCGCCTGAAAGACCTCGCCCACCGGAGAGATCGCAAAGCGGCAGCGTAGAAGGTCGGCTGCCGAGAGCTCGAGCCTGATCATGCGCTGAGGAAAACGACGCCCGCCTCTCTCGTCGTCCCATCGACGCCAGGCCCCTTCACATGGGTGCCGATCGAGTACGGAGTTTCGGCCAGCGACGAATCGATTGTCCGGACGCGCCGGCGGCAGCGAGACTGGCTCGAGCCTGGCTGGGGAAAAGAGTGAGTGAGAGCACGCCGATCGGGCAGAGCTAGGATCGAGCTGTGGCTGCCGTCGTTAGCACACCGCCCACCGCCGGAGCGCTTCTTCGGGAGTGGCGGCAGCGGCGCCGTCTGAGCCAGCTCGACGTGGCTGCGCGATCGGCGGTGTCGGCGCGGCACCTCAGCTTCATCGAGAACGGCCGCTCGCGGCCGAGCCGGGAGATGGTGCTGCACTTGGCCCAGCGTCTCGACGTCCCCCTCCGCGAGCGCAACCGTTTGCTCCTCGCCGCCGGCTACGCACCCGGTTTCAGCGAGCACTCGCTCGACGAGCGGGACATGGCACCGGTGCGCGAGGCGCTCGAGCGGCTGCTCCGCGCGCACGAGCCGTACCCGGCACTCGTCGTCGACCGGCGTTGGAACATCGTCGCTGCGAACCGCGGCGTCGATTTCGTCGTTCGCGGAGTTGCGCCGGAGCTGCTGGCGCCGCCGGCGAATGCGCTACGCATCGCCCTGCACCCGGACGGCCTGGCGCCACGGATCAGCAACTTTGGCCAGTGGAGCGCATCTCTGCTCGCGCGGCTGCGCCGCGAGATGGAGGTCGCTCCCGATTCGGACCTGACAGCTCTCTACGAGGAGCTGGCCGGCTTCCCGGGCGTGAATCCAACGCCCGAGCTCGACGGCACCGTGGCCGACGGGATCATGCTCGTGCACACCCTCGAGCTCGAAGACGCGAAGCTGACGCTGTTCAGCACGGTGACGACGTTCGGAACGGCGCGCGACGTCACTTTGGCCGAGCTGACGATCGAGTCGTTCTTCCCGGCTGATTCCGAGAGCGCTGCGATACTCGCCGGCGGAGTTGCTGAGCTCGCCGCCGCGGCGAACTGAGCTTCCCAGCTGTGCTGGTCACGACGCTCGCGTCGCCACCTGGAGCAGCCCTAGACACATCTCGTCAGTCGTGCCCTCGCCCCAGAGGACGTAGCGCGGCGTGAGGAGCCTTCCGTGCAGGACGGGCTGCGCACGACGTGAGTTGTCGAAGCGGCAGGTCACGCGGATCGTGTCGCCGGGCGAAGCGTCGACCGGCTGCCGGAGGTAGTACGCGTCCTGCCAGTGGAAGTCCCAGTGCGGGATGTGCAGCAGCGTCCGCGCACGTGCCGTGCCGGGGTTCAGCTCGATGCGGATGTCGGTGCCGCGTAGGTGCATGTGGCCGGCGACGCCGTAGATCCGGAGCGGCCGCGTCACGCTCCGGTCGCACGAGGTGGAGATGCTGTTGCCCGCGCCGACGTTTCGGGGATACTCGGCGAGCGTCTTGTTGCAAACGTACAAGAGGCCGATCGGGATCAGCGCCGCCGTCGCGCCGTACTTCTGCGCCTCGTCGGCGATCGCGCGATCACGCAAGCAGAGCGGCGAGCGCACGCCTTTCGGGCAGGGCAATTCGACCGGCGCGGGCACCAGCACCGTCTCGAGCGGCGTCAGTCCGGACCCGGCTGCGGGAACGAGCCGGAGGACAGCGCGAGAGCGATCGGGGCGCGGCTTGTGGATGAGGTTGTAGTGCACTTGCAGCACGATCACGGCGCCGGCGTGGACGAGGACGCCGGTACCGGCCGGAGTGTCATTCGTGGTGTGGCCGGGAACCCAGGCGCCGATCCACTGCGGCGCGCCGAGGCGGTCACTCGTCGCCGCGTCGACCCCTGGATGCGTCTCGCTGAGGCCCGGGCCGCCGAAGCACGACCAGCCTCGGCCGTGCGAGGCGGCGTTCAGCCGGCGAGCCTCGACCGCGTTCGCGCCCTCGGCCTCGAACAGGATGACGTGGTGGACGATGTTCGGGCGCCCCGGGCGAATCACCGCCGACGTCACGAACTTGTCCTGCTTCAGGTGCGGATCGAGCACGAAGCAGTGGTAGTCGTCCAGGCCGCCGACGGCGGCGCGCGGCGTGTACGGGCGCACCGGCGCGAGCGAGAGGTCCGTCCCGGGCGCCGACGAGCCGCCGCCCACAGGCCTGATCGCGCCGCCGGTGCCGATTGGCGCCCCGCCGCGCACCCAGCGCGCAATCACGGCCTTCTCCTCCGGCGTCAGGACGCGCCGCTGCGCCCCGATGTACGGCGGCGAGTCGGGCCCCGGCGGCCACGGGGGCATCGCCCCCCGCTGCGTCATCGTCAGGATCCCCGCGGCATGCGCAGCCGCCGAGCGGGGAGAGGTGAGTGAGAAGGGAGCGATCCCGCCGGTCGTGTGACAGCCGGCGCACTTGGCGGCGAAGACGGGGGCGACGTCCGTCCACGTCGGCGTCCCCCCGGGCCGCGCCGCCGCGGCAGGCGAGGAGGAGCCGCGCAGCGCGAGCACCCCCGCCAGGAGAGCGGCGACGACCGCCGCCGCAAGGGCGACGAGGCGCAGGCGGCGGCTCGAGCGCATCCCCTGAAACGGTAGCGACTCTGCGACGACGGTAGGAAACGCGCCGTCAGCGTCGGAGGCTCAGCGGCGCGAGTCGGCGCGCCGTTCGTCCAGGTACCGTCCCGGCACAGGACGGTGGCTAGGCCTTTGCCTTGGCGCCTCGCTTCTTCCGCTCGATGCGGGCGGAGCCCGCTGACGGCGCGAGGATGCTCGTGTGGCCGTCCTCCCAGCGCACCTGGTAGCGCGCCGGCTGCCCCTGGAACACTTCCTCGATTACACCTCTGCGCGCGGTCGCGTCGGCTCGCTCCGACTCGATGACGATGGTGTCCCCTACCTTTCCGATCATGCAAGCGAGCCTAGCGGTTTGCGCGCGCGGCCGTCGTGCGCGATGGTCAGCGCGTATACGCAGCCTGTCCGTATGACCGCGTCGGCGCGCAGCGTGGGCAACCGCGAACGTAGAGTTGCGGGCGTGATCGCCCGCATCTGGCACGGCTGGACGACGCAGCACAACGCCGAGTCGTACGAGCGGTTCCTCCGCGCCTCGATGTTCCCGTCGATGGACCGCCTCGACGGCTACCGCGGCGTCTACCTCCTCGAGCGCGAGGACGGCGACGAAGTCGAATTCGTCACCGTCACGCTGTGGGATTCCGTCGACGTGCTGCGCGCGTTCGCGGGTGACGACTACGAGCAGGCGGTCGTCGAGCCTGAGGCACGCGCGGTGCTGTCGCACTTCGACGAGCGATCCGTGCACTACGAGGTCCGCGTCTCGCCGTGATCTTCCAGTCAGAGGCCGAGTAGCAGGCAGGCGACGGAGCCGAGGGTCAGGTCTGTTGCTGGGCGGCCTGGGGGACAGCAGCGGGGCGCTCGATCTGCAGCCGCGGCAACCAGTCGAGCCAGTGCGGCAGGTACCAGTTCCAGCGCCCGAGCAGGTGCATCGTGGCCGGGAGCAGAACCGAGCGAATGATCGTCGCGTCGATCAAGAGCGCGGCGGCGACGCCGAACCCCATCTGCTGGAACATGACCAGCTCGCCGGCGGCGAAGCCGGCGAAGACGGCGACGATGATCAACGCGGCCCCGGTGATGATCCGTGCCGTCGAGGAGACGCCGAACGTGACCGCGTCCGTTGTGTCGCCGGTCTCGTCGTAGCGCTCCCTGATCCGGCTGAGCAGGAAGACCTGGTAGTCCATCGAGAGCCCGAACAGGACCGAGAACAGGAAGAGCGGCACCCAGGCCTCGATCGTGTCCACGTGGTTGAAGCCCAGCAGCCTGGTGGCGAACCCGTCCTGGAAGACGAGCACGAGCAGCCCGTAGGCGGCGCCGACCGAGAGCAGGTTGAGGACGACCGCCGTCGCGGCGACGACGAGAGAGCGGAACACGACGGTCAGGAAGACGAGCGTCAGGCCGAGCACGAAGGCGATCACCCACGGCGCCGGGCCGATCACCGAGTCGAAGTAGTCGATGTTCTCGGAGGTCGTGCCGCCGACGAGCACCTGCGCGTCCGTATTTGCGAACGCGGCCGGCACGGTCGTCGACCGGAGCTGCCGGACCGCGGAAACCGCGGCGTCGCCCGACGGGTCGCCCCGGACGGGGGCGGTGAGCATCGCGACCTGGCCGTTCGGCGAGCGCTCGATCCGGCCCGGGCCGAAGCGCGGGTCGGATGCGAGCGTCGTGCGCAACCGGGCGAGCGCCTGTTCGGCGGCTGGTTGCGTCGCGCCCTTGGCGACGACGATCTCGACCGGGTCGGCCGTCATCCGGGGGAAGTAGCGGTTGAGCGCCTCGAAGCCCTGGCGTGCTTCGAAACGGGTGGGCAGCAGCGTCGGGCCGCTGGTGCCGATGTGCATTCCGAAGATCGGGGACGCGGCTGCAAGCAGCAGCGCAACGGAGAGGCCGGCTGCGAGCCATGGCCGTCGTAGCACCGCGTGGACGATTGCGCCCCAGAACCGACCCTCGGGGTTGGCGGCCTCGGCCGAGCGCCGGCCGACGATAGGGATTCGCAAGCTGTCGATGCGATCGCCGAGCGCCCCGAGCAGCGCCGGCAACAGCGTCGCCGACGCGACCACGGAGACGATCCCGACCAGGATCGCGCCGACCGCGAGGCTGCGCATGATCGAGCTCGGCACGATGAACATGCCGAACATCGCGATCACGAACGTCGTGCCGCTGAAGATCACGGCGCGGTTGGCGGTCATTGCCGACGCCGAGATGGCGTCGAGCTTCTCGCGGCCTCGGCCTCGCTCTTCGCGGAAGCGCGAGACCACGAACAGCGAATAGTCGATCCCGAGCGCGAGCCCCATCCCGGTCAGCATGTTGATGGTGAAGATCGAGAGGCTGAACGCGTGCCCGAGGATAGCCACGAAAGAGAGCGCGACCACGATCGAAGGCAGCGCGATCAGCAGCGGAACGAGCCCGGCGACGATCGTGCCGAAGACGAGCAGGAGGACGATCAGGGCGGCCGGGAGGCCGATCTGGAGCTCGCCCGATCGCAGGTCGTCCTCGGAAAGCCGGTTGAAGTCGTGGTTGACCGTGCGCTGGCCGGTGACCGTGACGGCAAAGGCCGGGCTCCTGTCGGCACGCTGGACGGCGCTGACGACGTCATCGATCCCCGAGCTCGACTCGTCTGGCATCGCGAACTGCACCAGCGTCGCGTGCCGATCCTTCGAGATGAGCGCGGGGTCGCGCGCTCCGAGGTAGGAGCGAACGCTCGCGACGTCTTTGGCCCCGCGTACTTCGCCGGCGAGCGTGCGGACGAAGGTGCGAAACTGCGGCGCGTCCACCGTATAGCGCGGCGAGCGGACGACGACGATGTCCGTGATCGCGGCGGAGCTCGAGGCGGCCGGGAACGAGGCCTCGCGCACGTGCTTCGCGCGCTGGGACTGAGGGTTGTTGGTTGGGTTGCCTTCCGTCGTGAGCGCGCCGCCCAACAGCGCTCCGATCGCAACGAACGCAATCACCATCGCAGCGATCCAGCCGCCGATCGTCCTCCGTGGATGTCTGGCGCTGGCGAGTGCGAGTCTCTGGAGCCTGGTGGCATTCATGGCATCCCCCTGTGCCTTGCCGTCGCCGTTATAGATAGCACACCTGCTTGCTATCAGAAAGCTAAACTATCTAAAATGCCTCCTGGAGGTCAAATGCGGATAGCAGAATTGAGTCGGCGGAGCGGAGTCGCAATCCCGACGATCAAATAC
>JBKOVL010000203.1:0-24557 GCA_046723895.1 Actinomycetota bacterium | reverse complement strand
ACCGCCCGATCCTCGGCCCGAGGACGATGATGGCGGCCAGCGCTGCCCAGCCGCCCACGGAGTGGACGACCGTCGAGCCCGCGAAGTCCATGAACCCGAGCTCCTTCAACCACCCGTTCTCGCCGCCGACGATGCTCCCGTTCCCCCAGGCCCAGTGGCCGAAGATCGGATAGGTGATCGCCGCAACGTAGACGGCGAGCGCGACGTAGCCGCCGAAGCGCATGCGCTCCGCGACAGCGCCGGAGATCAGCGTCGTCGCCGTTCCGATGAACCCAAGCTGGAAGACGAAGAAGGCGACGAGGAAGGCACGCTTGCTGTCGAACGCGAACGAGGTCGAGCCGATCCACCCGCCGGCGCTCTGCCCGAACATCAGCCCGAAGCCGAACAGCCAGAAGAGCGACGCGCTGACTAGGAAGTTCGCGAAGTTCTTGATCGCGACGTGGATCGAGTTCTTCGACCGGACGAGGCCGCTCTCCAGCGCGGTGAACCCGGCCTGCATGAAGAGAACGAGCGCGGCTGCGGTGAGCAGCCACGCGAGGTCGACCGGGTCTACGTGCGGGGGCATGTGCCTACCTACCTGGAGTGTGCATGATCCTCCGACCGGCCATCGCCGGCCTGCCTGAGCGCAGCGCGTAGGATCGGCACATGAAGCGCCACAGCGCCGCGATCACCGACGGGCCGGAGCGCGCCGGCGCGCGCGCGATGCTGAAGGCGGTCGGCTTCACCGACGACGACCTCGCGAAGCCGCTGATCGGCGTCGCGACCACGTGGATCGAGACGATGCCGTGCAACCTCAACCAGCGCGAGCTCGCGCAGGAGGTCAAGCGCGGGGTCCGCGAGGCCGGCGGGACGCCGATGGAGTTCAACACGATCGCGGTCTCGGACGGCGTCTCGATGGGCACCGAGGGGATGCGGGCGAGCCTCGTCTCCCGCGAGGTGATCGCCGACTCGATCGAGCTCGTCTGCCGCGGGCACCTGCTCGACGGGCTCGTCTGCCTGGTGGCGTGCGACAAGACGAACCCGGCCGCGGTAATGGCGCTCGCGCGGCTCGACATCCCCGGCGTCGTCCTCTACACGGGCTCGATCGCGCCGGGGCTCTTCCGCGGGCGCGAGGTCACGGTCGCCGACGTGTACGAGGCAATCGGGGGCTACGCGGCGGGGACCGTCTCTGCCGGCGAGCTGCACGAGCTCGAGTCGGCGGCGTGCCCCGGCGCCGGCGCCTGCGGCGGCCAGTTCACCGCGAACACGATGTCGACGATCATGGAGTTCCTCGGGATCAGCCCGCCGGGGCTGAACGGGATTCCGGCGCTCTCGCCGAAGAAGGCCGAGGCCGCCCACGAGTGCGGGCGGATCGCGGTCGACCTCGTCGAGCGGGACGTGCGCCCCGCGGAGATCGTCACGCGCGAGGCGCTCGAGAACGCCGCCGCTTCCGTCGTCGCCACCGGCGGGTCGACGAACGGCCTGCTCCACCTGCTCGCGATCGCGCGCGAGTTCCGGATCCCGTTCACGATCGACGACTTCGACGAGATCGCCCGTCGGACGCCGGTGCTCGCGGACATGAAGCCGTGGGGCCGGTTCCACGCGACCGACGTCTACCGCGCGGGCGGGATCGCACTCGTCGCCCGCGAGCTCGCCAAGCGCGAGCTGATCCACGTCGGCCGGCCGACGGTCGGGGGGGTCACGCTCGGCGATGCCGCGACCGCGGTCGTCGAGACGGAGGGCCAGGAGGTCGTCCACTCGATCGAGGAGCCGATCAAGCCGAGCGGCTCGCTGAGGATCCTGCGCGGCAACCTCGCCCCGGACGGCTGCGTCGTCAAGCTGACCGTCGACCGGAAGGCGCACCGCGGACCGGCGCGTGTCTTCGACTCCGAGCAGGCGGCGTTCGACGCCGTGATGGCGAAGGCGATCCAGCCGGGCGACGTCGTCGTCATCCGGTACGAGGGGCCGGCCGGCGGGCCGGGGATGCCCGAGATGCTCCAGGTGACGGCGGCGATCATCGGCGAGGGTCTCGGCAACGAGGTCGCGCTCGTCACAGACGGGCGCTTCTCGGGCGCGACGCACGGCTTCATGGTCGGCCACGTGGCGCCGGAGGCGTCCCGCGGCGGACCGATCGCGGTGCTCCAGGAGGGCGAGCAGGTGACGATCGACGTCGAGGGGGGCGAGTTGCACGTCGACCTCTCGGACGACGAGATCGCCGAGCGGCTGCGGCAGTGGTCGCCGCCGCCGCCGCGCTACGACGACGGCGTGCTGGCGAAGTATGCGGCGCTCGTCTCGTCGGCGAGCGAGGGCGCCGTCACCAGCCCACCGAGAACGTAACCGTCACGGCCGCCTCGACGAGCTGCGTCCCCGGCTCGATCGGAGTCGTCGTGGCGACGCCGGTCTTCGCATCCGCCAGCGGGAGCGGCGGGCCGGCGGTGTTCTCGGTGACTTCCGTGATCCGGCGCAGCGTGAGCCCTGACGCCTCCGCGATCGCCTGCGCCTTGGCGCGCGCGTTCGAGACCGCCGCGCGCAGCGCCTGCCGGTAGAGCGCGTTCTGGTCGCCACGGGACAGGTCGGGCCCGGAGATCTGGTTCGCCCCGGCGTCCACGGCCGCGTCGATCGCCGGGCCGGCCTTCGTCGGGACTCGCAGCGTGACCGTGACCGAGTTCGTCGCCGTGTACCCGGCAATTCCCTCCCCGTTCTGCGTGAAGCGGGGCGAGAGCGAGACGAGCTGCGTCTGGATGTCGGCGGCTGCGATCCCCTGCGCCTTTACCGCTGCGATCACCTTCGTCATGTCGGCGGCATTTGCACGGAGCGCGGCCGAAGCGCTCCTTGCATCGCTCGAGACGCCGAGCGAGAGCTGCGCCTTGTCAGGGGTAGTGGCAACGGCGCCGGAGCCCGTGACGACGATCGAGTGACCGGGAAGCGCCGCGGTTGAACCGACTCCGCCGCCCGCGCCCGCGAGCGCCGCGACGAGCGCGAGACCGAGGACAGCGAGCGAACGCATGCGCCCTCTATACGCCGCCGACCGGATTCCGCGTCACAACCAGTGCCTGACACCTCCGGTGTGAGGCACTCGGGCTATGCGACGGCGGCGGACGGGTCCAGGTACGGCCGCCAGCTGGTCGGCAGTCCGGACGGCGCGGCCAGCCGGATGAACAGCACCGCCGCGGGCGGGTGCGGCAGCCGCTTCAGCGTCATCGAAGCCTCCTCGGGAAGCCGGTCGCCCTTGCGCAGGTTGCACGCAGCGCACGCGGTGACGACGTTCTCCCAGACCGAGTCACCGCCCCGGCTCCGCGGTACGACGTGGTCCAGGGTGAGCCGACCACCGCTCGTGCCGCAGTAGACGCAGCTCCACTCGTCGCGCGCGAAGAGGGCCCGCCGAGAGATCTTTCGCTGCTCCGCGCGGGGCACGCGGATGTACCGGACGAGCCTGATCACGTGCGGCCGGGCGAAGGTGTCGGTCGCCGAGCGGAGTGGCGGCTCGTGCTCCTCGAGGATCTCCGCCTTCCCCTTGAACACGAGCACGTGCGCGCGTCGCACCGAGCACACGTTCAGCGGCTCGTAGCTCGCGTTGAGGACGAGGACCTGGCCCAAGGTGCCGCTAAGCGTAGCTTCTACCCCGCCGCCATCGCCCTCTCGACGGCCTGCTGCTCCTCCGGCGAGAGCGCGATCGACGTGCGCCCACGGTCCAGCTGCTTCACGTAGACACGCGCGTAGTCGCGGCCCTGGATCGCGGTCAGGACGACGCCGGAGCGCGCCGAGTCGAGGAGCGCGATCGAGGCCGACTGTTGGCCGCCGGTCTCCTCGTAGGCGTCGTAACGGATCAGCGCCGTGCGCGAGAGCGAGCCGTCGACGCGGCGGTCGACCCGCGAGAGCGCGGCAGCGAGCTCGTCGAAGGCGCGCTGCAGGTCCTCGACTCGTCCCTGCAGCGAGACCGCGAACTCGACCATGTCCGTCTTGCCCTCGCCGCCGAGCAGGACTTCCTGCGCGCGGACGATCGAACTGAGCTTCCTGTAGGCGAGCACGGCGATCACCACCGCGGCGACCGCGACGGCGATGGCCACGACGGCGATCACGCTGGCGGCCGACATCGGCTCTAGCCGAGTGAGAAGATGACCGGGTACTGCGCGGAGTTGTTCGCCGTGTTCTTCTCCTGCGGCACCGGCCGGATGTCGACCTTGACCGTCGTCCTGGTCGCGAACTGCACCTGACCGAGGTTCCGGAAGACGACGGTCTTCTGCTCGCCCGGATTGATCAGATCGATCGTCTTCGTCTGGACGATCGGCGAGGGGCTCTGCTGGATGGTCAGCGTCACCTTCACCTGGACCTCCTGCGAGTCACCTGTGTCCTCGACCGTCACCGCGAACCCGAGGTCCGTCGTCGCCGTGACGGTGTTCTCGGTGGTCTGTGACAGCTCCTGGCCGCCGGGCAGCGCCTTCGTCGTCACGAGACCCGTCCCGTGCAGCCCGCCGGACGAGGCGCCGCTCGTCGTGGCCCCCTGCAGGCGCTGCAGAATCGCCTCCCAGAAACGCGAGCTCGAGTAGTCGGGGTTCGGGACGAAGTTCGAGTCGGGGACGGCGACTCCCGTCACCCCCTGGTGTCGCAGCTCCTCGATCGCCGGATCCCTGAAGAGGTCGTCCCAGACGACGTCGCCGGAGACGAGCCGGTCCGCCTGGCCGGCGAGCAGCAGCGCATTCCCGGTCACGTTCTTGGGCGAGAGCGCGGCCTGGCGGAAGGCGTCGGCAAGGCCCGAGAGACCGCTGACACGAAACTCGAGCGCCTCGATCGCATGCTGGTGCTGGGGGCGGAGCGGCCCGGGCAGGCTCATCGAGCGCGCGGCGGCGACGTCCTGCTGCTCCTGCTGGGCGAGGCCCGTGATCTTCGACTGCAGCTCGGAGGACTTGATCCCCTGCGTCGTCAGCGCGTCGTTCAACTCGCGGCCGATCTGCTCGGAGTCGCCGGCGACCGTCCCGATCTTCTCCATGTAGTGCTTGTACGAGCTCTTCTTGCTCGCGCCCTGGCAGCTCGAGATCCAGAACACGAGGAGGACGACGATCAGGATCGCGAAGGCAATCAGACCGGCGAGCCGGAGCAGCGGCGTCAGCCCGACGGGCGGGCGCCCCGGCGGCGCCGGCCGGCGGGGTCGACGCCGCGGCGGCCGCTCTTCCTCGACCGCCTGCCGTTGCTGAGGGTCGTCGTCGCCGAAGAAGTCGAAGTCGAGATCGGTGTCGTGCTCAGTCATGCGCACTTTTGCAGGGGGATTCGGGCCACTGTAGCCAAATCCTTGGAACCAAAAGGAATTTCATCGCCCGCACGAAACGTGTCAGGGGGATGGCGGAGGGCTCTGCTCACGCGACCGCGAACGGGCTTGTGCTCGGGCGCTATCGGCCGCTCCGGCCGCTCGGGAGCGGCGGGATGGGGTCGGTCTGGCACGCACACGACGAGAAACGGGACCGCGAGGTCGCGCTCAAGATCGTGCCCCGGGCGGGCACCGCCGGCCCGCGCGCGGAGCGCGAGGCGACGGCGGCCGCCCAGCTCGAGCACCCGGCCTGCCTACGGGCATACACGCTCGCTCGGGACGAAGGGCATGTGTACATCGCCTACGAATACGTCCCGGGGCGCACCTTTCGGCACGCGCTCGACCACGGCGAGCTCGACGACGAGCGTGCCGTCGAGGCTGCGGCCCAGATCCTCGAGGGCCTCGCCCATGCCCACGAGCGGGGAATAGTCCACCGCGACGTGAAGCCGTCCAACGTGCTGCTCGCGGACGGGCCCGGGATGGACGCCTCTTCGGCGCACAACCGGTCTTCACCGGGTGGTGCTGCGGAAATATCCGTCCGGTTGCTCGACTTCGGGCTCGCGCTCGTCACCGAGGAGGAGACGCTGACCGCCGCCGGAGACGTCCCCGGCACGCTCGCGTACATCTCGCCCGAACGCCTGCGCGGTCGGCCGGCCGGCCCGGCGACCGACGTCTGGTCGGTCGGCGTCCTCCTCTGGGAGGCGCTCGCACACCGGCACCCTTTCGGGGGCGGGCGATTCCTCGAGGTGGCGAAGCGAATCGGCCGGGGCGCGCCGTCGCTCGCGACCGTGCGCCCGGATCTCCCCCGCGCGCTCGTCGAGCTCGTCGACCGCGCCCTTTCGGTCGATCCGGACAAGCGTCCATCCGCGGCTCGGCTTGCCGCGAGCCTGCGGCGCTCGCTCCACACCAGGGCCCGGCACCGGCCCCCGGTCGCGCTGCGTCTCGGTGCCTGGCACCGTAAAATCGCTGCAAAAGCCCACCTTCCGAGCATCGCTCTTAACAGTGCCTGGCACGGGTACGCGCTGCGCTGCGGCCCCGCGGTGCCGGCGGGGCTTCTCGCGGGCTGGACGACCGCGACCCTCCCGTTCTTCCCCGCCCACTGGCCGGCTCTGCTCGCCGCAGCCGCCGCGCTCCTCTCCCTGGCAGGGCCGCGGCTCGGGCTCGCCTTCGCGCTCGCGGTCCCGGTGCTGCCGCTCGGGAACATCTCGCTCGGACTCGCGATCGTCTACGCGATCGCGGCGTCCGTGTGGTTCGCCCTCTTCTGGGCAGTGCCGCGCGCGGGACTGCTTTTCGTCGCGGGCCCCATGCTCGCGCCGCTCGGCGCGCTCGGTCTGCTGCCGATCGCGATGCTGATCTCCGGTGGGCCGGCGAGGCGCGCTGCGCAGACCGCGGCGGCGCTCCTCGCGGCCGGCGTGGTCGCGGGGCTCGGAGGACAGACCCTGCCGATCGTCGACGCGCCGGCACCCGAACTCTCGATCACCGGAATCCCGGGACCGCTGGACGCAGCCACCGCGCTCTGGGCCGCGTTCACGCAGTCGCACGGGTTCCTGCTCGAGGCGATCGCACTCTGCGCCGCTGCCGCCCTGGTCGGAAGCTGCCGGCGGCGCGGCCCCTGGGGCGCCGCCGCGTTCGGCTCCCTGCTCACGGCGCTGACCCTCCTCGCCGACCCGGGCGCCGCCGTCCTGCCGCTCGTTGCCGCGGCGTGGATCAGCGCGCTGCTGCTCGCGCTCGAGCCCGGCCCGCAGCGGCCGCTGCCCACGTTTTTCGTCCGTGTGCGGCGACTTTCGCCCCGGCGACCGCGATTGCGCGCGGTGTCCGGGAGTTAGACTCGGCGCGGGGGGAAACCCTGCCCGTGAACGTGCTGCGCAGCATCGAGCAGAAGATCGAGGGCCTCTTCGAAGGCGTGTTCGGCCGTGCTTTCAGGGCGAACGTCCAGCCGGTCGAGCTCGCGAGGAAGCTCGTCAAGGAGATGGAGGACCACCGGATGGTGTCGGTCTCGCGCGTCTACGTGCCGAACGAGTACACCGTCTACCTCTCGCCCACCGACCGCGAGCAGTTCACGGGCTACGAGAGCTCGCTCCTCAACGAGCTCCAGGAGTACCTCGGCGAGCACGCTCGCCGCGAGGGCTACGTCCTGCTGACGCCGCCGGCCGTCGCGATCGAGACCGACGCCGATCTCTCGATCGGCGAGTTCGGGATCGCGACCCGGATGGTGCAGGGTCGGCCCGCCGAGCGGCAGGAGGCGGCGCCGGCCGCCCAGCTCGAGCCGGGCGCGACGATGGTCTACAAGCCGCGTACGCCGCTTCCCGAGGACGGACCGCCGGCGGACGTCGCCCTCGCGCAGGAGATCGTCACGCTTACACTCGACGGAAAGCGTCACGAGGTGGACAAACGCCGTGTGGTAATCGGTCGGTCGAGGGAGTGCGACATCCAACTCACCGACCCCAACGTCTCGCGCCGACACGCCGAGCTGCGCCAGGAGGGCTCCGCCTACTGGCTCGTCGACCTCGACTCGACGAACGGCTCGGCCGTCAACGGCCATCGCTCCGCGCGCGCGAAGCTCGAGAGCGGAGACACGATCACAATCGGCTCGACCGACTTACTCTTCGAGCGGAGGCTGGCTCCGTGAGACGCTCTGTGCCAACAGAGCGTCTCACACCGGGAGGGGGCGCCGGGGGAACCGGAAGACGGTTCCCCCGTGCGCGGCGCCGTGGCTTTGCGGCGTCGCCGCGGGAGGATGAACAGTGAAGTCGCTGGCCTCGCTCGAGGTCGGCGAAGCGCTGCTGATCCTGAAACTGCTCTTCCTCGTCCTGCTCTACATCTTCATCTGGCGCATCGTCCGCACGGCGAGCCGCGATCTGCGCCTGCCGCAGGAGAGCTTCGTGCTCACGCCGGGCCAGGCGCAGCCGGCCGGGCTGATCGGCCGCAGCCGTGGGATCGAGACCGGCCGTCTCGTCGTCGTCGCGAGCCCATCGCTCGACGCGGGCCTTGTACGGGTGCTCGACTCGTCGGCGGTGACGCTCGGCCGCGGCGCCCAGAACGACCTCACGCTCGAGAGCGACGACTTCGCGTCGGCACGGCACGCGAAGATCGAGCCGCGCCGCGACGGCGTCTGGATCGAGGATGTCGGCTCGACGAACGGGACGTACGTCAACGGCGCCCGCATTTCCAAGCCGCGCGTCCTCCGTGCGGGCGACGTGATCCGCGTCGGCTCGACGGATCTGAGGTATGAGCGATGATTGCGCTCGCCCAGCGCGCCGCCGCGACCGACCCCGGGAAGCGCCGCCTGCGGAACGAGGACGCCTACGTCGTCGAGCCGCCGCTCTTCGCCGTCGCCGACGGGATGGGCGGCGCACAGGCAGGCGAGATCGCAGCGCGGATCGCAGCCACGGTGCTGCGCGAGTCGTCCGGCGAGGACGCGGTCGTCGAGCTGATCAAGGAAGCCAACCGCCGCATCTACGAGGCGGCCTCGGGCGACGATGCCCGCTCGGGCATGGGGACGACGATCACCGCCGCGCTCGTCGAGGACGGCATGGTGCAGATCGGCCACGTCGGCGATTCGCGCGCCTACCGGATCCGCGACGGACAGCTCGAGCAGCTGACCGAGGACCACTCGCTGGTCGCCGAGCTCGTCCGCAGCGGCAAGCTCTCGCCCGAGGAGGCCGACGTGCACCCGCAGCGGTCGGTGATCACGCGGACGGTCGGTACCGACCCGGACGTCGACGTCGACACCCTCTCGGTCGACGCCCGCCCCGGAGACGTCTTCATGCTCTGCTCCGACGGGCTGACGACCATGGTCGCCGACGAGTCGATCCGGGAGATCGTCGAGCGCCACCACGCGAATCTCGACAACGCGGGCCGCGCGCTCGTCGACGCCGCCAACAAAGGGGGCGGTGAGGACAACATCACGATCGTCCTCTTCGAGATCGGCGAGAGCGGGGCCGCCCTCGAAGACACGGCGACGCTGCCCGTCGCCGAGGAGCCCGAGCCGGACGCCGACGAGGAGACGCTCTCCGGGCTCGAGGGCGTGCCGACCATCGACGACACGACGGTGATGAACCGGGCCGAGCTGGAGGCGCTCGCCCGCCGCGACGGCCGCGGCCACGGCGGGCACCGGCGGGTCTCGCGAACGGCGGTGATCATCGGCTCGACGACGCTCGTCGTCGTCCTCGCCGCGCTGGTCGTCTGGTCTCTCTCGCGCTCCTACTTCGTCGGCGCCGAGCCGAACGGGAAGATCGCGGTGTACCAGGGCTTTCCGTGGGACATCGCGGGCAGCGTCCGCCTCTACCGCCTGCGCTACGAGAGCCCCGTGCTCGCGGGCGAGCTCTCCCGGGCGGAGCGTCGGAAGCTCTTCAGCCACGACCTGCGAAGCTACGACGCGGCGCTGAGGGCGGTCAAGCAGTACGAAGACGAGGTCGTCCCCTAGCCCGCAGATGAGCAGCAGGAACCGAGAGCTCGCCAACCTGGTCGCGGTCGGCATCCTGACCGCGCTCGGCTTCGCCAGCGTCTACATCGCGCGGCAGGACGTGATCTCCGCCGGCTCGGTCTCGTACGCGCTCATCTTTCTCGGCCTGTACATGGCCGCACACGGGGTGGCCCGCGTCGCCGTACCGTGGGCCGATCCGTACCTGCTCCCGCTCGCCGCACTGCTGACCGCCGTCGGGCTGACCGAGATCTACCGCCTCGACCCGAGCGACGCATTCCGCCAGGGATTCTGGATCGTCATCGGCGTGGCCGCGTTCTCGGCGACGCTGCTCCTGCTTCGCAGGGACTTCCGCGTGCTGGAGAGCTACAAATACCTCTTCGGCCTCTCGGCGGTCGGCCTGCTCGCGCTGCCCGCGCTGCCCGTGATCGGGACGAGGATCAACGGTGCGCGTCTGTGGGTGGAAGTCGGGCCGCTGCAGTTCCAGCCCGGCGAGCTGGCCAAGGTCGCGTTGATCGTCTTCCTTGCCGGTTACCTGCGCGAGAAGCGCGAGGTGCTCGCCCAGGGACGCCTGAAGGACTTCGGGCCGCTGCTCCTGATCTGGGGTGCGGCGATGCTCGTCATCGTCGAGACCAACGATCTCGGCAGCGCGCTCCTCTACTTCGGAATCTTCCTCGCGATGCTGTACGTGGCGACGGGCCGGGCGCTCTTCGTCGCGATCGGGCTCGGCCTCTTCCTCGCGGGCGCCGCGGTCGCCTACTCGAGCATCACACGCGTCCAGGAGCGTGTCGACTGCTGGCTCCACCCGTGGAACGATGTACACGGCGCCTGCTACCAGACCGTGCAGGGCTCGTACTCGATCGCCAACGGGCAGTTCGGCGGCACAGGCTTCGGCCGCGGCACCTTCGCGACGACCGGCGGCACTGACCTGATCCCGTACGTGAACAGCGACTTCATCTATTCCGCCCTCGCGCAGGAGCTCGGGCTGATCGGCATCTCGGCCGTGCTGGTCGGCTACATGCTGTTCGTCCTGCGTGGGTTCCGTATCGCCGTGCTGGCCCGGGACGGGTTCTCGAAGCTGCTCGCCACCGGACTGACGTTCGCCTTCGCGCTGCAGACGTTCATCAACGTCGGCGGGCTCCTGCGCGAGACGCCGCTGACCGGGATCACGCTGCCGTTCATCAGCTACGGGGGCTCGAGCATCGTCGCCAACTTCGTCCTCCTGGCCGGGCTCCTCCTGGTCTCCGACCGGGCGAACGCACCGCGATGAACAAGCAGATCGGACGGGTGACGATCGTCGGGGTCCTGCTCCTGGCGGCGCTCGTCGTCGGCACGACCTACTGGCAGGCCTGGGCGGTCGGTGGGCTCGAGGCCCGGCAGGACAACGCGATCCAGCGCGTCGCGCAGTTCACGGTCAGGCGCGGGCTGATCTACGCCGCGAACGGCTCGCTCCTCGCTGCGCGGCGGGCGGTGAAGACGAGGGGGCAGACGCTCTACTTCCGCCGCTACCCGAGCGGCGACCTCGCCTCGCAGGTCGTCGGCTACTCGACTCAGTCGCGTTCTCGCGCGGGTCTCGAGCGCTCGATGAACGACTACCTGACGGCGTCGAACTCGCACCTGAACACGGTCCTGCGGCGCACACTCGATCGGCTGAAGGGCGCGACCGTGACCGGCAACAACCTGATGCTGACAATCCGGCCCGACGCCCAGCGGGTCGCGCTGAACGCCCTCGACGGCAACTGCGGCGCCGCGGTCGCCCTTGAGCCGTCGACAGGGCGTGTCCTGGTCATGGCGTCGTCGCCGTCATACGACCCAGGTCTCGTCGAAGGGCATTTCAATTCCATCGCGCGGCGCGCCAGCGCGGCGCGATGCCAGAACCCGGCCCCGCTCGTCAACCGCGCGACCGACGGTCTGTACACGCCCGGCTCGACGTTCAAGGTCGTCACCGCGGCGGCAGCGCTCGACAGCGGCGTCTACAACGCCGACTCGACCTTCGACGACAAGGGCTACTGCGAGGAGTACGGGAAGAGAGTCTCGAACTTCGCCGACCAGAGCGGCCCGGAGGTGTTCGGGCATGTCGACTTCACGACCGCGCTCGAGCACTCGATCAACGCGGTCTTCTGCGAGATCGGGAAGCGCCTCGGCCCGCTGAGGGTGCTCGACTACGCGAAGAGGTTCGGCTTCTACTCCGAGCCGCCGCTCGAGACGCCCTCGAGCGAGCGGGTCCCGAGCGGGCTGTACGACCACGGTAAGCTCTTCCGCCCGCACGATCCGAACCAGGTCGACCCGGGCCGCCTCGCATTCGGCCAGGAGCGCCTGCAGGTGACGCCGCTGCAGATGGCGATGGTCGTCGCCGGGATCGCGAACGGCGGCGTCGTCATGCGGCCCTACACGGTCGAGAAGATCACCGCCCCGGGCGGCGGCACTGTATCCCGGACCCACCCGCACCAGCTCTCGCGGGCCGTCTCCCCGCAAACGGCGGCGACGCTGACCCAGATGATGGAGAAGGTCGTCGAGTCGGGCACCGGCACCGCCGCCCAGATTCCTGGGGTTCCCGTCGCCGGGAAGACCGGCACGGCCGAGACGGGGCTCAACCACGTGAACACGACCTCGTTCCTCGCCTTCGCCCCTGCGAACGCGCCGAAGGTCGCCGTCGCCGTCTACCTCGAGAACCAGAACGGCGTCGGCGGCCGCACGGCCGCGCCGATCGCGAAGAAAATCATCCAGGCGCTTCTCCGAGGCCGTCCGTAACCTTAGCGGGAGAGGATGGCGGCCCCCGACACCCTGATCGACCAGGTCTTCGACGGGCGTTACCGCGTGGTGCGCAAGTTGGGCACCGGCGGAATGGCGAACGTCTACTTGGCCGAGGACCAGGAGCTGGGCCGGAGCGTCGCGATCAAGATGCTCGACGAGCGGCACTCGCAGGACGAGCAGTTCGTCGAGCGCTTCCGCCGGGAGGCGAAGAACGCAGCGGGCTTGTCGCACCCGAACATCGTCTCGATCTACGATCGGGGGCAGGCCGAGGGCACCTACTACATCGCGATGGAGTACCTCGAGGGTCGCAACCTCAAGGAGCTCCTGATCAGGCGCGGGCCGACGCCCCTGGCGGTCGCGATCGACTACGCGCGCCAGATCCTGGCGGCGCTCGGATTCGCGCACCGCCACGGGATCGTCCACCGCGACATCAAGCCGCACAACGTCGTCGTCGCGCCTGACGGCCGCCTGAAGGTGACTGACTTCGGGATCGCGCGCTCAGGGACGAGCCAGATGACCGAGACCGGCTCGATCATCGGGACGGCGCAGTACCTCTCGCCCGAGCAGGCGAAGGGCGCGCCGGTCACTCCCGCCTCCGACATCTACTCGGTCGGGATCGTGCTCTACGAGATGCTGACCGGTTCGGTTCCGTTCACCGGCGATACGCCGCTCGAGATCGCGATGAAGCACCTCTCGACGACGCCGTTGCCGCCGTCCGAGAAGCGGAGTGAGGTACCACACGAGCTCGACTCGATCGTGTTGCGCGCGCTCGCCAAGGATCCGGCCGACCGCTACCAGAGCGCAGATGCGATGGACGCCGACCTCGCCCGGGCCTCGCGCGGCCAGGCGGTCGCCCCCGAGACCGAGGAGGCGGCGACGCAGGTCCTGCGCGGCGCGGGCGCGGCGACGCTCGCCAGCGCACCGACCGCGATCACGCGGCGTGTGAACGTCGCGCCGCCGCCGGCCGCGCCGCCACCCCCGTACTCGCGCCCGACCGGTTTCTACGAGTACGACGAGCCCCTCCGCCGGTCGTTCTGGCCGTGGCTGCTTGCAGCGTTGCTCATCGCCGCGGCGATCGTCGCCGGCTGGTACGTCTACACGAAGATCCAGGACCAGCTGAACCAGACGAAACCGGTGGCGGTACCTCTGGTCGCAGGGTCGGTCGAGCGGCTGGCGGTGGACAAGCTGAAGGCGGCCGACCTGGGGTACAAGATCATCCGGCAGCCGTCCGACTCGGTCGAGGAGGGCCGGGTGTTCCGGCAGGATCCCGGCGCCGGCGAGCGGCGGGACAAGGGATGGGTGGTCCGGATCTTCGTGTCGACCGGCAAACCGAAGGTGTCGGTGCCAGGCGTAATCGGGAAACAGGCGACGGACGCGGTCGCGGCGCTGACCGAGCGGGGACTGAAGGCCAACATCCACCAGGTCAACTCCGCGAAGGAGACGGGAACGGTCACCGGTCAGTTCCCGAAGGCCGGCTCGCGCCTGCTCAAGGGCGAGAAGGTGCGGATCAACGTCTCGCAGGGGCCGAAGCCGGTCGGGGTGCCGCCGGTCGTCGGCTCGCCGTTCGAGTCGGCCGCGGGCACGCTCCAGGGCGCCGGCTTCGCCGTCGCGCGCCGCGACGTCGAGTCGAACGATCCGAAGGGGACCGTCGTCCAGATGGACCCGCCGGCGAACTCTCTGATCGCTCCGGGATCGACGATCACGCTCTTCGTCTCGAAGGGACCGCGGGAGGCGGCGGTGCCAGACGTGACGAGCTTCAGCCGGGCCGACGCGATCGCGACCCTGCGGAACTCCGGCTTCAAGGTCGTCGTCGACGTCCAGGACACCGAGGACCCGTCGCTGGACGGCGTCGTCCTGACGCACACCCCGGGGCCGGGCGAGTCGGCGAAGCCGGGGTCGACGGTGACGATCACCGTCGGCCACTACGTCGCCCCGGCGCCCCCGCCGACGACGACCACCGCGCCGACGACCACCGCGCCGACGACGACGGCCGAGGCGCCGGCGCCGGTTGCGCCCACACTGCCCACGGACACCCAGCAGCAGCCGTCGCCATGACCCGGCGGCGCGTCGCCGTCCTGATGGGCGGCCGTTCCTCGGAGCACCCGATCTCGCTCGCGTCCGCGCAGTCGGTGATCGCCGCGCTCGACCCGGAGCGCTACGAGGTGCTCGCGGTCGAGATCGGCCGCGACGGCCGCTGGTCAGTCGGGTCCGGCCGCGTCCCGAGCGAGCTCGTCGAAACGACACCCATGGAAATGCCGAATCCACAGGCCCCGTCCGAAACGCCTTCGCGTCCGCAGGTGCCGCTTCCCGCCACGTCGGGCGCGGTCGCGGCCGCGCTCGGAGCGGTCGAAGTCGTGCTGCCGATCCTCCACGGGCCGTTCGGCGAGGACGGCGCGCTCCAGGGCGTCCTCGAGATGGCCGACGTCCCGTACGTCGGCGCCGGCGTGGCCGCGTCTGCGCTCTGCATGGACAAGGACCTGTTCAAGGCCGTGATGCGCGACCAGGGGATCCCCGTGACGCAAAACACCACGCTCAGGGCCGGTGACGCCCGGCCTGAAACCTGGGGCGACGGTGCCCCGGTGGAGAACCCGTTCGGCTATCCGGTCTTCGTCAAGCCGGCTCGGCTCGGATCCTCGGTCGGGATCACGAAGGCGCACGACGAGGACGAGCTCCGCGCGGCCGTCGCGCTCGCGTTCGAGCACGACGAAAAGGTGCTCGTCGAGGAGTTCGTGTCGGGGGTCGAGGTCGAGGTCGGCGTTCTCGGTAACCGCGAGCCCGTCGCCTCGCTCGTCGGCGAGATCGTCGTCACGCACAACGAGTGGTACGACTGGCAGGCGAAGTACGAGGAGGGCGAGATGGACCTCGTCGTCCCGGCGCGCATCACCGCCGCGCAGACCCGGCGGGTCCAGCAGCTCGCGGTACAGGCCTTCGTCGCGACCGAGTGCGAGGGGATCGCCCGCGTCGACTGCTTCGTCCGCGACGACGGCGAGGTGCTCGTCAACGAGCTGAACACGATGCCCGGCTTCACGGCGACGAGCGTCTACGCGAAGCTCTTCGAGGCCTCCGGGATTCCCTACGCCGAGCTGCTCGAGCGCGCGGTCGACCTGGCTCTCGAGCGCCGCGAGCGACGATCCCGGCTCAGGTACTAGCCTACAGCGAGTGGACGAGGCGGGCCGCGACCGCCTCGAGCACCTTGCCCTGGATCACGGGCGAGTCCCGTAGGAGCTCGCGGAAAGCGCGGTCGGTGATCACGAGCGCGTGGACGGGGGAGGTCGTCTTCACCGTCGCCGTCCGCGGCACGTTGGTCACGAGGGAGATCTCGCCGAAGAAGTCGCCGCCGTGCATCGTCGAGATCCACTTCCCGCCGCGCCGTACCTCGGCGGTCCCTTCGAGGAGGACGAAGAACTCGCGGCCGGTCGCCCCCTCCTTCGTCAGCGTCTTGCCCGCGGGCAGGTCGACCTCGTCCGCGAGCTGCGCGATCCGCGCGACCTCGCCCTTCGAGCAACGCGAGAAGAGCGGCACACGGGCTATCGCAGCGACCTTCGAGTCCTTGCTCAGCCGCATCAGCGGAGTCTACGGAATGGTGACTTCGCTGACAGCCGCACGCTGCGTGTCCGCCGGAAGCCTCGTGATCCAGATCAGGAAGTACCGCCGCGCGGGGTCGACCGAGAGCTGGAACGTCGTGCGCGACCCGACCTCCATCGCGCTCGACACGGTGTCGAACGGCCCATTCGAGGACGCGCCCGCCTTGATGTCAGCCGTGAACCCCGGCATGTCGCTCTGGATCGTCAGGGAGCCTGGCTTGACCGGTGTCCCGGCATCGAGCACGAGGCCGACACCGCTCTTCAAGTTGCCGAACTCGGCAGTGTTGTAGTGCTCGGTGTGCCAGTCGGTCGCGGGGTTGTGGTCGGTTGCGTAGGCGACGAGCTGATCGTTCTCCTGGCCGTCGCCCTCGGGATCGTAGGCGTTCGATGCGACCAGGCGGATCGGCCCGCTCGTCTCGCCGCTGCCGCCCGAATCGTTGTCGCGGAGCGCGAGGTATGCACCGAGCCCACCGCCGATCAACGCTAGGCAGACCAGCAGCACGACCCATGGAGCGAGCCGCCGGCGCCGCGACCGGCGGCGAGGCCGCGCCGGTGCGGCCGGCGGCATGATCACCGTCCGATCCGAGTCCGGCTGGCCGAGGCTGTCGAGCACGCCCTCGAGCTCGTTGACGAAATCGGCCATCGAGGGGAACCGCTCCTCCGGACGCTTCGCCATCGCGCGACGGAGCGCGGCATCGAGTCGGAGCGGGGCGTCCGGCCTCGCCTCGGCGATGCTCGGCAACGGATCGTTGACGTGCCGCATCGCGACGGCGAGGAAGTTGTCACCCTTGTACGGCGGCTCGCCCGCGAGCAGCTCGTAGATCACGACCCCGAGCGAGTAGACGTCGCTGAGCACGCTCACCGGCTGACCGCTCGCCTGCTCGGGGGCGATGTACTCGCTCGTCCCGAGCACCGTCCCGGTCTGGGTCAGCCCGTGCTTGACGTCCGCCGAGCGCGCGATCCCGAAGTCGGTCACCTTCACCTCGCCGTTCCCGAGCAGCACGTTCTGCGGCTTCACGTCGCGATGGACGAGGCCGCACTCGTGCGCGAACGCGAGCGCCCGGCCGATCTCGATCCCGAGCTCGAGTGCCGTCCGGACCGGCAGCCGCCCCTTGCTCTCGACGAGCTGCTTCAGGTTCTGGCCGTCGATGTACTCGAAGACGATGAACTGCCGCCCCCCGTCCTCGCCGCGGTCGATGACGGTGACGATGTTCGGGTGCGAGAGCTGCGCTGCGGCCCGCGCCTCGCGGCGGAACCGCTCGACGTAGTCGTCGTCGCGCGAGTAGTGCTCGTGCAGGAGCTTGATCGCGACCGTCCGCTCGAGCAGTCGGTCCCTGGCGCGGTAGACGCTCGACATGCCTCCCTTGCCGACGAGCTCCTCGAGCTCGTAACGCTCCGCGATCAGCTCGCCGATCATCGGCCGCACTGCGGGCGATGGGCGACGGGTCCTGGAGGAACCGGGAGGTTCCCCTGGGAACTCGGCCTCTCGAAGAAGGGGGCTCGTGGGGGAGACATGGTTTCCCCCACAGGAGGAGCGAGCCGACCGCGAGCGACGACCACCGCTGGCATTTTCCCTGCGCGGCCGCTGCTACGCCGCGAACACGTGCTCGAGCGCCTGTTCCCAGACCTCGAGTGCCTCGTCGAGCTCACTGTCCGCGATCGTCAGCGGCACGAGCACGCGGACGACGTTCGAGTAGATCCCCGCGCTCAGGAGCAGCAGGCCGTTACGGAACGCCTCCTCGCACACGCCGGCGACGAGCTCCGGGGCCGGACCCTTCGACCGGCGGTCGTGGACGAGCTCGATCGCGAGCATCGCGCCGAGCCCGCGCACGTCGCCGACCTCGGCGAAGCGGCCCTGCCACTCCTGCATCCGCGCCCGCATGGTCTCTCCGATCGCGGCCGCGCGCTCGACGAGGCCCTCCTCGTCGATTACATCGAGCACCGCGAGCGCGGCCGCCAGGGCGACCGGGTTGCCGACGTAGGTTCCGCCGACCGCATTTCGGCCGGGTGCGTCCATGATCTCGGCCTTGCCGATCACGCCGGAGAGCGGCAGCCCGGCTGCGATCGACTTCGCGATCGTGATCAGGTCGGGCTCGACGTCGTAGTGCTCGATCGCGAAGAACCTCCCGGTGCGGCCGAAGCCTGTCTGCACCTCGTCGACGACGAGGAGGATGCCGTTGTCGTCGCAGATCCGGCGGACGCCGGCCAGGAACTCCGGCGGCGCGACCAGAAACCCGCCCTCACCCTGAATGGGCTCGATCACGATCGCGGCGACGGTCTCGGCCGCGACCTGCGTGATCAGCGTGCGCTCGAGGGCCGCGAGTGCGGTCGGCGTGTCGGGGCCGCGGTACTCCTGCGCGAACGGAACGCGGTAGACCTCCGGTGAGAAGGGACCGAGGCCCGCCTTGTAGGGATGGGTCTTCGACGTCAGCGAGAGCGAGAGCAGCGTGCGCCCGTGAAAGCCGCCCTCGAACGCGATCACCGCCGGCCGCTTCGTGTACGCGCGCGCGAACTTGATCGCGTTCTCGACCGCCTCGGTCCCGGCGTTGAAGAACGCCGCCTTCGCCGGGCCCGCGATCGGCGCCCGCGCGACCAGGCGCTCGGCGAGCGCCACGTACGGCTCGTAGGCGAGGATCATGAAGTCGGTGTGGGTGAAACGCTCGAGCTGCGCGTGCGCTGCGGCGACGACCTTCGGGTGCGAGTGCCCCACGGTGAGGCACCCGACGCCGCCGGTGAAGTCGATGAAGGTGTTCCCGTCGACGTCGGTGAGCGTCGCGCCGTGGGCGTGGGCGGCGACGATCGGGAAGGTCACGTCGAGGGGATCGGCGACGGCGGCGCGCTTCCGCGCGAAGATCTCCTGGGAGCGCGGACCGGGCAGGGCGGTGCGAAGCTCGATCGAGCGCGTTACGGCCACGACCTCACGATATCTCAGCCGTCCGCGGGCGCCACCCCGAGCCGGCCGTACAATCGCCGGCGTGGTTCTCTCCGACCGAACGATCCAGCGGCTGCTCGACGCGGGCCGGATCGAGATCGATCCCTACGACGCCGAGCTGCTCCAGCCCTCGAGCGTCGACGTCCGCGTCGACCGCTTCTTCCGAGTCTTTCGGAACTCGCGCTACCCGTACATCGACGTCAAGACGGAGCAGGAGGACCTGACCGAGCTGGTCGAGATCGACGGCGAGCCGTTCATCCTCCACCCGGGCGAGTTCGTGCTCGGCTCGACCTTGGAGCGCATCAAGCTGCCTGACGATCTCGTCGCCCGCTTGGAGGGAAAGAGCAGCTTAGGGAGGCTCGGGCTGCTGATCCACTCGACCGCGGGCTTCATCGACCCCGGCTGGAACGGCCACGTGACGCTCGAGCTCTCCAACGTCGCCAACCTCCCGATCACGATCTACCACGGGATGAAGATCGGGCAGCTGTCGTTCGTCCAGCTCTCCGAGCCGGCGTCGGCTCCCTACGGGAGCGACGGGCTCGGGTCGAAGTACCAGGGTCAGCAGGGCCCGACGCCGAGCCGCTACTGGAGAAACTTCGTCGAGTGATCCTGCTGACGGGGGGAACCGGGTTCGTCGGCCCGAAGATCGCGCACGCCCTGCGCGCCGGGAGCCGCGACGTTCGCTGCCTCGTTCGCGAGCCGAGGCGGGCCGAGAGGCTGTCCAGGTGGGGATGTGAGCTCGTGCGCGGCGACGTCACGGACACGGCCTCGCTCCGGCGTGGCGTCGCCGGCTGCGACGTCGTCATCCACCTCGTCGCGATCATCGCCGGCCGTCGCTCCGAGTTCGAGCGCGTGATGATCCGCGGAACACTAGATCTCGTCGCCGCGGCAAAGGACGCCGGGGTGCGCCGGTTCGTCCTGATGAGCGCGCTCGGCGCGAGCGACGAGACGAAGGAGCTGACGCCGTACTACGGGGCGAAGTGGGAGATGGAGCTCGCGGTGAAGGAGTCCGGACTCGAGCACGTCATCTTCCGGCCGAGCTTCGTCTTCGGCCCCGACGGGGGCGTGCTGCCGACTCTGGTCCGCCAGGTGCGGTGGCTGCCGCTCACCCCCGTGATCGGCGACGGCCAGCGCCGGTTGCAGCCGATCTGGGGGGAGGACGTGGCCGCGTACTACGCGAAAGCGGTCGACCTGCCCGAGGCCGCGAACCGGACGTTCGAGCTCGGCGGCCCCGACGCCGTCACCTGGAACGAGCTCTACGAGCGGATCGCCAAGGTGCTCGGGAAGCACCGCGCCCGCGTCAACGTCCCGACCGCGGTCGTGCGGCCCGCGGCTGCACTGGTCGAGCGGCTGCCGCGTCCGCCGCTCACGCGCGACCAGGTGACGATGCTCGAGGCAGGCGACAACGTCTGCGACATGGGACCCGCGCTCGAGACCTTCGGGCTCGGGGTGCTCTCGCTCGACGAGCAGCTCCGCCGAGTCGTCTGATGTAGGACGCGGCCTGCACCAGAAAAGATCGAGGGCCGCGCAGAGAGCGGCCCTCGAATCCGACACCGACCTGTATTGGTGGGGGCGCTTCCTGCCGGCCGCCGGTCTCTCGGACCCGCGGCGGCGGCGCTCACGACTTCCAGCGAGTCCCCTACGCTGGCTAGGCGATTCCCCTCTTCAGGTCCGGGGACACGCCCCTACCGGCCGGCACCTCCACTGCCCGTACTGTCATCGCTCAAGTCGGACCACCTCCTTTCCGCGGTTGCTCTCACTCTAGCGGGTCGCTCAGGACAGCGCTGATCTCGAGACCGCGGTCGAGCGGGACGGTCACACTGACGAGCGTCGGATCCGCCTGACGTGCCCGGGAGTAGGCGCCGAGCGTCTCCTCGTGGGAGAGGACGTTGTCGGCGACGACGAGGCCGCCGGGCTCGAGCATCTGTCGGGCGAGCACGAAGAGGGGCTCGTAGTCCTCCTTCTCGGCGTCGATGAAGACGACGTCGAAGATGTCGGCGATCCCCGCTATCGCCTCGAACGCGTCGCCCTCGACGAGTTCGGCCCACTCCTCGAGCCCGGCCTCGGCGACGTTGCGGCGCCAGGCCTCGCACTTCGCCCGGTCGTGCTCGATCGAGAGCACGCGCCCACCGAGGATGCGAACCCCCGCCGCCAGCCAGATCGAGGAGTAGCCACGCGAGCCGCCGACCTCGAGCACCTCGCATGCGTTCTGGGGCGCGACGAGCGAGAACAGGAACCGGCCCGTCGTCGGCGTGACCGCGCGCGAGCGACGCTCGCGCGCGACACCCTGCTCGCGCTCGGCAGCGTCCTCCAGCTCGAGCCGCTCGAGCACGGCGCGCACGTTGGCATCGAGCACGCGCGCAGATTAGGCCCTATGGCCCTCGGTGGACAAGGAGTTTCACAGCCGTCACACCCTCAGTGCCAGGCACCGGCTGTGGAGAAACCCGCCGCAGAGCGACTCAGGACACGGCCGCCTGGGCTCGACGAGGGCGGCCGCGGAGGAGCGCCTCGCGCAGCTCGCTGATCGTGACCAACGCGCCGGCGGCGAGAAGCGCAACGAGGAGGCCCCAACGCGTCGTGAAGCCGCCGATGTCGGACCACGGCGAGTCCGGCACGGACGTCGACCACGCCGCGAACGCGACGACGCCGGCGACCATCTCGAACAGGGGCAGCTTGCGACGCGCACGACGCGAGCGCGCCCGTTGCAGATAGTGGATCTCGACCCAGAGCGGCGCGAGCACGGCGACGACTCCGAGCAGCGTCCAGCGCACCCAGCTGTCGCTCTCCGGACCGACCGCGGCGAGCACGGCGATGAACAGGGTCACCGGTTCCGCAGGGATGTACGCGACGAGCTGGCCGACGATCCGCTGCTGGGCATCGGCGGCGTCGGGGATGCGGCCGGGGCGCGCCCTGCCCTGGGCGGCAGCGTCCTCCTGCAGCGCGCGGACGGACGCAAGTGAGATCAGGCTCATGGGGCCTCCTTCGGGACTGACGGCAGCGCGATGATACGCCCCGCGCCCGCGCACGGTCGAGCTCACCGGGGCTCGCCGGCAAGATCCTCGAGAGCCCTACACCTCCAGCTTGACGATCCCGTCCACGACTCGGACCGGGAAGACGGCAACGGGCTCGTAGGCGGGCAGCGTCAGGGCGCGGCCGCTCCTGATGTCGAAGTTCGAGCCGTGCCGGGGGCAGATGACGACCCCCATCTCCGCGTCGAAGTCGCCCTCGCAGAGCGGGCCGTCGTCGTGCGAGCAACGATCCTCGATCGCGTAGTACTGGCCGTCGAGGTTGTAGACCCCGATCGAGAGGAGCCCCGCGTGGACGATCTTCACCTCGCCCGGCGGCAGCTCCTCCACCGGGCAGACGTCCAGCTCGGCCACCTAGCGCAGCTCGAGCTCGTCCAGCTCGGCGAGGCCCTCGGGCAGCGGCGTGCCCCGGCCCTTGTGCAGCGCGAGCTTCAGCGTCGTCAGCCCGAGAATCGCGCACTTCAGCCGCACCGGCGTCAGCGGGATCCCGATTTCCTCGAGCAGGTCCTCCTTCGGCATCGCCGCGACCTCGCTCGCCTTCCTGCCCTTGACCATCTCGGTCAGCATCGAGGTCGCCGCCTGGGAGATCGCACACCCGCGGCCGGAGAACATCACGTCGTCGATCGTGTCGCCGTCCTCTCCGAACGCGACATAGATCGAGACCTCGTCGCCGCAGAGCGGATTCTGCCCCTCCGCCTCGGCATCGGCCCCCTCCATCACCCCGTGGCCGCGCGGGTTCTTGTAGTGGTCGAGGATCACCTCGCGATAGAGCTGGTCGAACTCGCTCAGCAGTCTCTCCTCAACCCAGAACTTCCTTCGTCTTGCGCAAACCCGCAATCAGTCGGTCGATCTCGTCCGGGATGGTGTAGAGGTAGAAGCTCGCGCGGTTCGTCGCCGCGACACCCAGGCGTGACATCAGCGGCTGGCAGCAGTGGTGGCCGGCCCGAATCGCGATCCCCTCCCAGTCGAGCACCTGCGCGACGTCGTGGGGGTGGACGCCGTCCACGTTGAAGGAGACGAGTCCGACCCTGCGATCCGCCGGCGGGCCGTAGACGGTGACGAACGGCAGCTCGGAGAGCTGCTCGAGCGCGTAGGCGGCGAGCTCGTGCTCGTGCTCCTCGATCGCCCCGAGCCCGATCGCTTGGAGGTAGTCGATCGCGACCCCCAGTCCATACGCTTCCGCAATCGCGGGGGTGCCCGCCTCGAACTTGTAGGGGAGCTCGTTCCACTGCGTGTCCTCCAACTTCACCGAGCGGATCATCGAGCCGCCGTAGTTGAACGGCGACATCGCCTCGAGCAGCTCTCGCCGCCCCCAGAGTACCCCGACCCCCGTCGGCCCGCACATCTTGTGCGACGAGAACGCGACGAAGTCGGCGCCGAGCGCCTGCACGTCGATCCGCCGGTGCGGCGCCGCCTGAGCGGCGTCGACGACCATGATCGCGCCACGCTCGTGGGCCCACGCCGACAGCCGCTCGATCGGGTTGATCGTCCCGAGCGAGTTGGAGACGAGGTTCGCCGCGACCACCTTGACGTGTAAGTCGCCGACCACGTCGTCGGCCAGGTCCAGCCGCAGCTCGCCCTGGTCGTCGATCGGGATCATCCGGAACTCCGCGCCCGTCCGCTTCGCGATCTGCTGCCAGGGGACGAAGTTCGAGTGGTGCTCGAGCTCCGTCACGAGCGCGACGTCGCCGGGCCCGAGGTTGTCGAGCCCCCAGGCGTACGCGACGAGGTTGAGCGCCTCGGTCGCCTGGCGGGTGAAGACCACCTCGCGCGTCGAGCTCGCGTTGATGAACGCGCGCACCTTCTCACGCGCCCCCTCGTAGCCCTCGGTCGCCCGCTCCGAGAGCGTGTAGACCCCCCGGTGCACGTTGGAGTAGGACGTCTCGTAGAACTCGCGCATCGCGTCCAGAACCTGGCGCGGCTTCTGGGAGGTGACGGCGGAGTCGAGGAATGCGAGCGGCTTCCCGTGGACCGGATGGTCGAAGACGGGGAAGTCGGCCCGCAGCTTGGCCGCATCGAGCCTCGGACGTGTGGTCACTGCCACATGTCCAATCGTACCCGCCGACCCCTTGCGAGTTCCGGATGTTTCCTTGGTCAGAAACTCGGGCTATTCTCTCGTCAATGGCGCAGCGGTACACCGCTAGCCCGAAGACTCGTTCCCGGACGAACGGTTCCGGGCCGGAGCGCGCGGCCGTCGCGGCCGTTCAGCAGGCCGCCCGCTCCAGTGACGTGGCGGACACCGCCGCCCGGCTGCTCGAGAACGTCGAGCTCGTCGTGCGCGGCAAGCGGCGAGAGGTGCGGCTCGTGCTCACGGCTCTCGCGTGTCGCGGACACGTCCTGATCGAGGACGTGCCGGGGACCGCGAAGACCGTCCTCGCCCGAGCGATCGCCCAGAGCGTCAAGGGCGCAACCGTCCGCCGGATCCAGTGCACACCCGACCTGCAGCCGACCGACGTCACCGGCCTCTCGATCTACAACCAGAAGACGCGCGACTTCGAGTTCCGCCCGGGCCCGATCTTCGCGAACGTCGTGCTGCTCGACGAGGTGAACCGCGCGA
>JBKOVL010000157.1:0-5326 GCA_046723895.1 Actinomycetota bacterium | reverse complement strand
GCCTCACCCAGCTGCACGCCGAGGCGACCTCGCTGCTCGCGATCATCCCGACGGTCGCCGCCGGCACGTGGCGACAGCATCGGTACGGCAACGTGCGCTGGCGGCCGGCGATCGTGATCGGGCTCGCGGCGATCGGCGGCGTCGAGGCGGGCGTTGCGGTGGCGGAAGCCGTGCCCGAGCACGTGCTTCGCCGCCTGTTCGGCGCGTTGATGATCGTTGTCGCCGCGCAGGTCGCCTGGCGGGTGCGCAAGCGCTAGCCTGCGGGCGTGTCCGGCATCGAGGACGTCTGGATCCCGCTCGTCGACGAGCCGATCGGGAGCATCGTTGGCCAGATCGAGAAGGAAGAGCCGCAAATCCGCGCACTGGTCGACTCCCCGCGCCGGCTGCTCGCCTTCAAGACCTTCGCCTACATCCGCGTCGGTCTGTTGCTCGGGCAGCTGCTCGTCGACAACGACCTCGAGCCGTATGACGGAAGCGAGAGCTGGGTCGAGCAGCTGATGCGCGACCCGGCTCATCGCGCGCGCGTCGCCGCCGAGGTGCGGAAGGTCGCCGAGGAGGTCGCGGCCGATCCGCGCTACGCGGGCGAGGAGAACCTCGCGCCAGACGACGCCGCCCGCGACCGCTTCCGCGAGTTCGCGCGCAAACAGCTGGACGCGTAGGAGGGCTAGCGAAGCGCGCCGGCGGTGCTCGCGATCACGAAGACGCCTGCGGCAGTGAGCACGATCGTCCCGCCGGGCGCCAGGTCGGCGTAGTAGGAGACTGTCAGTCCGATCACGATCGAGGCCAAGCCGATCCCGATCGCGAACAGGATCGTCGACCGGACCGACCAGGCGATGCGGCTTGCCGCGATCACGGGCAACACCATCAGCGCGGCGATCAGCAGGATGCCGACGATCCGCATCGAGGCCGCGATCGTCACCCCGGTCAGCGCGGCCAGGACGACGTTGACGAGCCCGACCGGCAGCCCGCTCACCCGAGCTCCTTCCTCGTCGAGTGAGACTGCGACGAGCGTTCGGTAGAGCGCGGCTACGACGGCGAGCCCGACTGCGCCGAGGATCCCGACCAGGATCAGGTCGTCGCCGGTGACGGTCAGGATCGACCCGAAGAGGAACGTGAAGAGGTTCGCGTTCAGCGCTCCCGCTGCCGAGACCAGCACGACGCCGAGCGCAATACCCGTGTAGAAGAGCAGAGCCAGCGCCTGGTCGCCGGCCGTCCGCCGCCGGGCACGAAGCCACTCGACGCCGATCGCGCCGGCGACCGCGGCCGCGACACCGGTGGCGACCGGCGAGATCCCGAGCAGGTAGCCGGCGGCGACGCCGGCGAAGGCGACATGGCCGATCCCGTCGCCGATCAGGCTCATGCGCCGCTGCACCAGGAAGAAGCCGACTGCCGGCGCGAGCACGCCGACGATCCCGCCGGCGGCGAATGCGAGGCGCATGAAGTCGGCGTCAAGGATGGACATGCGAGGGGTCGTGCCAGGTCGCAGGCAGGGCACCGGGGTCACCGTCGAAGACGATCGTCCCCCTGACGAGAACGAGCCGCTCGACGTAACGCTCGACCGCTCCGAACTCGTGCGAGACGAGGACCACCGTGGCACCGAGCTCGCGGTGGAGCTCGTCGAGCAGGGCGGCGAGCGCCTCTTGCGCGTCGACGTCCACTCCGGCCGTCGGCTCGTCCAGGACGAGGAGCGTGGGCTCGCCGGCCAGCGCCTTCGCGATCAGCGCACGCTGCTGCTGACCGCCGGAAAGAGTCGCGATCGGTCGTCCGGCGAGTCCCTCGAGCCCCACCCGTTCGATCGCCCCCCTGACACGGGCGCGGTCGATCCGACCCATGCGGCCGATCACCCCGATCCGTGGTACTCGCCCGGCCGAGACGACTTCCTGCACGGTCACCGGCGACTCGATCCCCAGCTGGGACCGCTGGGCCAGGTAGCCGATGCGACGGCGCTGGCCGGCGTGGACGGCCGGCTCGCCGAAGAGCAGAGCGGTTCCGGACTGGGGCCGCTCCAACCCGAGGGCGATCCGGAGCAGCGTCGTCTTGCCGCCGCCGTTCGGGCCGGCGATCGCGACGAACTCACCCTCCTCGACCGCCAGGTCGACGTCGTCGAGGACGGGCGGGCCGCCCGGATAGGCGAACGAGACGTCCTCGAGGCCGATCGTCAACGGCATCCGAGGGCGGTGCGGAGCGCGTGTAGGTTGCGGCGCATGATCGTGAAGTAGTCGTCACCGGCACGCTGCTCGTCCGGGGTCAGCCCCTCGATCGGATCGAGCACGGCGGTCTTCGCGCCGGTCTCCTGCGCCACCGTTCCGGCGATCCGCGGCGAGACGAGCGTCTCGAAGAAGACGGTCGTCGCACCGGTCGACCGAACGACGTCGACGACATGCCGGAGCCGCTGCGGCGTCGGCTCGGCCTCAGGGCTGATCCCGGTGATCGCAACTTGTGTCAGGCCGTACCGCTCTGCGAGGTAGGAGAACGCCTCGTGGCTCGTGACGATCTCGTGCCTGGCGCAGCTCCGCAGGCCGAGGCGGTACTCACGGTCGAGGCGGTGGAGGCGGGCGAGGACCGGCCCGGCCGCGCCGCGGCGGTGAATCGCGGCGGCGATGCGTCTGACGAGCAGCGCGTAGAGCACGGGATCGAGCCAAACATGCGGATCGGTGTCGCGGAGCCGCAGGCCGTGTGTGTCCAGGAGCCGTACGACGCGGTCTCCGCCGCCGGCGGCAGACTCGACCTCCGGCTGGAAGCCATGACCGAGGAGGAGGACGAGCTGGGCCGACTTCAGCTTCGAGACGTCGCTCGGCTTGAGCTCGAGGTCGTGCGGCTCGACGCCCGGCGGGGTGAGATTGATCACCTTGGTATCGAGCGGGGCGAGCTGCTGCGCCGCGAACGCGACGGGATAGAACGCGGCGACGATTTCGCGCTGGTTCGAGCTGCCGCCGCAGCCGGCCGCCAGGGCAGTCGCCAGAGAAATGAGAATGAGTCTCAGTTTCATCAGAGGCTATCGTAGGCGACGTGAGCCCGACCCCGCAAACGACCATCGCCGAGCTTCTCGAGCGCCACGGCCTCCGCCCGACGCGCCAGCGCGTCGCCGTCCTCGGGGTCCTCGCTGCCGAGCGAAACGACGCGACCGCGCAGGAGATCCACGCCGTCCTCGCCGGCAGCGGCGAACGCGTCGGGCTCGCGACCGTGTACAGGACGCTCGCGGCTCTCAGCGAACGCGGCGCCGTCGATGCGCTCAGCCATCACCCGGGCGAGACCTGCTACCGGCTCTGCAGCGAGGAGCATCACCACCATCTGGTCTGCGAGCGCTGTCACCGCGTAGTCGAGCTCGTCGACTGCGATCTGGACTCCTGGCTCAGCGAGCGAGCCCGAGCGCACGGGTTCACGATCAGTGAGCACTCGGTCGAGGCGACCGGCATCTGCGCCGATTGCGGCACGGCCGTGTAGGGCGGCCATAATGCAGGCGTGAGGGCGCGCCTCACAGCCACCATTACTCTCGCGTTCCTGCTGCTCGGTGGTGGTGCGGCGGCCGCTCCGCCACTGACGACCGTGCCGCCGACCTCTGCGGACGGCTACGCAATCTCCGTGAGCGGGCCGGATGGAAGTGGCCTCGCGGGCACCCAGGGCGGCGGCTCGTTTGCCTACCCGGCCGACGGCTCGATCGTCTCGGCGGGATCGACGCTCGGCAGCTTTTCCGCGAACCAGGACGACGGAACCGCCTCGGCTCGCACGGAGCTCACGGACGTGTCGCTCTTCGGCGGCGAGATCACCGTGTCGTCGCTGCAGGCAGTGGTGACGGCCTCGGGGACCTCGGCCGACCTGTCCGAGTCCGGGATCACGAACCTGATCGTGCTCGGTCAGTCGATCTCGGAGCCGAGCCCGAACCTCGAGCTCGCGCTCGGCGACTGGGGCAGCCTCAGCATCCTGGGTGAGAGTACGAGCCAGAGCTCGGGCCTCCTGCCGGCGTGGCAGGGGTCGGTGACGGCGCTCGTCGTCCACCTCGACGCGGACCACCTCGGCTTCGTACGCGGGTCGACTATCCGCATCGGCTTCGCCGAGGCCTCCGGGCACAGCCCGCAGCCCACCGCGACGGCGACGACGACAACGACGACGACGACGATGACGACATCGCCCGGAACGTCGACGTCCGCGTCTCCCGGCCACCCAACGGGTGGAGGCGGCTCGAAACCGAGGGCGCGTCCGCGGACCGCGACGACGCCGCTCCCCGGCGCCGAGGCCGGGCTTCCCGCTCAGGGAGAGCCTCGAGCCGTAGGCCAGACGAAGCGCCCGAACGGTCTACCCGTCCGCACGACGATTCCGGACGTGACGCCGAAGCTGACGGCCTCGCGGTACGTCTTCCCGGTCTACGGTCCCTCCGCCTACGGGGACACCTTCGGCGCTCCGCGCGGGGACGTGTCCGGCGGCTGGCATCACGGGGACGACATCTTTGCCCCGCTGGGCGCGCCCGTCCTCGCCGTCGCCGACGGGACCGTGTTCTCGGTCGGCTGGAACGACATCGGCGGCTGGCGCCTCTGGCTCCGCGACCAGGAGGGAAACGAGTTCTACTACGCGCACCTCTCTGCGTACACGGCACTGGCGGTCGACGGGCGGCACGTGAACGCCGGCGACGTGCTCGGCTTCGTCGGCAACACCGGCGACGCGGCGACGACGCCGTTCCATCTCCACTTCGAGATCCACCCGGTGTCCCTGCTCTTCCTCGGCTACGACGGCGCCGTCAACCCGACGAAGTACCTGGACGCCTGGAAGCGGCTAGAGGACATCAAGATCCGTGCCGCGGTGCCGTTCTCGCTCCTTCCCGCCGCCGCGTCCACGAACGCGCCGACCCCGGGAGCGATCCTGCTCTCCTCGAGCGACATCTCGACGGCGAACGGCCTCGACCCGGACTCGCTCCGGCGCGCGATGAACGCGACGCGCCCGATCGAGGAGGCGCCGAAGCCGACCGTAGGCGAGCTGCCGGTCCCGCTGCCGGTGCTGGATCGGGCCTAGGCCCGGCTGCTAGCTGCTGGGACCGGAAGCGGAGCCGTTGCCGGACGAGCCGCTGTCGAAGCCGAACTCGTCGCCGCCGAACAGCCGTTGCTTCACCCAGCCGCGCAGCGACGGGCCCGTGATCGGGTTGTAGAACAAGCCGACGAGGACGCCGAGGAGCAGCAGGAAGTTGCGCCCGCCGCGGCTCGGCCGGCGACCCTGGAGGCGGTTTGCCGCCTGGCGCAGCTCGGCGATCGCGGTCCGGAGATTGTCCTGGACCTCCTCGTTCTTCGCGACCCGGCTGGCGAGCTCCGTCACCCCGCGCGGGCCGACGAGCTCGTCG
>JBKOVL010000080.1:0-4442 GCA_046723895.1 Actinomycetota bacterium | reverse complement strand
GCTCAATCGAGCCCGGCAAGCTTGCGGGCATAGGCACGCGCGGCGCTCGGATCGTACGAGCGGTAGACCATCAGCTTCTCGGCCTCGATCGAGCCCTCCGCGTGCACCGCGAGCACGCCCTGGTAGCCGGCGTAGCCGCGGGCGAGCAGCTCGCTCGCGAGGTTGACGAGCGCGAGGCGCTCCTCGGCCGGTGCCGCGGCCGCGAAGTACTTCTCCGTGTAGGGGCGGACTTGCTCGGCGGCCCAGTCCGCGCCGCCGAGGCCGGTGACGATGAGCCCGCCGGCGACGTGGTTCACCCGCTCGACGGCCGGGTAGTAGTCGCGCGCGAACGTCCACTTGGCGATGTTCGTCAGCAGCGGGTCGGGGAAGGCGATCCCGTCGCTTTGTCGATGCCGCTGCGGTCGCATGCTGCCGCGATCAGCGCCCTGACCGACTCGGCGTAGGTGATCAGCCAGGTCAGCTTCTTGCGCACGGGGGAGGCGAGGGCGATCCCGTTGGCCTCTGCGAGTGCGAAGCCGAGACCGACGAGCGCGTCGAGGAGCGGGAGCTTGTACGAGGCCGCGGTCAGCCGGTGGTACTCGACGAATCCGAGGGCGACGCGGCCGGCCCGGCCGACGTCGCCGGCGAGGAAGACGCGCTCCCGAGGGACGAAGACGTCCTCGAAGACGGTCAGCGTCTCGGTCATCTTTCGCTCGGAGGAGATCGGCTGCGTGAACGCATCGTCCGAAGAGCTTGAGGCCCGGCGTCGCGACCGGGACGGACGCGGTCACTCGCCGCGGGCGAGGAGGACTGGGCGGTTGCGTTAGACGTCGCGGTCGTCGCGGAGCCCGTCGAGGTACTCCTCTGCCGAGCGCATCAGAGGGAGAGTACGGCGTTACCGCACCGCGTCACCAGCGCGGTCGGCACGCTCGACGGCGCGGGCGAGCTCGACCCGCGTGGAGACGCCGACCTTGCGGAAGATGTTCCGAAGGTGGGTCTCGACCGTCTTCTTGCTGAGGAAGAGCTCGGCGGCGATCTCCGGGTTCGTCTTGCGGTCGACGACCAGCCGCGCGAGCTGGAGCTCGCGCTCGGTCAGCGATGCGATCCCCGCCGCGTCGGTCTTTCCCGGCTGGGAGCGGCGGTGGATGTGCTGCCCGAGCTTCCGCAGCTCACGCTCCGCCTTGTCCCGGTAGCGCAGCGCGCCGCGCGCCTCGAACTCGTGGGCCGCGCGCTGCAGCTCGGCCGTGGCACGGTCGGCCTCGCCTGCCTCCGCGAGAGCGCGCCCGGCCAGCAGGCGTGACAGCGCAGCCTCGACCGGCGCACCGACCTCGTCCGCGGTGACGGCGGACGTGAGTGCCCGCTCGGCCGCGCGCGACGGATCGCCGGTGTAGAGGTCGACGGCCGCCGTCGCGCGGTCAGCCCAGACGGCCGCCATCGGGAGCCGGACGGCCTTCGAGTACGCCTGGGCGGAAGCCGCAGCGCGTCGCGCCTCGTCCTGCCGGTCGAGCTCGAGCCGCCCCCGCGTCAGCACCTCGAGGTAGCGGGCCCTTGGGCTCCCGGCGATCAGGACGAGCTCCTCGCCGCCCGAGGAGCCGAGGAGCAGGTCGACCGCACGGTCGGGTTGCCCGGTCTCCAGCAGCGCTGCGGCGAGATCCGCCGCCGCCTCGGCCGAGTGAAAGTTCGCGCCTGCCTCCCTGCAGAGCTCGACGCTCTCCGTGGCAGTGGCGAGCGCGAGCTCGACTTCTCCCGTGCGGAGCGCCGTCGAGGAGCGGCTGGAGAGGCCCCACACGAGCGCGTGGGTGTTCCCGAGCACGCGCGCCGCCTCGATCCCGCCGTCGAGGAGCTCGGCGGCGTCCATCAGCTTCCCGCGTTGGCGCCACACGGCGCCGACGGTCTGGATCAGGACCAGGATCGGCTCACCCTGCCCGGTGGCGCGTGCCACGGCCAGCGCGCGGGTGGCGTGCGTGTCGGCCTCCGCGTACCGGTCGAGATAGAGCTCCGAGCCGCCGAGGAAGGCTGCGGCGTCGATGAATCCGGCGAGCTCGTCGTCGGAGACGGAATCGACGAGAGCCGCCGCCTCTGAACGGTCGGCCTCGGCGCGCTCGGGTGCTCCGAGCGTCGCATCGGCCAGCGCAAGCGCGGCGAGGGCTCCGGCCGTCAAGGGTTTGTCGGCGAGCCGTCGCGCGGCGGCCAGTGCGCGCTCGCCCCATTCCCGCACAGTGTCGTACCTCGCGCGCCAGACGTGGTTTCTCGCGAGCTCGATCATCAGCGCCACGGCCTCGCGCGCGTCCTGGTCCGGCAGGCTCTCGAGCGCGCTCGCCATGCGGGCGCCGGCTTCCTCGTGCCGCCCGAGCAGGGTCTCGACGCCGGCGCAGGTGCGGGCGAGCCTGGCGCGGAGCGCGTGGGCGTCGTCGGGCGCGATTGCGATCGCCTGCAGGAGGGCGTCGTGGCTCGCCGTGAAGTGGCCGGCCGCCGTCAGCGCGCCAGCGCGGACGACGAGCAGGTCGATCCGCTCCTCGGCCGGAGCGCTCTGCGGGAGCAGGCGCAGCGCATCCTCGAACCAGTTCGCGGCGCTCATCGGCGCCAGCCTCAATGCGTCGTCGCCGGCCTCGCGCAGCACCGCAACCGCCTCCACGTCCCCCTCACGCGCCGACCGCTGGACGTGATGGGCCCTCGCCGCGGCCGTCGCGCCCCGCGCAGCGAGCGCCTCCGCGCAGCGCTCGTGTGCGCCGAGCCGCCAGCCGGCGGCGGTCGCCTCGTAGACTGCCCGCCGCACGAGCGGGTGCCGGAAGCGGAAGCGCCGCGGGACGTTGGTCGTACGCACGAGATCGAGCTGTAGCAGCTCGTCGAGGGCCTCCATGGCTGCGGCCTCGGAGGTCGCGGCCGCAGCCGCGGCGAGCTCCGGCTCGAACGGGTCGCCTGCGACCGCCGCGCCTTCGAGCACGAGGCGCCCGTTCGTTGATAGAAGGGTGAGCTCCTCCCCAAGCGAGGCGGCGACCGCTGACGGGACCCCGCTGAGCAGGATCTCCGTTACCGGGGCGGCGCCGCCGATGCGATCGAGCGACCGCGCGAGCTGCTCGAGGTAGAAGGGGTTGCCTCCGCTTTCCTCGTAGAGGACGGCTGCGTCCGCGACGGACACGGCCTCGCCGAGCAGCTCCTGCGACTCGGCCGGGCTCAGCGCACCGAGCTCGATGCGGGCCAGGGCGCCCTCGCGGTGCGCCCGCTCGAGCGCGGCCGAGAGGCGCTCCGGCATGCCGCGGGGGCGATGTGCCGGCGCAATCAGGACAGCCGCCGCAGGCGGTCGCCGCAGCAATGCGCCGAGCAGCTCGACCGACGCCGAGTCGGCCCAGTGAAGGTCGTCGAGGACGAGGACGAGCTGCCTGACCCGGGCGAGGTGTTCGAGCAGCGCGCGCACCGCCCGGTGGCTGCGATACCGCTCGTGCTGGACCGCAACGTCGCGTGTCCCCGCGAGCGCCGCCAGCGAGGGGAAGACGTGCGCGAGCTCCGTGCGCACGTCCTCGTCCAGGCGGGCGAGCGAGCGCGGATCGAGCCCGTGCAGGTACTCGTCGAGCGCATCCACGAAGACCGAGAAGGGCAGGTCTCGCTCGAGCTCTGACCCGGAGCCGGAAAGGGCGAGCCATCCCCGCGCATCCGCCCGCGTGGAGAGCTCTGCCAGCAGGCGGGTCTTGCCGATCCCGGGCTCGCCGACGAGCTCGATCGCGGCCGCGCGGCCCTGATCGACCTCTGCGAGCACCTGATCGAGTAGCCTGAGCTCCTCGGCCCGCCCCACGAGGTGGTTGGCAAGCAGGGTCATCTTCTCCCCTGAGCAGGATAAATCAGGGTCACCGCTTCCCAAAGATCAGGGTGCGGGATCAGGGTGGCCACCCGATGTCGGGGTGCGCGTTCGGGGCCAAGCTCGGCCCATGACGAATTTCCTGCTTCATCACCGCCACGAGCCGCAGGAGTGCGGCGTCGTGTTCGCATCGTTCAAGGGCCACCAGAGCCCGCTTCGCCACCGGCCGACGCTCGCCACGTGCCGCTCCGGCGGCCACGAGATCTGGTGGACGGTCGAGGCGGCAACCGAAGAGGAGGCGCTCGGGCTGCTGCCGTTCTACGTCGCCGAGCGCACCGACGCCACGAGCGTGAGCGAGGTCGAGATCCCGTGACCGGGCGCGAACTCGCCAGCTCCGACCCGCAAGGAGGAGCCATGTACCCCGCGACAGACACCCGCGAGCTCGCCGCCCGTGAGAGCGACGGCATCAACGTCCTGCTGCTCTGGCACCCGCGCGAGAACGAGCTCAGCGTCTCGGTCGAGGACGTCCGGCTCGGCGACTGCTTCCACCTCGCCGTCGCGCCCGATCGCGCCCTCGACGCCTTCTACCACCCGTTCGCCTACGCCGCGTGAACGCGGCGAACTGAGAGGAGAACCGTCATGTCCAGCACCACCAACAGCAAGACGCCGC
>JBKOVL010000050.1:0-10262 GCA_046723895.1 Actinomycetota bacterium | reverse complement strand
GAGTCGTTGACGTCGAGCACCGGGCTCATGTGCGTCCTACTTCCTTGTTCCTCAGTACTTCTTCTTCGTTCGTCGTCGTCAGAACGCCGGCTCGCGACGGCGCTCGTCCTCTTCGTCGGTCCCGCGCTCGGGTCGGGACAGGTCGATGCCGAGCGACTCGGTGGTGCGGAAGGCGTCCTCGTCGAGCTCGCGGATCTCCACCTCTTCGCCCGCCTCGTTGATGACGCGGACGTTGAGGCACAGGGCCTGCATCTCCTTGATGAGCACCTTGAAGCTCTCGGGGATGCCGGGCTCGGGGATGTTCTCGCCCTTGACGATGGCCTCGTACACCTTCACGCGACCGAGCACGTCGTCGGACTTGATCGTGAGGATCTCCTGGAGCGCGTACGACGCGCCGTACGCCTCGAGGGCCCACACCTCCATCTCGCCGAAGCGCTGCCCACCGAACTGCGCCTTCCCGCCCAGCGGCTGCTGGGTGATCATCGAGTAGGGCCCGGTGGAGCGGGCGTGGATCTTGTCGTCGACGAGGTGGGCCAGCTTCAGGATGTAGATCCAGCCGACCGTGACCGGCTTGTCGTACTGCTCCCCGGTGCGCCCGTCGTAGAGCGTGGCCTTCCCGTCGGTGCCGACGAGGCGCTGCCCGTCGGCGCCGTCGCTGTGCATCTTCTTGAAGAGGTCCTCGATGGTCCCCTCGGGGCTCAGGCCGGCGCCGCCCTCCTCGTCCCAGTGCGCACCGTCGAACACGGGGCTCGACACCCACAACGCAGGCTGGGTGACCGGGCTCGTCTTGCGCCCGTTCTTCGGCGCGACGGCCTCGCCCTCCCAGCCGTGCCGGGCGGCGTAGCCGAGGTGGGCCTCGAGCACCTGGCCCACGTTCATGCGGGACGGGACACCGAGCGGGTTGAGGATGATGTCGATCGGCGTGCCGTCGGCCAGGTAGGGCATGTCCTCGATCGGCAGGATCTTGGCGATCACACCCTTGTTGCCGTGGCGGCCGGCGAGCTTGTCGCCCTCGGAGATCTTGCGTCGCTGCGCGACGTAGACCCGCACGAGCTCGTTCACGCCCGGGGGCAGCTCGTCGCCGTTGTCACGTGAGAACTTGCGCACGTCGATGACCTTGCCCGTCTCGCCGTGCGGCACCTTCAGCGACGTGTCGCGGACCTCGCGGGCCTTCTCGCCGAAGATCGCGCGCAGGAGCCGCTCCTCGGGCGTGAGCTCGGTCTCGCCCTTCGGCGTCACCTTCCCGACAAGGATGTCGCCGGGGCCGACCTCGGCGCCGACGCGGATGATCCCGCGCTCGTCGAGGTCCTTGAGGATGTCCTCGGACAGATTCGGGATGTCGCGGGTGATCTCCTCGGCGCCGAGCTTCGTGTCACGGGCGTCGATCTCGTGCTCCTCGATGTGGATCGACGTCAGCACGTCGTCGCGCACGAGGCGCTCGGAGATCACGATCGCGTCCTCGTAGTTGTGACCCTTCCAGGGCATGAACGCCACGAGGAGGTTCTTGCCCAGCGCCAGCTCACCCTGGTTCGTCGACGGGCCGTCGGCGAGCACGTTGCCCTTGCGGACGTGGTCGCCCGCGTCGACGAGCGGCTTCTGGTTGATGCAGGTGCCCTGGTTCGAGCGACGGAACTTCGACAACCGGTACGTGGTGCGGCCGTCCTTCTGGTAGTCGACGACGATCGAGTCGCCCGAGACCTCGGCCACGGTGCCGTTGTCGTCGGCGACGACGAGGTCGCCCGCGTCGCGGGCGGCCCGGCTCTCGACGCCGGTGCCGATGAACGGCGCGGTGGAGCGGAGGAGCGGCACCGCCTGGCGCTGCATGTTGGCGCCCATGAGCGCTCGGTTGGCGTCGTCGTGCTCGAGGAACGGGATGAGGCTCGTGGCCACCGAGACGATCTGCTTCGGCGACACGTCCATGAAGTCGACCTCGTGCGGGTCGACGTACGCGACCTCACTCCGGCGCGCGCGCACCAGCACCTTCTCGTCGAGGAACCGGCCCCGGTCGTCGACCCGGGCGTTGGCCTGGGCAATGACGTAGCGGTCCTCGTCGTCGGCGGCGAGGTACTCGATCTCCTCGGTCGCGACGCCGTCGCGCACCTTCCGGTACGGCGTCTCGATGAAGCCGAAGCGGTTGATGCGGGCGTACGTCGACAGGTAACCGATCAGGCCGATGTTCGGACCCTCCGGCGTCTCGATCGGGCACATCCGGCCGTAGTGGCTGGGGTGCACGTCCCGGACCTCGAAGCCGGCGCGCTCACGCGACAGGCCGCCCGGCCCGAGCGCGGACAGGCGCCGCTTGTGAGTGAGCCCGGCGAGCGGGTTCGTCTGGTCCATGAACTGGCTGAGCTGGCTGGAGCCGAAGAACTCCTTGATGGCGGCGACGACCGGCCGGATGTTGATGAGCGTCTGCGGCGTGATCGCCTCGACGTCCTGGGTGGTCATGCGCTCGCGGACGACGCGCTCCATGCGCGACAGGCCGACCCGGACCTGGTTCTGGATCAGCTCGCCGACGGACCGGACCCGGCGGTTGCCGAAGTGGTCGATGTCGTCGGGGTAGTACTCGGGGTCGTTGTTGTGCAGCTTCACCAGGTAGGAGACCGTGGCGAGGATGTCGGCCCGCGAGAGCGTGAACTCCTTGTCCTTGGGCGGCTTGAGGTCGAAGCGTTCGAGGCCGAGCTTCGGGTACTCGTCGAGGAGCTTCTTCGAGACCTTGTGGCGCCCGACCTTGGCCATGTCGTAGCGCTTCGGGTTGAAGAACAGGTTCTCGAGCAGGCCGCGCGCCGAGTCAGGCGTGGGCGGCTCGCCCGGGCGCAGCTTCCGGTAGATGTCGATGAACGCCGCCTCGGCGTTCTCGGTGTGGTCCTTCTCGAGGGTGTTGCGGATCGACTCGTACGGGTTGCCCTGGGGGTCGAGGATGAGGTTGAGCAGCTCCTCCGGCGTCTCGCCGAAGCCGAGTGCCTTGAGGAGGACGGTGACGGGCTGCTTGCGCTTGCGGTCGATGCGGACGTAGACGATGTCCTTCTTGTCGACCTCGAACTCGAGCCAGGCACCCCGGCCGGGGATGATCTTGGCGTCGACGAGGTCCTTCTCCGGCGACGTCTTGTCGGGGCTGATCCCGAAGTACACGCCCGGTGACCGCACCAGCTGCGAGACGACGATCCGCTCGGTGCCGTTGATGATGAAGGTGCCGCGGTCGGTCATCATCGGGAAGTCGCCCATGAAGACCGTCTGCTCCTTGATCTCGCCGGTGGCGGCGTTCATGAAGCGGGCGGTCACGAACAGCGGGCGCGCGAAGGTCATGTCGCGCTCGCGGCATTCCTGCTCGGAGTGCTTGGGCGGGTCGAAGACGTGGTCGGCGAGCTCGAGCTTGAGCTGACCGGTGAAGTCCTCGATCGGCGAGATGTCGCGCAGGACCTCGGCGACACCCTCGTCGAGGAACCACTGGAACGACTCCCGCTGGACGGCGATCAGGTCCGGGAGTTGGAGGACTTCAGGGAGCTTGGAGAAAGAGAGGCGGTCGCGGGACGCGAGACGAGCCAACGTCACTCCTCTGAGGGAAGGCGCGCGCCGACCAGCGCCAGATTGGTCAGCAAATGCACGAACGGGCAGACACGGCTAAACAACACTAGCGCGCGCCGATACATTCCTGCAAGAAACGTGCCCAAAATACGCCGCCCCGGCGACGCTGTGTTCGGGAGGATACGACGACCCCCCTGCAGGGTCAAGACCCCCTCCGGACAAAAGCCGCGTATAGACACGCTGAGGGACGGTCGCCGGCGCAGCGGACGATGCTTCCCGAGGAGCGGTCGCCGGGCTGGCGGCCGCCGCCGGTGCGACGCCGAGCTACTTGAGCTCCACCTTGGCGCCGGCGCCTTCGAGCTGCTCCTTGGCCTTGTCGGCGTCCTCCTTGGACACGTGCTCGAGGACGGGCTTCGGCGCCGACTCGACGAGCTCCTTCGCCTCTTTGAGCCCCAGGCTCGTGAGGGTCCGGACCTCCTTGATGACCTTGATCTTCTCGCTCCCGGCCGCGGCGAGGACGACGTCGAACTCGTCCTGCTCCTCGGCGGCGCCGTCCCCGGCCGCGGGCGCGCCGGCCGCCGGGCCCGCCACCGCCACCGGCGCGGCAGCGGTCACGTCGAACTCCTCCTCGAAGGCCTTCAGGAACTCGTTGAGCTCGAGGACGCTCATGCTCTTGAAGACGTCCAGCAGCTCCTCGGTGCTGAGCTTGGTTGCCACGGTGATTACTCCTCTTGCTCGGAAGATTCGGAAGGCTCGGATGGCTCGGTCGCGGGGGCGGGCTCGGAAGCCGCCCGTTGATCGATCAGCGCGCGCACGCCGTAGGCGAAGTTGCGCGTGAACGCCTGGAACAGGCCCGCCGCCTTCGTGAGCGGCGCCTGGAAACCGCCCGCCAGCATGGCGAGCAGCTGCTCGCGGGGCGGGATGTCCGCGAGCTCGGTCAGCTCGGCCGTGGTGATCAGCCGGGGCCCGAGCAGGCCGCCCTTGACGACGAGCTCGGGATTGGTGCGGCCGAAGTCGCGCAGCGCCTTGGCCGCCGGTACGGCGTCGCCGTGCACGAAGGCGATCGCGACCGGCCCTTCCAGCAGGGGAAGGAGCTCGTCGAGGCCGGCTTCTTCCGCCGCCCGGCGTGCGAGGCGGTTCTTGAACACCTTGTACTCGGTGTTGGCGGGCCGGAGTGAGCTCCGCAGCTCGGCGAGGGCGCGCACGCTGAGGCCCCGGTACTCGGTGAGCACGGCGGCGTCGGCACCGTCCAGCTTGGTGCGGATCTCCTCGACGACTGCGGTCTTCTCCGGCTTCGGCATGTCTCTTTCCACTGGTTCCCGACAACGAGAAACGGGACGCCCAAACCCGTGAGGACGTCCCGTCGTCATTCGAAAACGGTGTCGCCTCGTCCGGCGGGCCGAGGTGGTGCCGGCCCATTACCGCTGGGCGCGACCGGAGGTCTGGGGCGTGTTGTGTTGTAACTCCAGATTACTACGAGCCGGCTGGATCCGTCGTGTCGCGGCTGGCTACCGCTACGCCGCGGTGGTGCGCGCCGCGTCGACCGCAACCGTAGGGTCGATGCGGATGCCCGGGCCCATCGTCGAGGAGGTCGCGATCGACTTGATGTACCGGCCCTTGGCGGCCGCCGGCTTGTTGCGGAGGATCTCGTCGAGGACGGCCTGGAAATTGTCGAGCAGGGCGCTTCGCTCGAAGCTGACCTTGCCGATCGGGACATGCACGTTGCCGTTCCGGTCCGTGCGGTACTCGACCTTGCCGGCCTTGAACTCGGCGACCGTCTTGCCGATGTCGGTCGTGACCGTGCCCGTCTTCGGGTTGGGCATGACTCCGCGCGGACCGAGAACGCGGCCGAGCCGCCCGACCTGCGACATCAGATCCGGGGTGGCGATGGCGACGTCGAAGTCGAGGAAGCCCTCCTGAACCCGCGCGACGAGATCGTCGGCGCCCACGACGTCGGCGCCCGCCTCCTGCGCCTCGCGGGCGGCGTCGCCGGTGGCGAAGACCGCCACCCGGACGTCCTTCCCCGTGCCATGGGGGAGCGACACGGTGCCGCGGATCATCTGGTCGGCCTTGCGGGGATCGATGCCGAGCCGGAACGTGATCTCGACGGTCTCGTCGAAATTGCGCTTCGCGAGCGACTTCACGAGGTCGAAGGCCTCGCCCGCGGTGTAGAGCCGATCGCGCTCGAACTTCCGAGTCGCGTCGACGTACTTCTTGCCGGCCCGGCTCACGACTCCCTCACTTCGATGCCGGCGGACCGGGCGGTGCCTTCCACCTGCCGCATCGCGCCCTCGGGGTCGACCGCGTTGAGGTCGGGCATCTTCGTCTCCGCGATCTGGCGGACCTGCGCCCGCGTGACCGAGCCGACCTTCTCCATGCGGGCGTTGGCGGCGCCCTTCTCGACGCCGGCCGCCTGCTTGAGCAGGAAGGTCGTCGGCGGGGTCTTGGTGACGAACGTGAACGACCGGTCCTCGAAGATCGAGATCTCCGCCGGGATGATCATGCCCCGCTGCGACTCGGTCTGTGCGTTGTACGCCTTGCAGAAGTCCATGATGTTGATGCCGTGCGGCCCCAGTGCCGTACCCACGGGCGGGGCCGGCGTCGCCTGCCCCGCCGGGATCTGGATCTTGACCACTGCGGCCAGCCTCTTCTTCGCCACTGCGTGTGCTCCGCTCTCGTCCCGACTACAGCTTCGAGACCTGGCCGAACTCGAGCTCGACCGGGGTCTCACGCCCGAAGATGTTGACGAGCACCTTGAGCTTCGAGCGGTCGACGTCGATCTCGCTGATGGCGCCGTTGAAGTCCGCGAACGGCCCGGCCACCACCCGTACCTGCTCGCCGGTCTCGAACTCGAGGCGCGGGCGCGCTTTCTTCTGCGCCACCTCGGCGCCCTCGACCTTCCCGACCCCGAGGATGTCCTCGACCTCACGACGCGACAGCGGCGTCGGCTTGGCTCCGCTCCCCACGAACCCGGTGACCCCCGGCGTGTTGCGCACGACGTACCACGAGTCGTCGTCGAGCTCCTGGCGCACGAGGAGATACCCGGGGAAGACCTTCTTCTGCACGACGACCTTGCGGCCGCCCTTGAACTCGATGACGTCCTCCATCGGGATGACGACCTCGTAGATGCGGTCCTCGACGTTCATCGAGCGGACGCGGCTGGCGAGGTTCTGCTTCACCTTGTTCTCGTACCCGGCGTAGGTGTGGACGACGAACCAGTTGCCCGGGCGGTCGTAAGGGCTCGGCTCGGCCGGCGCCGCCGGCTCTTCCTCCTCCTCGGTGACGTCGACGAGCTCTGCATCCTCGAGGGACGGCTCGGGGGTGACCTCGACGATCTCCTCGGCCGGCGCGGCCGGCGACTCGAGGATCGACACGGGCTCGGCCGCGTCGGCGTCGGCCTCCTGGCTCTGATCGGTCGGGCCCACCGAGAGGATCGCCTCCGCCTCGGCGACGATGTCGCTCTCGGACGCGCCGGCGAGGTCGGCCCGGACGTCGGTTTCGTCCTCGGCGGCTTCGTCGTCCGCTTCGACGGCGCGGGCGTCCTCAATGGGCGTCGTCTCGGCGTCGTCGGGCGTCTCGTCCTCGAGCTGCTCGTCGGCGGCGAGCGGATCCTCGGCCGGGGTCTCGGGAATCGACTCGTCGACGGAGCTCAGCTCGTCTCCGGCCCGCTCCTCGGCCGGGGTCTCGTCCTCACGGTCGGGCCGCTCGTCGTCGGGGGGAAAGGTCGTCATCGTCAGTCGAAGAGGAACAGGACGAGCTTCGCCGAGAGGTAGTCGTACCCGAAGATGAGCGACGTCATGAAGATCACCGCGATGAGCACGATGATCGTGGAGTTGACGACCTCGTGGCGCGTGGGCCACGCGACCTTCCGCAGCTCGCCGCGGACTTCGCTGAGGTACTGGCGGGGGCCGGTGCGCTCGCGTTGGGGCGCAGGCTGCGGCCGGGCCTTGCGCTCGGGCGCGCGCGGCCGGTCGGCCTGCTGACGTTGCATCAGTCGCTTGGTCTGTCGGTTCACGTCACCGCCTCGGTAGCGGGCGATCTCGCTGTGGCTCGCTGTGGGTTACTTGTGGCAGCAGGGCAGGAGGGACTCGAACCCCCAACCGCCGGTTTTGGAGACCGGTGCTCTGCCAAATTGAGCTACTGCCCTCCGGGCGCGCGGGGGCCCGAACACCAATCGTAGCAGCGGCCCTTCGAAGTGCGGCAGCCGGCTATGCGACCGCGGTCCGACGGCGGGACCGGGCCAGGATCAGCGCGGCGGCGGTGCCGGCGGTGGCCAGCGCGGCGCCTCCGATGGCGCCGGCGTACGCGAGCCGGCGACCTGACAGCAACGACCGGACGGCGTGACGCTCGCCGGCCTCTTCGAGCGCGGCGAGGGTCTGGGCGAGCAGGCTGGGCGACGGCTCCAGGAAGCGCGTCCGCAGCTGCTGGAGTGCCCGCAGCATCCGCCGGTACCGTGCCAACTCGGCCTGGCACCGCAGGCACGACTCGATGTGCGTCTGCATCGCGAGGTCGACGGGTGTCCCCTCGACCGTCTCGGGCAGCATTCGCGCCACGTCCTCACACCGCATGGGCGGACCTCCCGCCTTCTTCGAACAGCACATCGCGAAGGCGCTTCCGCCCCCGGTGCAGCCTCACCTTCGCCGCCGCAACCGAGATGCCGAGGTCCTCGGCGATGGCCTCGTGCGACAAGCCGTATACGTCTTTCAGCACCACGATGCTCCGCAGCTTCGGCGGCAGCGTCGCCACCGCGCGGGCGAGGTCCTCGAGACCGATGGCCGACTCGGCCGCCGCCTCGGGCCGTCCCTCGATGGACGTGTCGATCGGCTCGTCGACCGTGTCGAGGGACTCGGCGCGCCGGCGCCGCCGCTTCTGCACCAGTGTCGCCGCCGCGTTGGCGGTGATGCGGTACATCCACGTGGAGAACTGCGCGTCGCCGCGGAAGCGCTTGATGCCCTTCCAAGCCCGGAGATACGACTCCTGGACCACGTCGCGTGCGTCCTCCTCGTTGGCCGTGAGCCGCATCGCGAGGGTGTACGTGTCGACGTAGGTGCGCCGCACCAGCTCGTCGAACGCCGCCCGGTCACCTTCCCGGGCAGCGGCGACCAGACGGTCGACCTCGGCCCTCAGCTCTGCGGTTGGGTCCGTGGCCACTCAGACCCCTGACGCACTCGTCGGGTTACGAGCCACCGGCTACCGGGTCTCTTTGTGGAGCGTGTGGCGGCGGTCCCAGCGGCAGTACTTCTTCATCTCGATGCGTTCGCGGTCGTTGGTGCGGTTCTTCATCGTGATGTAGTTCCGCCGCTTGCAGACGTCGCACGCCAGCGTCACCTTCACCCGCTTGTCGCTCGCCACTGGTCTCCCCTACTTGATGATCTTGGTGACGCGGCCGGCGCCGACCGTCCGGCCGCCCTCGCGGATCGCGAAGCGCAGGCCTTCTTCCATCGCGATCGGTGCGATGAGCTCGACGGTCATCTCGGTGTTGTCGCCCGGCATCACCATCTCGACCCCCTCCGGCAACGCGATCGACCCGGTGATGTCGGTCGTGCGGAAGTAGAACTGCGGCCGGTAGTTGGCGAAGAACGGCGTGTGCCGGCCGCCTTCGTCCTTGTTCAGGACGTACACCTGGGCCAGGAAGTTCGTGTGGGGCGTGATGCTGCCGGGCTTGGCGAGTACCTGACCCCGCTCGACGTCCTCCTTCTTGGTGCCACGCAACAGCACACCGATGTTGTCGCCCGCCCGCCCCTCGTCGAGCAACTTGCGGAACATCTCCACACCAGTGACGACGGTCTTGGTCGTGTCCTTGATGCCGATGATCTCGACGTCGTCGCCGGTATGGATGACGCCCTGCTCGACCTTGCCGGTGACGACGGTGCCGCGGCCCGTGATCGAGAACACGTCCTCGATGGGCATGAGGTAGGGCTTGTCGAGATCGCGCACGGGCTCGGGCACGAAGGTGTCGACGGCGTTCATCAGCTCGACGACCTGCTCGATTGCTCCGGGGTCGCCGTCGAGGGCCTTGAGCGCGCTCACCCGGACGACCGGGACGTCGTCGCCCGGGAACTCGTACTCCGTGAGCAGCTCCCGCACTTCGAGCTCGACGAGATCGAGGAGCTCCTCGTCGTCGACGGCGTCGACCTTGTTGAGGGCGACCACGATCGACGGCACCCCCACCTGGCGGGCGAGCAGCACGTGCTCGCGCGTCTGGGGCATCGGGCCGTCGGTGGCGGCAACCACGAGGATGGCGCCGTCGATCTGGGCGGCGCCCGTGATCATGTTCTTGATGTAGTCGGCGTGCCCGGGCATGTCGACGTGCGCGTAGTGCCGGTTCGGGGTCTCGTACTCCACGTGGGCGATGTTGATCGTGATCCCACGCTCCTTCTCCTCCGGCGCCTTGTCGATCTCGTCGAAGCTCGTGTACGTCGTCGACGGATCCTGGTCGTGCAGCACCTTCGTGATGGCGGCGGTCAGGGTCGTCTTGCCGTGGTCGATGTGCCCCATCGTCCCGACATTGAGGTGCGGCTTGGTCCGCTCGAACTTCGGCTTGCTCACGTCGTTACTCGCTCTCTCTGATTCCGGTGTGATTCCTGTGTCGATTGTTAGTAGCGGTGGCGGGACTCGAACCCGCGACGCCGCGATTATGAGCCGCGTGCTCTGCCAACTGAGCTACACCGCCGAGCCCCCTTACGGACTCGAACCGTAGACCCCTTCCTTACCATGGAAGTGCTCTGCCGACTGAGCTA
>JBKOVL010000177.1:0-9076 GCA_046723895.1 Actinomycetota bacterium | reverse complement strand
AGAGCCAGCTCCCGCGCAACAGACTGCGCGGCCTCCACACGCAGCCGCTCCTCGAGCTGCTGCGGTGTCTGGTTGGAGACGGCGAGGTAGGTCTCGGGCGAGATCCCGCGCCGCTCCAGGGAGCGGACGAGGCCGGCGAGGAGCTCGGCCGTGCGCGCCTGGACGAGAGGGCCCGAGGCCTGGATGTTCGACGCCTCGACGAGAGCGTCGACGGCGGCGGCGCGGAAACCGGTCTCGACTTCGTCCTCGATCTGCTCGCGGATGTGGCTCTCGATGTCGGCACGGAGCTCGGCGAGGGTGTCGAACTCGCTCGCGGCGCGTGCCAACTCGTCGTCGACCGGCGGCAGCACCTTCTCCTTCAGCTCCTGGAGCGTGACCTCGACCTTCGTCCTCTGCCCGTCGGCGAGCTCGTACTCGACCTGTTTCGTCTCGCCCGTGGACAGGCCGACGAGCGCCTCCTCGAGCTCCTCGACGACGCGGCCGAGCCCGAGCTCGATCACGTACTCGCGCTGCGCGCTGCCGTCTGCGCCGACGAGATCGACGACGAGGGTGTCGCCGGCCTGGGCGGGCCGTCCGTCGACGGGGACCAGTTCTGCGACGGCGAAGCGGTATGCCTCGAGCTGCTCGTCGACGAGCTCCTGCGGTACCTCGACTTCGGCGGCGGGAACCTCGAGGCCCCTCCAGTCCGCGACCTCGACCTTCGGCTGCACGTCCACGGTGGCGGTGAAGCTGAAGTCCTGGTCGGCGGTATCCGGCAACTCGTACTCGTACTCGGGGCGATTGATGGGGCGGATGCGCGTGTCGGCGACCGCGTTGCGGTACCAGCCCTCGATGTGGCTCTCTACCGCCTCCGAGTAGAGGCGCTCCTTCCCGATTCGCGAGAGCAGCACCTGCATCGGCACCTTGCCCTTGCGGAAGCCTGGCACCCTGGCCGAGGCGGCGAGGTCCGACGCGGCGTGCTCGACCGCGTGCTGGACGTCGTGGCCCGGGACGTCCACCCTCAGCCGAACCTTGTTCTCGGGAAGCTCCTCGACGCGCGCCTGCATGCGGGCCCATCGTAGCCGTGGGGGGAGGGGCTACCTCGGGGCACCGAGCCTCGAGGTGCGGGCGGAGGGATTTGAACCCCCAAGGGGCTTGCGCCCCACCGGGACCTAAGCCCGGCGCGTATACCGTTCCGCCACGCCCGCGCCGATCACAGGATAGATCCGCGCCGCCCTGGCACACCGAAACGCCCGATCAGGGCGCCCCGAGAGAGAGGAAGGGGTGGTGCTGGACGACCGGCACTTGATGATTCCCCCAGAGATCAAGCACCGGCGTTCCCGGGAGAGGGAGGTTGAGGTGCGCCACCCCTTCCTTCACTCGGGTCTTCACCCTAGCGCAGATTTCCAAACACGTGCGGAAAATCTTTCGATTTTGCGGTCGGGATGTCCGGACGGACCCGAGCGGAAGGCGGCTTCGTCAAGCTCGCCGCGCGATCTGCGCGGCAAGGTAGGCGGCGTCCCGCCGCGTGATGGCAGTGCTGGCGCTCCTCGACCGTTGACGATGGCGGGGAACCGCCAGCCGTCCGCCGGGTAACCGACGTGAGTTCTGCGGCTTCCTCCCTAGCATCGCGACCGCCTGGCAGGGAAGCTCCGTCCACGATCTCGAGCTTCTCCCCACGAACCAAGGAGCCACAATGTCCCTCATCACAGTCGCCGTTTTGAATGCAAGTCTCGCCGTCGCAATCGTTGCCACGCTCGCCCGCGTATGCCGGCTCCCCTTCCAGTTCGACCGCCTGCAGCCCGCCTTTGACTTGGAGGCTCCGAACGAGGCGCCCGGCCGCGAGCGGCTCGCCGCGTAAGGCCGCAGCCACGCCTGACACGTTCAGGCCGGCGGGTCGTCGAGGTCTCGGCCATGACGTCGAAGACGGCCGCGATGAACTCGTCGGGGCCGAGCTCGTGGAACAGGTCGCTCATCCTAGGAGACCGCTGGGCGCGAGCCGGGGGCTTCGAACCTTCGCGCCGTCAGCGGGACGGGCGTATCCCGGGACAGCACCGGGGACAGCACCAGACGCGCATCTGTGCCCTCGCCGTCACACCTGACCCGCGCAACCAGGCCGTTCCCGCACGGCGACGCGGGCCAAAATGGCCCCGGGAGGAGTCGAACCTCCGCACGCAGCTTCGAAGGCTGCCGCTCTATCCGCTGAGCTACGGGGCCTTGCGAGCGAAGAGTGGCAGAGGGGCTTGAGCCCCCGGCCACCGGGACCACGACCATAGGGTACCGCGTGCCCGTCCCCGCAGAGATGATCCGGTCCGGCTGCAGACACGCTCGCGCCGCAGATCGGCCCCAGATCAGCACCCCGCCGGCCGAGGCAGGGGACGGCGGGAGCAGATCTGCATGCTTTACGGGTGGACCGCGGACCGATCGACGGCATGCGGTACGAGCAGCACGAGATCCGAGGCGGGAAATACCTCGTCGCGACCGCCGGCAGCGGCCGTCCGGTGCTCCTCCTGCACGGCTTCCCGCAAACGCACTTCTGCTGGCGCGGCATCATCCCGAGACTCTCCGTGCAGCACACCCTGGTCGCGCCGGACTTGCGCGGTTACGGGGCGACCACCGCACCGCCGGGAGGCCCCAAGGGTGAAGGCTTTACGAAGCGCGAGATGGCCAACGACCTCGTCGATCTGATGGGCGCGATGGGTTACGAGCACTTCGCCGTCGTTGGACACAACCGCGGCGCTCGCGTCGCCTACCGTATGGCGCTCGACCACCCGGCTCGCGTCGATCGACTCGCGGTCCTGAATGTGCTACCTACGCTCGACCAATTCGAGCGCATGGGCGAGGGCCCATCCCTCGGCTACTGGCCCTGGTTCCTGCTCGCGCAACCAGCGCCGTTCCCGGAGCGGCTCATCGCAGCCGACCCCGAACACTTCCTCCGCTTCATCTTCGACTCCTGGGCGCACGAACCGGGAACGATCGACGGACAGGCATTCGGCGAGTACCTGCAAGCGCTGAACGAAGCGACGATTGCATCGATCTGCGCCGACTACCGTGCCAGCTTCTGGCTCGATCAACACGACGACGCCGCAGACCGAGAAGCCGGCCGACTCATCAAGTGCCCTGTCCTCCTGATCACGGGGGACGACGAGACTCAGCTCGCTGACGCGGCAACAGTCTGGCGAAACTGGACTCGAGAGCTCCAGGCGACCACTGTGCCCGGCGGACATTTCATCCCGGAAGAGGCAAGCGAGGATTTGGCGATCATCCTGGAGGGCTTCCTTGCGGAAGACGATCGGCGGCGACCGGCCGCGCGGCTCATGACCGACGGCAACGGGGTGTAGAACACGCGCAGCCTGGAACTGGTGTTTGACACCCCTCACGGTGCTCGCGAGGCGATCGAACGGTGGCGGAGCTGACAGGAGAACGAGACACAGACCTGGGAGGAGACTGGCGATGAAGCTGGGAATAGGCCTGCCGAACACGATGGCGCATGAGACGGACCGGAAGCTGATGCTCGACTGGGCGCGTCTCGCCGACGAGGCCGGTTTCGACGTCCTTGGAACGATCGACAAGCCAAACTTCGATTCCTGGGAGCCACTCGCGACCCTGGCGGGCGTCGCGACGATCACTGAGCGGGCGCGACTCGCGACGACCATCCTGCAGCTGCCGCCGCGGAACGAGGTCCTCGTCGCCAAACAAGCGGCGGTCATCGACCAGCTCTGTGGCGGCAGACTCGTGCTCGGGCTCGCCCAGGGAGGCCGCGAGGACGACTTCCAGGTGCTGGAAGCGGAATTCGAGGGCCGCGCGGAGCGGTTCGAGCACCAGGTCGAGCGGATTCGCGAGGTCTGGCTGAAGGCGCGCGAGTCCGACCGCGAGCAGGGCGTTGTCGGGCCGCAACCGATCCAGGAGCCGGCGCCGCCCATCTGGGTCGGCGCCCTCCAGCCCAAGGCGATGCGGCGAGCCGCCCGTGTGGGTGACGGCTTCATCTTCGGCACCGCCGGCGCTGCGTACATGAAGCAGCTCACGCCGCAGGTCAGGGAGCTGTACGCCGCCGAGGGGAAGCCGAACATCGAGGTTGCGGCGCTGGCGTACGTTGCCGTGGGCGACAACGCGCAGCAAGCGCTCGAAGAGGGCACGCACCACGTGCTGCGGTACTACGGGCAGCTCTGGACGGAGCCTGAGAACCTCATCCACCACGGTCCCGCGCAGAAAATTGCCGAAGAGGTGGCCGCATACGCAGAGGCCGGCATCGACACCCTCGTCATGTTCGCCGAGGTCCCGAGCCTCGACCAGGTAGAGCAGCTCGCCCAGCACGTTCTGCCCGCCTATCGCTGAAGAAGACGCTGGTGTCGGCGCCGATGCCGAACCCCGCACGGCCGGTGACGCTGCCCAGAGCAACCTGACTAGTCGATTTGGAGGGGTGGCGGAGGGGACTCGAACCCCCGACCACCGGGACCACAACCCGGGGCTCTACCAACTGAGCTACCGCCACCGCGGCCGAGACAGTCTAGCCGGGGCAAACCGGCGCTTTGCCGCCGTGCCCCGCGGCGACGCCCGGCTCGGTCTAGCTCGCTTCCCTTTTTCGCTTGCCGCGATTCCCCGCAGGGAAAACCTCGGCGCCTGATCGGCTGTCAGACCGGTAAGGCGGTGACGACGATGTTGTCGCGGTAGTGGCCCGTCTCGCGATTGAACGGGCCCCCGCAGGTTACGAGCACGAGCCGTGGCCGGCCCTTTCGTGACCAGACGTCCGTCGGCAGGGCAGCCTTCGGGTACTGCTTGACCGAGGTCACCTGGTACACGACCGTGCGGCCGGACTGCGTGACCAGCTCCACGCGGTCGCCGGGCTTCGCCTGTCTGAGCCGGAAGAACGCGCCGGGGCCGACGCCGGCGCGGTCGACGTGGCCCGCGACGAGGACCGCCCCGGATCGGTCGGTCGGCTGCGAGCCGTCGCGCCACCAACCCGTGCGCGCGATCTGCAGCGGGACGCCGAGGACCCCGCCGGCGAGGTCGATTCCGACCGATGCGACCGGCGCGTCGATGTGCAGGGAGCGCAGTCGCACACGGGTCGGGGTGAGCGCCCCCACACCCGAGGCCGGGATGTAGCGAGGCCTGTCGCCACGGCCGGTGATGATCAGCGGCGCGGCGAGCGCGGTCTCGACCTGGACCGCGCAGGGGGTGACGAGCGGCGAGCCGCCAAGGCCGATCGCCCGCTCGCGGAATCCGTAGAGCCCGGCCGTCGCGAGGCGTACGGGCGGCGAGAGCACGACACCGTCGCGCCGCACCCTGAGCCGAGCCGTCCAGACGGGCCGGCCGGAGCAGTCGATCGCGTCGCGGGTCGCGAACGGGCCGAAGAGCTCGACCTGCACGGGGCCGCGGACGCCGCGGATCAGGATCCGGTCGAAGAGCATCGAGCCCGGCCGGACGACCTCATGCGAGGCGACCGTCGCCAGGGCTGGGGCCGCCCGGTGGGGACGCACAGCGACCAGTGTCGTCTCGGCGGCATCGGCGCATGCGGTCTGGACCTTCCGGACGAGATCGCCGGCGACGATCTGCTCGCGGTAGGTGTAGTAGCCGAGCCGCGTCGGGGAGTACGGCGCCGTCTCGAACTCGCCGTCGGCGGAAGCGACGATGGTGCCCGTCCACACAGGCGTCCCGTTGCATGCAATCGCGTCCTTGCTCGGGAAGGGGCCGTAGAGGGAGGCCTCGATCGTGACCGGGCCGGCCAGTCCTTGAACCTGGATCCGGTCGGTGAGCGGCTCGCCGACCGCGACGCGCTGCGCGTCGACGGCGGTGGTCAGCTTCGGAACGACTTCCACCAGGACGCTCTCGGCGGCAACCCCGCACGGTGTGGTGACACCCACGTGGACCGCGTCGCTCGGGACACTCTCGACGTACGTGTACCAGCCCGCCTTCGCGAGCGCGATGGGAGGCGTGATGTACGTCCGGGGGCCGTTCGTCGCGAACGACCCCTGCCAGGCGGGCCTCCCGTCGCAGCGAACCTCCCCGAGCGTCGGGAACGGCCCGTAGAGCCTGACGGTGACCGTCGCCTGCCAGCCGGGCGCGGCGCCCGTGATCGAGACCTGGTCGGTGCTCACCTTCCCGACCGCGATCGCCCCCGGCGTCGCCCTGGTCGAGACGGCGATCTGGCGCTTCGAGGCGCCCGTGTGCAAGCTTCCTGTCACCTCCTGCGTCGCGGCGACGACGAGGCGCTGGCCGTTCTGCGCCGCCGGCGGAGTGGAGGGCGCGAAGAGGCGCGGATAGGTCGACGGCAGCCCGGTGGCGCGGACTGTCATTCGGGACGAGGTCGAGGACGGTGTGAAAGCAATCGCCGCTTCCCCCGTGCTCGCGGTGCGGCCTGCGAGGCCGCCCGTCACCGAGAGCGAGACACCCGGCACCGGGTTGCCGGCCGCCGACAGCACGCGGACGTACGCCACGGCCGGTTTGCCGACCGTCAGCGGCCCGCTCAGCCGCACGTCGATCCGATACGGCCCGTGGTAGGCCTCGGAGTCGCGCTGGACGCGCGCGTACAGTGCGGCGGCAGCAGGGCCGACGTCGGCCGGATCTAGCTCGCCCGGCCGAGCGTCACCGATCAGCGAGTGGACGTAGAGCATCACCGCCGCGGCCTGGTTCGGGTCGGTCGTCTGACCGAAGCGCTGGATCGCATAGGCGATCAACTGACGGTGAAGCGCCGAGACCGTCTCGCCCGGCTTGTTGACGAAGGCGCCGCTCGTGTCCTCGCGGTACCCGTAATCCGGCGACGGATACCAGTACCGCAGATCGACGCAGTACGAGTGCGCGACGCCTGGGACTGCGCCCCTGAAGTCGCCGTACCAACGCTGCCCGTACCGCCCGACCTTGTAGTAGCCGACTCCCGTCGTGCCGCAGGTGTTGCGCGCGTTGGCGACGCAGGGGTCGTTCTTCGGAGGCGTCGCCTCCTGTGCCCCCTGCGCGGCAGCGAGGAACGCGAGAGCGCAGCCGAACACGACGCCAGCCCCCCGAGCCCGCATCTCACGATTATGGAGGCGAGACCGGACTCTGTGAAGTGCGCCTGGGAGGATTCGAACCCCCGACCCGCGGCTTAGAAGGCCGCCGCTCTGTCCCCTGAGCTACAGGCGCGTACTCGAAGGGTAGCGCCGGGTCGGGAGCGCTCCCTGATAGACACCGGGGCCACGGAGTGCCCCGGATGGTGACCCTTACGGCGGGATCGACTCCGGCGGAATTTTCGTAGCGGCGATGTGTTCCCGCCGCGTGCGCTGCCAGTCGAACAGCAGCACCTGGATCGCGCCCGCGATCGGGATCGCGCCGAGCGCGCCGAGGATGCCCGCGAGCTTCGCGCCGATCAGCACCGAGATCAGGACGGCCAGCGGCGAGAGCTGCACGGTCCGGCCGTAGATCACCGGCTGGAGGACGTGGTTCTCGATCTGCTGGTAGGCGATGAAGAAGAGGACGACCACGATCCCGGCCGTGATCGAGTGTATGAACGCGACCGTGCCGATGATGATCGCGGCGATGGTCGCCCCGGCGAGCGGGATCAGGTCGAGGATCGCGACGATCACGCCGAGCGCGACCGCGAACGGCACGCCGAGGATCAGCAGGATGATCGTGGTCAGCGTGCCGGCGATCAGACTGATCAGCAGGTTGCCGGTCACGTAGCCCCCGACAGTCCGGTAAACGTCATAGCCGACTCTCCGCCAGCGCGCCTGCGACCCCTCGGGCAGCAGCGCGTAGAAGCGCTCCATCCAGGCGGGTCCCTCGAGCAGCATGAAGAAGGTCAGGAAGGTGATCGTGATGATCGCGACCACGAGCGTGATCACGCTCTTCGTGATCGAGACTGCAGTGCCGGTCAGGCCGAGGACCTTCGAAGCGCCGCCGCTGCTGACCGCTTCGCGGACCTTGTCGACGATGTGGTACTTCGTCTGGAGGAAGCCGAGCCGGCCGCGACCCTTCGTAAGGTCGTCAACGTACCCCGGCAGCGCCTGGACGAAGTCGTTGACCTGGTTGACCAGCGTCGGGATGAACAGAAACCCGATCCCGACGATCGCCCCGATCGCGAGCGCGAAGGTCACACCGACGGCGGCCCCGCGGCGCCTGATCCCGCGGCCCATGAACCATTCGACCGCGGGGTTGAGCGCGAGCGAGAGGAAGATCGAGACGAGGATCCACGAGATCACCTGCCGCGTGATCGCGATGATCGAGAGCATGGCCCACGCGGCGATCACGAGCGCAATCACGCTGAGCACCGACCGCACGCTGAAGCGGACCACGCGTTCCTGGCTCACGGGCCAAGGATCGCCGCCGCCCCGGACGTTTACCGTGCCGGGGCCTACGAGACGGAGCCGGAGCCGACCGCGGGCGCGCTCGAGCCCTTCGCCGAAGAGGTCTCCTCCACATAGGCTGGCGGCATGTCCAACGCCACGCTTCACACCAGCCATGGCGCGATCGAGGTCGAGCTCTTCCCCGCCGACGCGCCGAAGACCGTCGAGAACTTCACCAAGCTCGCCGGGGACGGCTTCTACGACGGCGTCATCTTCCACCGCGTGATCCCGGACTTCATGATCCAGGGCGGCGACCCGACCGGGACCGGCAGCGGCGGACCCGGCTACACGTTCGAGGACGAGCCGAACCAGCACCGCGTCGAGCGCGGGGCGCTCGCGATGGCGAACGCGGGCCCGAACACGAACGGCAGCCAGTTCTTCATCGTCACTGCCGATGCCTGTCCCTGGCTGGACGGCAAGCACACCGTCTTCGGTCGGGTGACGAGCGGGATGGCTGTCGTCGACGCGATCTCGGCGGTCGAGACCGACGCGTCCGACCGGCCGCGCGAGGAGGTCACGATCGAGCGAGTGGAGCTCGACTAGTCCGCCGAGGTAGACGCGGGCCGACCCCGAAAAGCGGCACCGGCAGGCCGAGCGGGTCGTCGGAGCGACCTCCACCTGTGGGAAGCGGGCGACCGGGCTCGAACCGGCGACATTCGGCTTGGAAGGCCGACGCTCTACCAACTGAGCTACGCCCGCAGAGTCGAGCGCATCTAGCGTACCGCCGGTGAATCCATACCGCTGGTCGTGGGACGCGGACGCGCTGGTCGTCATCCCCGGGA
>JBKOVL010000206.1:0-14387 GCA_046723895.1 Actinomycetota bacterium | reverse complement strand
TACCTCGGCCTCCCAGGGATGCTGAAGACGTTTGCGCTTCGCGGCCGCGAGGTGCCGATCACGATCTACGGGCCGCCCGGCCTCTCCGATCTCTTCACGTCGCTGCGCCGGATCTTCGGCAAGCTCACGTATCGGTACGAGCTCGTCGAGCTGACCCCCGGCGACTCCCTCGACCGGGAGGACTACAGGCTGACGACGTTTCCGGTCGCGCACGGTGTGTCGTCGGTCGGCTATGCACTCGTCGAGGACGTCCGGCCGGGCCGCTTCGACGTCGCGACTGCCGATTCGCTCGGCGTCCCGTCGGGCCCGGAGCGCGGCGTGCTCCAGGGCGGCGAGCCGGTCACGCTCGCGGATGGGCGCGTGGTCACGTCCGACCAGGTGCTCGGGGAGGCTCGTCCCGGCCGGACGGTCGTAATCGCAGGGGACACCGCCCCGGCGGCGAGCGTGCTGGAGGCCGCCCGGGGCGCCGATCTGCTCGTCCACGAGGCGACTTTCCTCGAGGACGAGCGCGAGCGTGCCCGCGAGACTGCGCACTCGACGGCGCTCGAGGCGGCCGAGCTCGCGCGTGACGCGGAGGTATCGATGCTCGCGCTCACGCATCTCTCCAACCGTTACTTCGGGCCGGAAGCGGCGCGCGAAGCGAGGGCCGTGTTCCCCGACACGGTCGTCCCGCGCGATTTCGACGTGATCGAGATCCCGTTCCCGGAGCGGGGGAGTCCCGAGCTGCACAAGGGCGGCGCGCTGCAGCGCCGACTAGACTCTGCGCCCGTCGAGGAGGCACTGCCCGTGGAGGAGAGCACACGATGACGAGGATGGTTCAGGTTGCGCTCGCCGAGGACGTCACCGAGGCGGAGGAGATCCAGGCGATCCTCCAGGCGGCCGGGATCAGCTCCGAGCTCGAGACCGCGGTCGAGCATCATCCGCGCGCGACCGAGGACGCTCCACAGAAGGTGCTCGTCCCGGAGTTCGATCTCGAGGCGGCGCAGCACGCGATCGAGTCGATGACGGACCCGGACCAGATCGTCTCTGACGCCGGACCGTGAAGCGACTCGCGGTGCCCGCGCTCGGGCTGCTCGCCCTCGGCGCCGCACCGGCACAGTCCGCGACGAAGGAGTACTCGACGGGGAACGTCAACGTTCGGATCGGAGTGATGCGCGACCTGCGCAAGTGGGGGTACGTCCGCTAGGGGAGCCTGCGCGCCGTCCTCTCGACCCGCTAGGCTGCCGCACGACACCGTTCCTTTAACCCGGTCCTGCGAGGCCGGAAAGGAGTGAGATTGACTGCTGCACACGCGCCCGCCGGCCAGCGGGTCTTGCTCGACGCAGATGCGCTGCAGCGAACCCTTCACAGGATCGCCCACGAGATCATCGAGGCAAACGCAGACCTCGAGTCCGTCGCGCTCGTCGGCATCCACACGCGGGGGGTCTCGCTCGCCCAGCGGCTGCGCCGGCTGATCGAGGAGTTCAGCGGCGTCGAGGTCGCGCTCGGCGCCGTCGACATCACTTTCTACCGAGACGACGTCCAGGTCCGCGGCGGCGAGGCGCCGCTCCACCCGCAGCCGCTCGTCCGCGCGACGCGACTCGACTTCCCGCTCGAGGGCCGCACATGCATCCTGGTCGACGACGTCCTCTACACCGGCCGCACGATCCGCGCTGCGATCGAGGCGCTCTTCGACTACGGCCGGCCCAACCGCGTCCAGCTCGCCGTCGTCGCCGACCGCGGCCACCGCGAGCTGCCGATCCGCCCCGACTATGTCGGCAAGAACCTGCCGACCTCGCGGGGCGAGCGCATCCAGGTCCAGCTGGTCGAGGTCGACGAGGTCGACCGCGTCCTGCTCATCCCCGAGGAGGGCAGGTGAGCGACATCCATCTGGTGGGGGACGAACTGCTCCCGCCCAGCGACCCGCCGCCGCGACGGCACCTGATCTCGAGCGAGGACCTGACGCGAGACGACGTCGCCCGACTGCTCGCCACCGCGCGCAGCTTCGAGCGCTCGCTCGACCGCGAGCTGAAGAAGCTGCCGACGCTGCGCGGCCGGACGATCGTCAACCTCTTCTTCGAGTCCTCGACGCGGACGTCCTCGAGCTTCGAGCTCGCGGCGAAGAGGCTCTCGGCGGACCTGATGTCGGTCAAGTCCGCCGGCTCGTCAGTCGACAAGGGTGAGTCCCTGAAGGACACGGCGCTGACGCTCGCCGCGTACGACCCCGACGTGATCGTCATCCGCCACCCGCAGATCGGCGCGCCGCACCTGGTCGCTCGGGTCACCGGCGCGCACGTCGTCAACGCTGGGGACGGGAAGCACCAGCACCCGACGCAGGCGCTGCTCGACCTGTACACGATCGAGGAGCACGTGGGGCCGGTCGAGCGGCTGCACGTCGCGATCGTCGGCGACGTGCTCCACTCGAGAGTCGCCCGCTCGAACATCCAGGCGCTGACCCTGATGGGCGCATCGGTGACGCTCATCGGGCCGCCGACGCTGATCCCGCGCGGGGTCGAGGCGATGGGCTGCTCCGTGTCGACCGAGATCGCCGCGATCGCGGACGCGGACGTCGTCTACGTCCTGCGCATGCAGCGCGAGCGGATGGAGGCTGATGCGAACTACGTACCGAGCCTGCGCGAGTACACCGCCCGCTGGGGCATCACGCCCGAGCGCCTGCGCCCGGGGCAGAAGGTGATGCACCCCGGGCCGATGAACCGCGGCGTCGAGATCGACCCGCGTGTCGCCGACTCGGTCGACGCGCTGATCGAGACCCAGGTGCGCGCCGGGCTCGTCGTCCGGATGGCGGTGCTCTACGACCTGCTCACCCGGGGCCCCGTCGAGGTGAAGGCCGAGGTCGCCGAGGAGGTGGTGTGATGCTGTTCGGACACGAAGGCCACGACGATCTCGTCGTCCGCAGCGCTCGGGTGATCGATCCGACGCTCGGGATCGACGAGCTGCTCGACGTCCGTGTCGACGGCGGCGTGATCTCACAGATCGGCCTCAACGTCGATACGAACGGTCACCGTGTGGTCGAGGGGCGTGGCCTCGTGCTCGCACCCGCGTTTGTCGACCCGCACGTCCACCTGCGCACGCCCGGGCGCGAGGACGAAGAGACGATCGCGAGCGGCACCGCCGCCGCGGCCGCAGGGGGCTACTGCGCGATCCTGGCGATGCCGAATACCGATCCGGTCATCGACTCCGCCGCCGTGCTCGGCTCGCTGATCGAGACTGCCCGCGAGGAGGCGGAGGTGCCGGTCGGCTTCCTCGCGGCGATCACGAAGGCCCAGCAGGGCACGGAGCTGACGGAGATGGCGGAGCTGGCCGATGCCGGTGCCGCCGGCTTCTCGGACGACGGCCGGCCCGTCGTCGCATCCGGGCTGATGCGGCGCGCGCTGCAGTACCACAGGATCACCCGCAGGCGAATCGCCGTCCACTGCGAGGAGCCGACGCTCTCCCGGGACGGACAGATGCACGAGGGAAGTGTCTCGGCGGCGCTCGGGTTCACCGGCTACCCCTCCGTCGCCGAGAGCGTGATGGTCGGGCGCGACCTGGCGCTCGCCGCCTACGAGTCGCAGCCGATCCACCTGCTCCACCTCTCGGCGCGCGAGTCGGTCGTGGAGCTCCGTCGCGCGCAATCCTGCGGAGTGCGGGCGACCGGAGAAGCAACCCCTCACCACCTCGTCCTCACGGATGAAGCCGTGCGCTCGCTCGATTCCAGGTTCAAGATGAACCCGCCGCTGCGGTCCGAGGAAGATCGCAGGTCGCTGCTCGATGCGGTGCGGGACGGCACAATCTCCGCCATCGCAACCGACCACGCACCCCATGCGCGGCATGAGAAGGAGGTGCCCTTCGAGGAGGCGCCGTTCGGCGTCACGGGCCTCGAAACCGCCTTTGCCGCCCTGTACACACACCTCGTTGAGCCGGGTCTCCTCTCGCTGCCCATACTGCTCGAGCGGATGTCTGCCGGGCCCGCGCGCGCCTACGGGCTCGAGCCGCCGCGGATCGAGGTGGGCGCCCAGGCGAACCTCGTTCTGCTCGATCCGGAGGCGACCTGGCGCGTGGGGAAGGGCGGTTTCCGCTCCCGTTCCGAGAACTCGTGGCTCCTCGGTGAGACGCTTCGCGGTCAGGTGCGGCTTACGGTCGCCGCCGGGCGGGTGGCGTTCGGGGCGCCGTGAGGGGCTTCCTGGCGCTCGAGGACGGCACGATCTTGCGCGGCGAGTCCGTGGGCGCCGACGGCGTTGCGTTCGGCGAGGCGGTCTTCGCGACCGCGATGACGGGCTACCAGGAACTCGTCACCGACCCAAGCTACGCGGAGCAGATTCTCTGCTTCACGGCACCGATGGTCGGCAACTACGGCGTCGCCGAGGGCCGCTCGGAGTCGAATCGCGTCCACGTTCGCGGCGCCGTGATGCGCGAGGCGGTCGGGCCGGCCTGGACCGACTGGCTCGCCGGGCACGGCCTGCCGGCGCTCTCCGGGGTCGACACGCGCTCGCTCGTCCTTCACCTGCGCGACCGCGGAGCGATGCGCGCGTGCATCGCGGCCGGAGAGCAGGACGAGGAGGAGATGCTCCGGGCGATCCGCGAGCAGCCCGACATGGAGGGCCGCGCGCTCGTTGCCCGCGTCTCGACTGCCGAGCCGTACGTGTACGCCGAGAACGGCCGGCTGAACGTCGCGGTCGTCGACTACGGGACCAAGCGCTCGATCCTGCGCCGGCTCGCGGGCGCCGGGGCCGCAGTCACCGTCTTCCCGCACTGGGTCGACGCCGACGAGCTCGCGCGCTTCGACGGAGTCGTGCTCTCGAACGGACCGGGCGATCCCGAGCCGCTCGAGGAGGAGACGGCCGTCGTCGGCGAACTACTCGGCCGCGTCCCGATCCTGGGGATCTGCCTCGGCCACCAGCTGCTCGGTCTTGCGACGAGACACGAGACCTTCAAGCTCCACTTCGGCCACCGGGGCGCGAACCACCCGGTCCTCGAGCGGGGCTCCGGGCGCGTGCTCGTCACCACGCAGAACCACGGCTTCGCGGTGAAGCCGTCTGAGGAGGTGGAGGCGACCGCCGTCTCCCTCTACGACGGCACCGTCGAGGGGTTCGACTTTCCGGAGCTGCGCGCGCGGTCGGTGCAGTTCCACCCGGAAGCGGGCCCCGGCCCGCACGACGGTTGGCCTCTCCTCGAAACCTGGGTGGAGCAAATTGCCGCGGCGAACTGATCTCGAGTCGATCTGTCTGATCGGCTCCGGCCCGATCGTGATCGGGCAGGCCTGCGAGTTCGACTACGCGGGCTGCCAGGCGCTGAAGGTGTTGCGCGAGGACGGCTTCCGCACGGTCGTCGTCAACTCGAACCCGGCGACGATCATGACCGACCCGGGCTTCGCCGACCGCACGTATCTGGAGCCGCTCGACCTGGACGGCGTCGCTGACGTGCTCGACCGGGAGCGGCCGGACGCGCTCCTGCCGACGATGGGCGGGCAAACGGCGCTCAACCTCGCGCTGCGGCTGGCGGAGGCCGGCGTGCTGGACGCGCTCGGCGTCGAGCTGATCGGCGCCGGGCTGGACGCGATCAAGCGCGCGGAGGACCGCGAGCTCTTCCGTGAGGCCGTCCGCGGCGCGGGGCTGCGCGTGCCGAGCTCGAAGGTCGTCACCTCGGTCGCCGAGCTTGCGGGCGTCTCCCTGCCCGCCGTCGTCCGGCCCGCATTCACGCTCGGCGGTCACGGCGGCGGGTTCGTCGGCACGATCGAGGAGCTCGAGCGGCAGGTCGAGCGAGGCCTCCGCGAGAGCCCGATCGGCCAGGTGCTGGTCGAGGAGTCGGTCCGGAACTGGGACGAGTTCGAGCTCGAGGTGATGCGCGACAAGCGCGACAACGTCGTCGTCGTCTGCTCGATCGAGAACATCGACCCGATGGGCGTCCACACGGGCGACTCGGTGACGGTTGCCCCGCAGATGACGCTCTCGGACGAGGCCTACCAGGAGCTCCGCGACGCGGCCGCGGCGGTGATCCGCGCCGTCGGCGTCGAGACCGGTGGCTCGAACATCCAGTTCGCGCGTGAGCGCGAGACCGGCGAGCTGCGCGTGATCGAGATGAACCCGCGCGTCTCCCGCTCGTCCGCGCTCGCCTCCAAGGCGACGGGCTACCCGATCGCCAAGGTCGCCGCCAAGCTCGCAGTCGGCTACACGCTCGACGAGATCCCGAACGACCTGACGAAGACGACGCCGGCGAGCTTCGAGCCGACGCTCGACTACGTCGTCGTCAAGTTCCCGCGGTTCGCATTCGAGAAGTTCCCCGGTGCCGACCGTGGCCTCGGCACGCAGATGAAGTCGGTCGGCGAGGTGATGGGAATCGGCCGCACCTTCCGTGAGGCGTTCTCGAAGGCGATGCGCTCGCGCGAGCTCGACGCGGGCGCCGTCACGCCGTGGCCGGATCTCGAGGAGATCCCGGAGGCGGTGCACCCGTGGTTCCGCCGCGAGTTCGAGCGGCTCCGCACAGAGGATCCACCCACCGGCAAGCGGGTCTACCGCCGGGTCGACTCGTGCGCCGGCGAGGTCGCGGCCGAATCGAACTACTACTACTCGACCTTCGGCGAAGCGGACGAGCTGCCGCCCTTCTCGGGCAGGCCGCGGGTCGTGATCATCGGCTCCGGCCCCAACCGGATCGGCCAGGGGATCGAGTTCGACTACTGCTGCGTACACGCGGCGCAGAGCTTCCACGCGCTCGGCTACGAGGCGGTCATGGTCAACTGCAACCCGGAGACGGTCTCGACCGACTACGACACCTCCGACCGCCTCTACTTCGAGCCGCTCGCCGCCGACGAGGTGCTCGCGATCTGCGAGCGCGAGCGGCCGGAGGGGGTCATGATCCAGTTCGGCGGGCAGACGCCCCTGAAACTGGCGCGCGCGATCGAGGGCGCAGGGTTCCGGATCCTCGGGACGCCCTACGACGCGATCGATCTCGCGGAGGATCGCGAGCGCTTCGCGGACCTGCTCGCGCGCCTCGGGATCCGCTGTCCGGACTGGGGGATCGCCTCGAGCGGCCGCGAGGCTGCCGAGCTCGCGCACCGGATCGGGTACCCGGTGCTCGTGCGGCCCTCGTACGTGCTCGGCGGGCGCGCCATGCGTGTCTGCTACCGCGGCGCCGAGGTGGTCGAGGCGTTCCGGAGCGACCTGACGGGCAGAGTGCTCGTCGACCGCTTCGTCGAGAACGCGATCGAGATCGACGTCGACGCGCTCTGTGACGGCGAGGAGACGTACGTCGCCGCGGTGATGCAGCACGTCGAGGAGGCCGGTGTCCATTCGGGTGACTCGGCCTGCGTGCTGCCTGCGCCGTCGCTGACGTCCGCGGCGGCGCGCGAGGTCGAGGACGTGGTGCGGCGGCTCGCTCCGGCGCTCGGCACCGTCGGCCTGATCAACGTGCAGCTCGCCGTCGCCGAGGACGCCGTCTACGTGCTGGAGGCGAACCCGCGTGCCTCGCGCACGGTGCCGTTCGCCTCGAAGGCGACCGGGCTCCGGCTGGTCGATGCGGCCTGCCGCCTCGCGGCGGGCGCGATGCTCCGCGACCTCGCGCTTCCGCCCGAGCGCCCGCCGACGCAGGTGAGCGTGAAGGCGGCCGTGCTGCCGTTCGCACGTTTTCCCGGCAGCGATCCGGTGCTCGGGCCGGAGATGCGCTCGACCGGCGAGGTGATGGCGTCCGCCTCCGACCTGCCGACCGCGTACGCGAAGGCGGAGCGCGCGGCCGGGCGGCCGCTGCCGACCTCCGGGACGGCCTTCCTCTCGGTGCGAGACGCAGACAAGCCGGCGGTCGTTCCGGTCGCCGCCGCGCTCGCGGGGCTCGGCTTCAAGCTGGTGGCGACCGGCGGCACGGCGCGGACGCTCGAGGCAGCCGGGCTGGAGGTCGACCGGGTGGCGAAGATCGCCGACGGCGGCGACTCGACCGTCGTCGACCTGGTGCGGCGCGGCCGCTGCGACCTCGTGATCAACACGCCGTTCGGCGGCTCGCTGCAGCGCACCGACGGGTACCGGATCCGCGAGGCGGCGCTCGTCGCCAGGATCCCGTGCATCACGACGATCTCCGGCGCCGCCGCTGCCGTGCACGCGATCGCGAACGCGCGCACCGAGCTCGCGCTCTCGCTCCAGGAGCGGATCGACGTTGAGACGCGAACGGCGAACCGTTCGTAGCCGCGAGGCCGTCGGCCCGTACACGCTGCTGCGGGTCGAGCGGGGCGGGCTCGAGCCGGGCGTGCCGGGCCAGTTCTTCATGCTGGAGGCGCCCGGACGGCTGCTCCCGCGGCCGATGAGCCTCTGTCTCGCTCCGCCGGGGGAGCTTGCCTTCCTGATCGACCCGATCGGCCGCGGCACGCAGGCGCTCTGCGCGCTCGAGCCGGGCGACGAGCTGCACGTGCTTGGCCCGCTCGGCAACGGCTTCTCCACCGCCGTCGAACGTCCGCTCCTCGTCGGGGGCGGGATCGGAATTGCGCCCCTCCCCTACGTGTCGGAACGGCTCGGCGGTGCGCCTGCAGTGCTCGGCTTTCGCTCCGAGTGGCATGCGGAGGCAGCGGCGCTGGTGCCGAACGCGGAAATCGTGCTCGACCCGGTGCCGGTCACAGACGCGCTGAAGGAAAGGCTCGAGCCGGTCCCCGATGTCCTCGCGTGCGGCCCCGAGCCGATGCTCGAAGCGGTGCGGGAGCTCGTCCCGTCCGCGCAGCTCGCGTGGGAAGCCCCGATGGCGTGCGGCTACGGCGCGTGCTACGGCTGCGCGGTCGAGATCGGCGGGGAGTGGAAGCGGCTCTGCATCGAGGGGCCGGTGCTGTCCGGAACGGACGTCTCAGGGGTCAGACCCCTTAGACGTCCCGAAGAGGCAGCGGCATGACGCGTGCAAGCCGTTTCGTCGCAGCGTGGCGTCCGGCGCCGCCACGGCCCGTTCGGCCACGAGGGGTCAGACCCTTTACATTTGCGAGCCGCCGTTGTTGCTGAATGCCTCCGGCTGCCTCGACGCGCTCACCGCGCCGGAGACCGCGCGCGGGCTCGACGCCTTCGTCACCAAGACTGTGACGCCGCTGCCGCGCGGGGGGAACGCGCCGGTTCGGATCGCCGAGACGGATGTCGGGATGCTGAACTCGATCGGACTGGCGAATCCGGGGCGCGAGCGCTTCCTCGCCGAGACGCTGCCGCGCCTCCGCGAGCTCGGGCTCCCGCTCTGGGTCTCGGTCGGCGGCTTCACCGCGCGCGACTATGCGGAGACCTGCGCGCGTCTCGAGGACGTGACGATCGAACTGAACCTCTCCTGCCCAAACGTGGACGAGGCGCCGGAGTCGGCCGCGGAGATCGTCGCCGCCTGCCGGGCGGCGACCTCGCTCCCGCTCTACGCGAAGCTCTCCCCCGCGAACTGGGACTTCTCCGCGCTCGCCCGCGCCGTCGCGGACGCCGGCGCCGACGGGCTGACGCTGGTGAACACGATCCGCGGGCTCGCGCTCGACTCCGGCCTGCGCCCGATCCTCGGCACGGAAACCGGTGGGCTCTCCGGGCCGGCACTGAAGCCGGTCGCGCTTGCGGCGGTCCATGTCTGCTTTCGGGCTACGTCGCTGCCGATCGTGGGGGTGGGCGGAGTTCGGTCCGGCCGCGACGCGCTCGAGCTCTTCGCGGCCGGTGCGAGCGCCGTGGCCCTCGGAACGGTGCTCTTCTCGGATCCGTCGGCACCGGCCCGGATCCGCGCCGAGCTGGTCGCCGAGTTGGCCGCGCTCGGCCTCTCAGCGCCCTCCGAGGCTCGCGGGATCGCGCACGATGACGCGTTGCCGAGGAGAAGACAGCTCGACCTGGGGTCGAGAGTTTGAACAAAAGCCCTGTAAATCGGCCCAAACGACCGCGTTTGACCGCTGACACCAAGCTGTTAGACTCGCTCGCGCGATGGCGACCAAGACACAGGCGACGGCGCCGGTGCGTTCTCTCGATCAGCGAATGGAGGCCCTGGCCCGGGCCAACGACATCCGCGTCCGCCGGGCGCAACTGAAAAAGGACCTGAAGCTTGGCAAAGTCCAGATCGAAGAGATTCTCAATGCCCCGCCCGAATATGTCTCCACGGCAAAGGTGTTCGACATGCTCATGGCCGTGCCGAAGTTCGGCCGCGTGAAAGCGGCCCGCTTCCTGAACCAGTGCCGGATCAGCCAGTCGAAGACCGTCGGGGGACTGTCCGATCGCCAACGCGTCGAGCTGATTGGTCTCTTCAACCGGTAACCGAGTCTTTGTCGTCACCGGCCCGTCCGGCGCCGGGAAAGGCACGCTCATCCGGGCGCTGCTCGACCGCGTGCCCGAGCTCGAGGTCGCCGTCTCCGCGACGACGCGCCTCCGTCGAAGGGGTGAGGAGGACGGCCGCCAGTACTGGTTCCTGACTGACGCCGAGTTCGTCCGCCGCGTGCACGAGGGCGACTTCATCGAGCACGTCACCTACGTCTCCGGGAAGCGGTACGGAACACTCCGTTCCGAGGTCGACCGCATCGCCGCGGCCGGGAGAATGCCTCTCCTGGAGCTCGAGACGGAGGGGGCGCTGAACGTGAAGGAAGACGTCCCCGGGGCGGTGACGATCTTCATCACGGCGCCGATCCCGGAGCTCGAGCGGCGGCTGCATGAGCGGGCGAGCGAGAGCGAGGGCGAGATCGGCGAGCGAATCGGCCTAGCGCGGAAGCAGCTCGCGCAGGCGGACGAGTTCGACTACGTCGTCCTCAACGACGACCTCCCCCGCGCGACGCGCGAACTGGAGGAAATCGTCCTGCGAGAGTTAGCAGGGGCCGGTACCATGAGCCGGCCGTGATCCATCCGAGAATCGACGAACTCCTGGAGAATGTGGACTCGCGCTATGCGCTGGTCATCGTCGCCGCGAAGCGCGCCCGGCAGATCAACAACTACCATCACCAGCTCGGCGAGGGGACGTTCGACGAGTTCCCGCCACTCGTCGAGTCGCGCTCCAAGAACTACTTGACCATGGCCCTCGAGGAGATCGCCGAGGGCAAGATCAAGTACGCCTACAAGAACTAGGGCTTTCGCGATGGCCCGGGTCGTGCTCGGGGTCACTGGTGGAATCGCCGCCTACAAGGCGTGCGAGCTGACGCGTCTGCTCGTCAAGGCAGAGCACGAGGTTACGCCGCTGTTGACCGAAGAGGCCGAGCGCTTCGTTGCCGCGCGCACCTTCGAGGCGCTCGCGCGCCGAGAGCAGCCGCGCGACCTCTACCCGCACCTCGTCGAGGCCGACCTGCTCGTGATCGCGCCGCTCTCGGCGAACACGCTCGCGAAGCTCGCCCAGGGGCTCGCAGACAACGTCCTCACCCAGTTGGCGCTCGCCTTCCGCGGGCCTGTGCTCGTCGCGCCGGCGATGAACGTGCGGATGTGGGAGCACCCGGCGACACGGGCGAACGTGGCGACGCTGCGCTCGCGCGGGGTTGAGCTGATCGGCCCCGAGGCCGGCGAGCTCGCGGAGGGGGTGGATGGCACGGGTCGGATGAGCGAGCCCGAGATGATCTTCGCGCGCGTCCGGGAGCTGCTCGGCGAGTCGGACACGCTGGCCGGGAAAACCGTGCTCGTCACCGCCGGCGGCACACGCGAGCCGCTCGACTCGGTGCGCTTCGTCGGCAACCGCTCGTCGGGGCGGATGGGGGTCGCGCTCGCCGAGGAGGCGCGCAAGCGTGGGGCGGAGGTAACGCTGCTCGCCGCGAACCTCGCGGTCCCCGCACCCGAGGGGATCGAGATCGTCGAGACGCCGACCGCCGCCGACCTGGCACGCGAGGCGAAGGCGCGGGCCGGCGCCGACGTAGTGCTGATGGCCGCCGCGGTCGCCGACTACGCCTCCGAGCCCCTCGAGGGCAAGCGGCCGAAGTCCGGGGAGGACTGGCAGCTCACGCTGCACCCGACGGAGGACATCCTGCACGCGCTCGCCGAGGCGAGGAACGGCTCCCTCCTCGTCGGCTTCGGCGCCGAGGAGGGAGCGGCAGGTCTCGCGCGCAAGCGCCGCATGCGCGCAGAGAAGCAGCTCGATCTCGTCGTCTTCAACGACGTCTCACGCGAGGACATCGGGTTCGACGCCCCGGACAACGAGGTCGTCCTGATCGCCGTCGACAGGGAGCGGAGAGTCAGCAAGGCGCCGAAGCGCGAGATTGCCGCGGCGATCCTCGACGAGGTCGAGCGCCTGCTCTACTCCATGGCGGCCGAGTAGAACCGCGGGCGCAAGGAGGGTCGATTGGCGTGTGCCTCGCGAAAACTCGCGCTCGTCGTCGCTGCGCTTCTAGCCGCTCTGCCGGTCGTCGGGCCAACGGACGGCGCAGCCTCGAGTACCGGCGGCCCCGGTGAGCGGACTCTCGTTCGCGGCTCATTCCCGGCCCAGCGCTCGCGCTGCAACCATGTTGCGCACAGCCCTCTCGCGTACCACTACCCGATCAGGCCGTTTCGTCGGCAGCATCCGATCCGGGGCAACTTCGGGGATCCGCGGACGCTGACAGACGAGGCGTTTGGGACTGACACCGCACGGAGCTCCGGCTCCTTCACCTTTCACAACGGCATCGACATCTCGGCAGCCACGGGAACGCGTGTCTACCCGGTCGCCTCGGGTTACGCGCGGATCGGCTACGGGGACGAGGTCATCCTCGTCACGACGGATGATCGCGTCTTCCAGTATTTCCACATCCGACCTCGGATCCAGCCGGGGCAGTTCGTCACCGCCGGCCGCACGGTGCTCGGTCGCGTGCTCCCGGGCTGGCACCACGTCCACCTCACCGAGATCGACGGCTTCAGGGTCCATAACCCGGTCGATCCCGGGCACCTCGAGCCCTACGCCGACCACACCGTGCCAATCGTCGACGACCTCCAGTTCCGAGACGTACACGGGGAAGACGTCGATCCGGAGAATCTGCGCGGGCGCGTGGAGATCGTCGCGAACGCGAAGGACACGCCACCGATCCCGGTTCTGGGCGAATGGTTCGGCTTCCCGGTCACGCCGGCACTGGTCACCTGGACGCTGAAGCGAGCGGACGGGAAGGTCGTCGTGCCGCCGACGACCGTGATCGATTTCCGCCGCACCGAGCCGTCCAACCGTCAGTTCTGGCACGTCTATGCCGCGGGCACGTACCAGAACTTCCCCGTCTTCGCCCACCATTTCTTCTTCCACCACAGCGGGCGCTACCTGTTCGACCTGACACGTACGCCCCTGGACACGACGCACTTGGAAAACGGGGCGTACCTGGTCACGGTCGTCGCCGCCGACGTCTGCGGGAACCGCGGCTCGGCCAGCGAGTCGATCAGGATCCGGAACGGGTGAGGTCTCAGGTGCAGTAGCTACTCGAAGGGGGCGTCTGGTCGGGCCGGAAGAGCATCCGCGTGGGCGTGAACGGCCGGTCGGCGGAGCCCACCCCCGCGAGTGCGAGCACCTCGCGGCCCCTGTCCCACAGCGCGTGCGCATGCTGCATCTGCGTGACGTAGCCGAGGATGGGGCGACGCAGCAAACCGGCGAGCTCCGCGAGCCACTCCGCGTGCGCCGCCTTGGAGCATGTCGCTCCGTTGAACTCCCTTCGCTCATCGGCGCTCACGCTCCAGACGTCGACGAAGCGCATGCCGTGGCGAATCGCCTCTGCCAGCCCGTCGAGGTGGTTGCTCGGCGACCGATCCGCGTACGCCTCTGGCCGGTCGGCGAGCGTGCCTCCGATCACGGTCTCGATCTCTCGGCGTGTCTCGTGCCAGGCGGGAAGTGCCCGGTAGCGAGCAGGGAGATCAAGGTAGCTGTCGACCACGACGAGCGCGTCGGGCCGGAGCTCCGGGTGCGTCGCGACCAGCTCGGCGTTCGCGAAGCCCGAATAGGAGACCCCGACCAGAACGAGCTTCGAGATCTTGAGGCCACTCTGCCGAAGCCGCGAGGGCACGCGCGCTGCGGCGGCCAGGTAGGCCGGATCACCCCAGTCCTCCCTGCGCGACGAGCGTTCGCCGATGCCCTCGTAGCCGTTCGGTCCGTAGTCCAGGCAGAGGCGCGACGCGTCCAGCGCCCGTGCGAGCGCTTCGAGCTGAAGGCAATAGATGGGACCGCCAAGCGTCATCAGCACAATGCGGGGGCTCGTGCGAGCATCGGGGGCGAGGTGGACCTCGATGCGCACGAGCCGGGCCTGCGACGGGGGGACAAGCGGCCCGGAACCCGCCGTTCCGGCCAACGCCGTCGGCATCGTGGCGGCTGCCGCTGCCGTGAGGGCCGGAATAGATCGAAACACCCTGCGCAAATGCATCAGCTCAGGCCGGCGGGAGCTTGAAGCCGCCCGCCTCCTCGAGCGCCGCGATGCGGTCCTCGAGCGGTGATTTCCGCTGCGGACGCGTCCGCGAGGTACTCCCGGCGCCGCGAGAGGGCGAGCTGGATCAACACGCCCGCAATCGGGGGGATGATCAGCGCGGCAATCC
>JBKOVL010000107.1:0-8274 GCA_046723895.1 Actinomycetota bacterium | reverse complement strand
GCTGGGAGATCTGGGCGCCGCTGCACGACCTGTATCTCGCCGGCGACTACGAGGGCGCGATCGCGAAGGGGCGCGAAACGATCGAGGCGAACCCGCAGTACGGGGCGCCGCTGTACAACCTCGCGTGCGCCGAGAGCCTCGGCGGGCACCCGCAGGCGGCGATCGAACACCTTCGGCGCGCGATCGAGGCAGCGCCGATGTTCCGCGACCTGGCCCAGACGGACTCCGACTTCGACCCGATTCGGGAGGAGCCCGGCTTTCGCGAGGTGGTGGGCTGATGGCGAGGCAGGTCGCCGAGTACAAGGTCGCCCACCTCGACGAGATCGAGCAGGTGGACTACCGCGGTTCCAAGCTCGTACGCGTCCGGCACGAGCTGGGGATCGAGGCGTTCGGGATCAACTCGTGGATCGCGGAGAAGCCCGGCGACCAGCTGGTTCCTGAGCATACGGAGGACCAAGAGGACGACAACGACGAGCTCTACGTCGTCGTGCGCGGACGTGCGCGCTTCGAGGTCGGGCACGACACGTTCGACGCTCCGCAGGGGACGCTCGTGCTCGTGCCCGCCGGGCCAAACCCAAGGACGGCACACGCCGAGGAGGCGGGGACGATCGTGCTCGCGATCGGCGCCACGCCGGGGAAGCCGTTCGAGGCGGACGGCTGGCTGGAGCTTTGGGGGCCGGTGCACGACCTGTACCAGGCCGGCGACTACGAGGGCGTGATCGCGAAGGGCCGGGAGACGATCGAGGCGAACCCGCAGTACGGCGGACCGCTGTACAACCTCGCGTGCTGCGAGAGCCTCGCGGGCCATCCGGAGGAGGCAATCCGGCACCTCGGGATGGCGATGGAGGCGTCGGACCGGCTCCGGGACCTCGCGCGGCACGACTCGGACTTCGACGCGATCCGGGACGAGCCGGGCTTCCGCGAGCTCGTCGCCTGACCGACCACCGGGACTGCTCTGACGTAGGCGTTCCGCATCGCACGGCGTGGCGCTCTCCAGAGTCGCTTCAGGTGCCAGGCACTGTTAACTACACGCCCGATTCGATGCGTACGCAGGGACGTTTACGGTGCCAGGCACTGTTAAGACCGGTGCCAGGCACTGTTAACGTCGCGGTCGCGAAGGCGCGCTCGGTACATCGCTCGGCCTCTTCGTCAGCACGTTCGCGAGGACCGAGTTCCAGCCGGCGAACTCCCTAATCGCCGAGCAGCCGGCGAACGTGTCGCGCGATCGTGCGCTCCTCCCGCGCCGGCACGGCGTGCACGTGCGCGCCGAGGAAGGCGACCCGCTCGGCGACCGCATCGCGCACGTCCGCGCGATGTTCGCCGATCCCGCCGCTGAAGGCGATCACGTCCACACCGCCCAGCACCGCCGCCATCGCGGCCACCGCCTTGGCCACGTGGTAGGCGAGGTATGAGACGACGAACGGCTCGTCCAGCCCGCCGAGCGCGTCCAGGCCCGAGTGCTCGTTCAGCGCGTGGTCGAGATCGTCGGCATCCAACCCCTGCCGCAGGAGGTAGAGCAGCGCACCGGGGTCGAGCGACCCCGAGCGCGTGACCATCGGCACGCCCTCGAGCGGGGTCAGGCCCATCGTCGTGTCGATCGAGCGGCCGTCCTTGACCGCGGTTACGGAGCACCCGCCGCCGAGATGGCAGACGACGAGACGCGGCTCGCGCACCTGTTCGACGACCGACTCGACTGCGAGCCCGTGGAAGCCGTGTCGCACGACGCCGCGCCCCGTGCGCCACTCCTCCGGCACGGCGTAGAGGCGCGCCTCGTCCGGCATCGACGCGTGGAAGTAGGAGTCCGACACGGCGACGTGGGGGACTTCCGGGAGCGCCTCGCGCGCGCGGGCGATCGCCTCGAGGGCGGGCCGGTTGTGGAGCGGGGCGACCGAGGCGCCCTCCTCGATGTGCGCGACCACGGAGTTGTCGATCGTGGCAGCGCCGGTCACGAGCCTCCCGAGGTGGACGATCCGGTGGCCGACCGCGTCGCAGCGAACGTCAAACGACTCCACCGTGGTCGCCTCCTCGCCCGAGACGAGGTGCAGCTTCAGGCTCGTCGAGCCGGCATTGACGACGAGGACTACTTGGGGGGCCAGCTCTTCGTCCTTACGACGTCCAGGTCCAGTCGCGGACGTCGGGACGGTCCTCGCCGCGCTCGCGCGTCCAGGCGCGGCAGCGCAGCCGCTCGTCCTCCATCTCCTGGCGCACGTGCGCCGCGCGTGACGCGAGCCCCGGGACGCGGTCGATCGCGTCGATGACGAGGTGGAAGCGGTCGAGGTCGTTGAGCATCACCATGTCGAACGGCGTCGTCGTCGTGCCCTCCTCCTTGTAGCCGCGCACGTGGAGGTTGCCGTGATTCGTGCGCCGGTAGGTGAGCCGGTGGATCAGCCACGGGTAGCCGTGGTAGGCGAAGACGATCGGCCGGTCGCGCGTGAAGAGCGAGTCGAACTCGCTGTCGGACAGTCCGTGCGGATGCTCGCTCTCCGGCTGTAGCCGCATCAGGTCGACGACGTTGACGACGCGCATCTTCAGATCGGGGACCCGCTCGCGCAGGATCGAGACGGCGGCGAGCGTCTCGAGCGTCGGCACGTCGCCGCAGCAGGCCATGACGACGTCCGGCTCGCCGCCCTCGTCCTTCGAGGCCCAGGCCCAGATCCCGAGGCCACGCGTGCAGTGGACGATCGCCTCCTCCATCGGTAGGTAGTCGAGCGCCGGCTGCTTGCCCGCGACGATCACGTTCACGTAGTGCCGGCTGCGCAGGCAGTGGTCGGCGACGGAGAGGAGCGTGTTCGCGTCCGGCGGCAGGTAGACGCGGATCACCTCCGCCTTTTTGTTCACGACGTGGTCGATGAAGCCGGGATCCTGATGTGAGAAGCCGTTGTGGTCCTGGCGCCAGACGTGCGAGCTGAGCAGGTAGTTCAGCGAGGCGAGTGGGGGCCGCCACGGAATCCCCCGCGTCACTTTCAACCACTTTGCGTGCTGGTTGAACATCGAGTCGACGATGTGGATGAAGGCCTCGTAGCAGTTGAAGAGGCCGTGCCGGCCGGTGAGCAGGTAGCCCTCGACCCAGCCCTGGCAAAGGTGCTCCGAGAGCACCTCCATCACGCGTCCGTTCGGGGCAAGGCCCTCGTCGGTGGGCTCCGTCTCGGCCAGCCACGTGCGTGCGGTCACCTCGAAGACCGCGCCGAGCCGATTCGAGGCGGTCTCGTCGGGGCCGAAGAGGCGGAAGTTCTCCGGGTTGCGGGCGATCACGTCCCGCAGGAACGTCCCGAGCACGCGCGTCGCCTCGCTGAAGTGCGTCGCCGGTGCCTTGACCTCGACGGCGTAGTCGCGGAAGTCGGGGAGGAGGAGGTCGCGGTGGACTCCGCCGTTCGCGTGCGGGCTGGCGCTCATTCGCAGCTCGCCCTCCGGCGCGAGGGCGGCGAGCTCGGGGACGAAGACGCCGCGCTCGTCGAAGAGCTCCTCCGGCCGGTAGCTGCGGAGCCACTCCTCGAGCACCTTCAGGTGGCCCTCGTTGTCGCGGACGTCGGCGACCGGTACCTGGTGCGAGCGCCACGTGCCCTCGACCGGTTTGCCGTCGACCGTCTTCGGGCCGGTCCAGCCTTTCGGCGTGCGCAGCACGATCATCGGCCAGCGCGGCCGCTCGCTCGCACCACCGGGGAGGGCCGCCTGCTGGATCGCGGCGATCTCGTCGAGCGCGTCGTCGAGCGCTGCCGCGAACGCCTGGTGGACCACCGCGGGGTCGTCGCCGGAGACGAGCAGCGGGCGGTGCCCGTACCCCTCCAGCAGCGAGACCAGCTCGTCCTCCGGGATCCGCGCGAGCACCGTCGGGTTCGCGATCTTGTAGCCGTTCAGGTGCAGGACGGGGAGGACGGCCCCGTCCCTCGCCGGGTCGAGGAACTTGTTCGAGTGCCAGCTCGTCGCCAGCGGCCCGGTCTCCGCCTCGCCGTCGCCGACGACGCAGCAGACGAGCAGCTCGGGATTGTCGAATGCGGCGCCGTAGGCGTGCGCGAGGGCGTAGCCGAGCTCACCCCCCTCGTGGATCGAGCCCGGGGTCTCCGGCGCGGCGTGGCTCGGGATCCCGCCCGGGAACGAGAATTGGCGGAAGAGCTCGCGCAGGCCCTCCTCGCCGGGCCCGACACTCGGGTACAGCTCGGAGTACGTCCCCTCCAGGTACGCATTCGCGACGATCCCCGGGCCGCCGTGCCCCGGCCCGGTGACGTAGATCGCCTTCAGTCCGCGGGCGCGGATCGCCCGGTTCAGGTGCACCCAGATCAGGTTCAGCCCCGGGGTGGTGCCGAAGTGGCCGAGCAGGCGCGGCTTCACGTGCGCGGCCTTCAGCGGCTCCCGCAGCAGCGGGTTGTCGAGCAGGTAGATCTGACCGACCGACAGGTAGTTCGCCGCGCGCCAGTAGGCGTCGATCAGGCGGAGCTCGTCGTTGGCCAGCGGGCCTGCGGTCACGGGGTGGAGTTCAGCAGATTCGAGGGAGTGGGTCGCCGACGAGCGTATCGACGATCCGGCTGCCGCCGAACGCGGTGTCGAGTAGGACGAGGCCGGCAGGGTCGGCGACGAGCTCCCCGACGATCGCCGCGTCGGCGCCGAGAGAATTCGCCCGCAGCGCGGCGAGCGCCTCGTCCGCCGCCTCGGGCGCGACGACGGCGACGAGCTTGCCCTCGTTCGCGACGTAGAGCGGATCGATGCCAAGGATCTCGGCGGCGCCGGCGACCTCGGCGCGGATCGGCAGCGCGGCCTCGTCGAGCCGGACGGAGAGCTGCGTCGTGCGGGCGAGCTCGTTGAGCGTGGTCGCCAGACCGCCCCGGGTCGGGTCACGCATCCAGCGCAACGCCGAGCCGAGCTCGAGCAGCGCCGCCGTCAGCCCGCGGACAGGCATCGTGTCGCTCTCGAGCGCGCTCTCGAGCTTCAGGTCGCCGCGTGCGACGAGGACGGCGAAGCCGTGGTCGCCGAGCGTGCCGGACACGAGCACGCGGTCGCCGGCCTGCGCCCGCGTCGGCGCCAGATCGACACCCGCGCCGACGGTCCCCACCCCCGCGGTGTTCACGAACAGGCCGTCGGCGCTCCCGCGCTCGACGACCTTGGTGTCGCCGGCGACGACGGCCACGCCGGCGGCCTCCGCCGCATCCGCCATCGAGGCGGCGATTCGCCGCAGGTCGCCGACGGGGAAGCCTTCCTCGATGACGAAGCCGGCCGACAGCCAGAGCGGCTCCGCCCCTGCGACCGCGAGGTCGTTGACGGTGCCGTTCACGGCGAGCGCGCCGATATCGCCGCCCGGGAAGAAGAGCGGCTTGACCACGTAGGAGTCGGTCGTGAACGCAAGCCGGGCGCCCGCCGCATCGCCGACGGCCGCATCGCCGAGCTCCTGCAGCACCGGGTTCCGGAGCTCTTCGAGGAAGAGCTGCTCGACGAGCGTGTGCGTTGCCTTGCCGCCGGACCCGTGCGCGAGCGTGATCACCTCGTCGCGGAGCTTCGTCACGCTGCCGGCTCCGGCGTTACGCCACCCGGCGGCCGTAGCTGTAGTAGGCGGCGCAGGCGCCTTCGCTCGAGACCATGCAGGTTCCGAGCGGGCGCTCCGGCGTGCAGGCCGTCCCGAACACCCTGCACTCCCACGGCTTGATCGCACCGACGAGCACCTCGCCGCACTGGCATGCCTTCGGGTCGGCGACCTGCACCCGCGGGAGCTCGAATCGCGCCTCCGCGTCCCAGTCGGCGAACGTCTCCCTGAGCCTGAGCGCGCTCCAGGGGATCGAGCCGAGCCCGCGCCACTCGAACGTCTCGCGCAGCTCCATCGTCTCGTCGATCACCTCGATCGCGCGAGGGTTGCCTTCGGGGCGGACGACTCGCGTGTACTGATTCTCCAGCTCGCAGCGGCCCTGGGCGCGCTGGCGGAGGATCATCGCCGTCGACTCGAGGATGTCGAGCGGCTCGAACGCCGAGACAACGACCTGTTTGCCGTAGTCCGCCGGGATGAAGCGGTACGGTTCCGTCCCGATCACCGTCGAGACATGGCCGGGCGCGATGAAGGCGTCGATTCGCGTGCCGGGGGTGTCGAGGATCGCCCGCAGGGGCGGGACGATCGTGACGTGGTTCGAGAATGCGGAGAAGTTCCGGACGCCGGCGGCGCGGGCGCGGAGGAGCGTGACCGCGGTCGCCGGCGCCGTCGTCTCGAAGCCGATCGCGAAGAACACGACCTCGCGGGCCGGCTCGGCCTGCGCGATCGCGAGCGCGTCGAGGGGCGAGTAGACCATCCGCACGTCCGCGCCGCGGGCCTTCGCTTCGAGTAGCGTCCCCCGGCCGCCGGGCACGCGCAGCATGTCGCCGAAGGTCGTGAAGGTGACGTTCGGACGCTCGGCGAGCGAGATCGCGTCGTCGACCCGGCCCATCGGGATCACGCAGACGGGGCAGCCGGGGCCGTGCAGGTACTCGACCTCGGCCGGGAGGAGATCCTCGAGCCCGTGCTTCGCGATCGCGTGGGTGTGCCCCCCGCAGACCTCCATGATCTGCACGGTCTCGTCGGGGTGCACCAGCGAGGCGATCTCGGCGGCCAGGCGCCGCGCGAGCGCGCCGTCCCGGTATTCGTCGATGAACTTCACGGCTCCCGCTCCGGCGCCGGCAAAGCCGCCACCTCCGCTCTCTTGGTCGCCTCCGTCGAGCCTACGGCGATCTTCCGAATCGCGATCCCGGCGTGGCAGAGGAGCACGTCACCGGGCGCCACCGGCGCGACGAGCTCGATCGCCACCCGCTCGCGGGCCGAGTCGACCTCGACGACCGCCGTATCGCCTGCGACCTCGACCACCCGCGCCTCGACGGCGACGTCCCCGCAGGTGTGGCAGGTCTCGGGACTTACCACTCGATCTCCTCGAGCAGGGCGAGGGTGCGTGCGGCCTCGTCCTCGTCGATCGTGTGGAGCGCGAAGCCGACGTGGACGAGCACCCAGTCGCCGACCTCGGCCTCGGGGACGAGCGCGGTCGACACCTCGCGCCGCACGCCGGACACCTCGGCGTTCGCAAGCCCCGGCCCTATCACCTCCACCAGCCGCGCTGGGATGGCGAGGCACATCGTCAGCTGATCCTACGCGCCGCGACCGCCGCCTGCCCGAAGCTGATCCCGCCGTCGTTGGGCGGGACCAGCCGGTGGGTGAGCACGCGGAAGCCGGCCGCTTCGAGTCGAGCACGGGTGGAGCGGAGGAGACGCAAGTTCTGGAACGTCCCGCCGGAGAGGACGACGGTCTCGGACCCGACCGCATCGGCCGCATTGGCACAAACAGCCGCGGCCGAAGCGGCCACCGTCTCGTGGAAGGAAGCCGCTATCCAAGCCGGATCGGAGCCGCCCTGGAGCGCCAAGTAACAGTCTGTTACTAAGTCGGTTGTGGCGCCGAACCGCCACGCCCACGGCTCGGCGCGCGTGTCCCCGGCGAGCTGCTCGAGCTCGATCGCGGCCTGCCCCTCGTAGCTGATCCGCTCGCGTACGCCGAGGACGGCGGCGACCGCGTCGAACAGGCGCCCCATCCCCGACGAGAGCGGCGCGTTCGCCTTCAGGCTCTCCCGCACGGCCGGCCAGCGCTCCCACGGCACCGGCAGGCCGGCGAGCTCGAGGTGAACCGCGGCAAGGCGCCACGGTTCCCTGATCGCCGCCTCGCCGCCGGGCAGCGGCACCGGGTCGAGCCAGGCGAGCCGTTCGAACCCATCGAGGTCGCAGCGCAGGAGCTCGCCGCCCCAGAGCGTCCCGTCCGTGCCGTACCCCGTGCCGTCGAAGACGAGCGCGAGGGCCGGGCCCTCCTCGCCGTGCTCGGCGAGACACGCCGCCCCGTGCGCGTGGTGGTGCTGCACCCCGACGACCGGCAGGCCCTGGTCGTACGCCCACTTCGTCGAGAGGTAGTCGGGATGGAGGTCGCAGGCGACCGCCTCGGGCTCCACGCCGAGCATGGCCAGATACACCTCGAGATCGGTCCTGAACGCCCGGTAGGCGTCCTCCGAGTCGAGGTCGCCGAGGTGTGGCGAGAGGTACGTGCCGGCAGGGGTGGCGACGCAAAAGGTGCTCTTCAGCTCGGCGCCGACGGCGACGATCGGCCGGGCCGAGACGAGCCGCAGCGCCTCGGGCACGAAGCCGCGCGACCGCCGGATCGGAAACTCGCGGCGGACGACCGAGTCCTCGCAGCGCCGGTGGATGGGCCGGTCGTGGGCGAGGAAGGCGTCGGCGATCCCGCCCAGCCGGTCGAGGGCCTCGTCGTCGCGGAACGCGATCGGCTCGTCGGAGCGG
>JBKOVL010000303.1:0-9486 GCA_046723895.1 Actinomycetota bacterium | reverse complement strand
CAGAAGACACCGCCCGTCTCGCGGTCCTGCCAGACCTCCGCGACCCCAACCGTGAAGACCAGCGCGTCCGCCTCCGAGAACCGCTCCGCATAGCCGCTCCGCGGCTCGGACGCCACCCACTCGCGGATCTGTCCGTTCTCGTCGCGCTCGTACCGGAAGCCCGTGCCGGTGGTCTTCCCGGTCAGGCACCACGTCAGGAAGTCGAGCAGGGCGTAGGTGTTGTTCAGCCCTTCGGGGATCCAGATCCGCTTCGACTCGAAGCCGGCCAGGCGCAGATGCGTGCGCAGCTCGCCGGCGAAGCACGAGCCGATCGCGACGACGCTGTCCTCGACGTCCAGCATCGGCTCCGGCGGGACGTGGCCGACGAGCGCGTGCTCCCGGATCAGCTCGGCGAGGTCACCGTCGAAGAGCTCCCGGTTCGCCGGGAAGAGGACGACGCCGTCGCCGTACCAGCGCTCCCGACCCCACGACCGGCGCGTCGATCGAGGCTCCTGCGGCCTGGGTCTCCCGATCTGCCGCGCCAGCCTCCGCGCCTGGTCGATCATCATCGCCACGCCGAGCTTCGTGGTAGACGGCTTCTCTCCTATTTTCGGAAGACACCCCCCAGGGCGCGCCGCGCGCGGCTTCGCCTCGAGCCGTTGGCCGACCCGCTGCCGGTCGCGCGCAGCCGCGCGACCGCCTCGGGCGTGTAGTAGGCCTCCACGAAAGCGTCGATGATCTCCGCGACGATCCGCTTCGAGACATCGCGCGGCTTGCGGTTGTGCAGTCCATACGCCGGCCAGGGTAGGTGTGCGCCGGCCCAGCGGACGACCTCGTAGGAGGGCCAGTAGTAGACACCCTCGCGCCCGTCACTCATCACCTGGTCGAGTGCCACCCGCAGGACGGACTTCGAGACGCAGTCGGCGGTCATGCAGGAGACGTCGCGGAAGGTGGCCATCAGTGGGACCGGCGAGAGCGTGAGCACGACCGGGGCCGTCGGGTTCAGCTGCCCGCAGTGCTCGACGATCCGCCGGATGTTGGCGGCGTTCTCCTCGACGGTGGTCAGCCGGAACCGGTGGCGGTCGGCGTCGAAGATCTCCTCGGGCACGCCGCGCCAGAAGACGCCGCCGGTCTCGCCGTCCTCCCAGACCTCCGCGAGCCCGAACGTGAAGACGAAGGCGCCGGCCTTGGCGAACTCGTCCGCGTAGGCCTGCCGCTCGGCCTCCGGCTTCCACTCGACGATCTCGCCGGTCTCGAGGCGGTCGTAGCGGAAGCCGCGCCCGGTCTCCTCGCCGGTGGCGCACCAGGAGAAGAAGTCGAGGATCGCGAAGCTGTTGTTGAGGCCGGACGGGATCCAGAGGCGCTTCGAGGACACGCCCGCCTTCGTCAGATAGCGCAGCAGCTCGCGCGCGAAGCACGAGCCGAGCGTGAAGACGGAGTCGTCGATGCCGAGCAGGGGCTCCCTCGGGGCCCAGCCGGGGATCACGTACTCGCGGATCAGCTGCCGCAGTTCGCCCTCGAAGAGCTCCTGCTCCGCCGGGTAGAGCGTGGCGCCGAGCGCGTGCCAGCGCTTGCGCGGCCAGGCGTTCAGCTGCTCGTAGTGCGTCTTCCCGGCGACGCCGAGCGCCCCGACGGCGTCGTCGCTCTCCAGCACCTTCGAGGGGCCAGGTCCCTTGTCCGCCATCGGCACGATGGTACCTCCGGCGCCCCTCTTCATCTGCGGAGTGTGGTACGACGCCGTCGTGAGAAGGCTTGCCTGGGCGGTCTGGGAACGGATGCCGGAGGCCACACGGAGCGTCCTGCGGCCCCCGCTGGCGGCGTTCCGCCGCAGCCGGCGGAAGCACACTCCGCTCCCGGGCGGCGGCCCGATGCCGGCGCTGCCGGCCGACGCGGTCGAGCTCGACACCGCGATCGGGACGCTCTGGTTCGATTGCGCGGACGAGCACCTGACGCCGTGGATCCGCAGCCAGGCGATCTGGGAGGCGGACGTGATGAAGCTGCTGGCACGCCTCCTCGGGCCCGGGTCGGTGTTCGTCGACGTGGGCGCGAACGTCGGCTACCACTCCCTGCTCGCAGCTCAGCTCGGGGCGCACGTCGTCGCCGTCGAGCCGGTGCCGTGGACGCTCGAGCTCCTGCAAGCGAACGTCTGGCGGCACGGTGCCGACGTCGAGGTCGTCGATGCTGCGGCCTCGGACGCGGCGGGAACGCTGCGCGTCGCGATCGACCCGGCCCACCGCTCGGGGGCGCAGATCGGCGACCAGGGCGTCGAGGTACGCGCAGCGCCGCTCGACGAGCTCGTCCCCGAGGGCGCGGTCGACGTGTTGAAGGTCGATGTGGAAGGAGCCGAGCCGCAGGTCTTGCGCGGCGCCACGGCGATCCTCGAGCGCAGCCCGGCGCTGGCCGCGATCGTCGAGTTCCGAAACGGGCCACACGCCGGGGGAGAGGCGCCCGCGGACGTGCTCGCGTTCTACGAGTCGCTCGGGTTCGAGCTCTGCCTGCTGCACCGCAACGGCGAGCTCGAGCCGGCCACGCAGGCAGCGGTGCTCGAGCGGGCGCGCAATGTGCCCTCGCTGAACGTCGTGCTACGCCGTTGAGGGTTTCGCCGCCGCGACCGACATGGCGGGCGCGGCAGACGACATTGCTGAGGTGCGAGAAAGGTTAGGGAGGGGGGCTCATGGGCGGAACCGGCCGTTCCCCCCATGAAGCGAGCGTCAGGTCCATCCGCCGGTCGCGCCCTTGTACGTCCCGCGGAAGAGCGCGAACGGCGTTCGGGCGAGGATCTTCAGGTCGACCCAGGTGGAGCGATGCTCGATGTACCAGAGGTCGAGCTCGATGCGCTCGTCCCACGGCAGCGCCGCGCGGCCGTTTACCTGCGCCCAGCCGGTCAGGCCCGGCTTCGCGTCCAGCCGGTGGCGCTGGCGTTCGTCGTAGCGGTCGACCTGGTAACGAAGCGTCGGCCGCGGGCCGACCAGGCTCATCTCGCCCCGGAGCACGTTCCAGAGCTGCGGGAGCTCGTCGATCGACAGGCGGCGGAGAACCCGGCCGGCGCGGGTGATCCGCGGGTCGTCCCGGTCGACCGCGTAGCCGGCGCCCTGCTGCTCCGCTTCGACGACCATCGTCCGCAGTTTCAGCAGCTCGAAGTCGCGCCCGTCCTTCCCGACTCGCAGCTGGCGGTAGAAGACCGGGCCGCCGTCCTCGAGCTTCACGGCGAGGGCGGCGAGACCGAGCAGGGGGCTCAGCACGAGCAGGGCCGCGCCCGCGCCGGCGATGTCGAGCGCGCGGTTCAGCGCGTGCCCTCAGCCGCGTCCCAGGTCGCGGGCACGCCGCGGCGCAGGTAGTTCCAGAGCGCGGCGATCGTCGCCCACGTGACGAGCGCGTAGTAGCGCGCGATCGACGGCCGCGCGAGCGCGAAGGCGCCGAACGCGACCTGCAGCCCGAGCGCGACGTCGTAGATCCAGCCCTCGCGTGCCGCCACGAGCGCGATGTTCGTCCCGAGCAGGACGAGGTGCAGGAGCCCCGATGCGTAGCGGAGGTGGCGGTGCGAGAAGATCTCCGCGAAGTAGATCGGCGGCAGCCGCCGGAGCATCTTCCCCCGCGCGACGATCAACCAGCAGTGCTCGAACATGCGCACCTTGCGCCGGTATTCGGTGCCGATCTCCGGCGTCGGCCGTTCGCTCGCGATCGCCTCCGGGTCGTAGACGGCGCGCCGGCCGCGCTGCACCATCACGTAGGGCAGCGAGAGGTCGTGGCCGAAGCGCGGGTCGACCTCGACGTAGTCGGCCCGCCGGACCGCGTAGATCGCCCCGTTCCCGCCCGTGACCGACCCGAGCGCGGACTCCTGCTCGCGCAGCCAGGTCTCGAAGCGCCAGTAGACGCCTTCGCGGTTCGAGCCGGCGGCGTCGGTGAGCACGAGCCGGCCGCAGACGTAGCCGACGTCGGGGTCGGCGAAGCTGCGGACGAGCCTGCGGAGAGCATCGGGCGCCCAGGTCGCGTTCGCGTCCGAGAAGGCGACGATCTCGGCCTCGCTCCCGCGCACGGCCAGGTTCTGCGCCGCCACCTTCCCGGCCCGCGGGCAGCGCAGCAGGCGCACCCGCGGCTCGCGCGCTGCGACCGCCTCGACGAGCGCGTCGGTGCGGTCGGTCGAGTCGTCCGAGGCGACGATGATCTCGAGCGCTTGGGGCGGATAGTCCTGAGCGAGCAGGTTCTCGAGGCGGCGCTCGATCACGCTCTCCTCGTCGTGCGCGGCGACGATCAGGGTCACGCTCGGCACCACGTCGCCGGCGAGAACCCGGCGCCGCCGCGCGCGCGCGACGGCCGCGGCGGCGAGCGGGTATCCGACGTGCGTCCAGACGAGCGCGGCGAGCGACGCCCAGAAGAGCACCTCAACCGCGAGCACCGGCCTCCTGCAGCTCGGCCAGTGCGGCGCGGTAGCGGCGCATCGCGATCGACCGATCGGCCTCCGCCTCGGCAAAGGCGCGTGCCCGCTTGCCCATCGCCTCCAGGTCGTACTCGCCGTCGTGGGCGGCGCGGATCGCGGCGGCGAGCGTGAACGGGTTCCCCGGCGGCACGACGACGCCGCAGCCGACCTCGGTGACGAGGTGCGCCGTCTCGCTCTCGGCGTCGGTAGCGGCGATCACGGGACGGCCGGCGGCCAGGATCCCGTACACGCGGCTCGGGACGACGTAGCCCGCGAGGCCGCGCGCGAGCCCGACGACGTGGACGTCGGCGGTCGAGAGCGACTCGGAGAGGATCGAGCGCTCCTGATAGCCGATCATCTCGACCTTGTCGGCCTCGAGCGTGTGCGTCAGCGCCACCAGCTCCGCCCGGCGCGCCCCCGACCCGATCAGGACGACGGCGAGGTCGTCGAGGTCGCGCAGAAAAGTGCTCGCGCGAATCAGGGCGTCGAGGTTCTGCGCGTGGCCGATGTTGCCGGAGTGCATGACGACGAAGCGCTTCGCGAGCTTGTGGCGGCGCGCCCACTGGTTGTCGTGCGGCTTCGGGACGACGCTCACGGCGTCGCCCCAGTTCGGGATCACGCGGATCCGCTCCGGCGAGACGCCCTTCGCCTCCACCCGCCTCTTCATCGTCTCGCCGATCACGATCACACGATCGGCCGCGCGCAGCGACGGGTCGATCATCGCCCGGAGCAGCTTGACGACGAGCGGGTTGCGCAGCCGTCCGAGCTTGACCGCGATCTCCGGGAAGACGTCCTGCATCACGACGAGGAGCGGTGCGCGGAAGCGGGCGGCGACGAACCTCGCGATCGAGCCGATGAACGGCGGGTCGGTCATGCAGACGACCAGGTCGGGGCGCCTGGAGACCATCGCCTTGCCGACCGCGCCGAGCGCGTAGGAGAGGTAGTTCATCGCGCGCCCGGGCAGGTGCGCCCGGTCGTAGGCGGTCGAGCGGACGCGGACGATCCTGACGCCGTTCCGCTCCTGGCGGCGGGGCAGGCCGCGCGACGCGCCGGTGATCACGGTCACGTCGTACGTCGCGGCGAGCGCCTCGCACAGTTCGGTCAGGAGGTTCGCGGTCGCCTCGACGCCGGGCCAGTAGTACTGGTTGAGGACGAGCAGACGGGGCCGATTCGCCATCGTGCTCAAGGCTACTCGGCGCTAACGTAGCCCGCCGTGGCACCGCCGGAGCCCGTCGACCTCGCCGTGCTCGGCGCCGACCCCCGTTTCGGGGGTGGGGCGCTCGCCCAGATGGAGGCATTCTGGCGCGGCGCGGCCGAGCTCGGACGGAGGCCGTCGTTCCACTACGCGCTGCACCCCAGCCTGGCCGGTGTCTCGATCGAAGGCTCCCCGCTCGACGTTCCAGGCGTGCCGTCGGCGTTCCGGTGGTTCGACGCCGGGAACCAGTTCCTCGCGGGAGGGTGGCTAGCCCCCGAGCTGCGCAGCGCGCACGAGCTCTGGGTCGTGTCGACCTCGGCCTCCCACGGTTATGCGGCGGTGCGCTCCGGCCGGCCCTACAGCGCCTGGATCGGCACCGGGCTCGCCGACGAGTGGGCCGGACGGCGTCCCGGGCTGCCCGCCGCGCGGCGGCTCGCGTTGCGCGTGAACGCACCGACCCTGCGACGCCTGGAACGGCGCGTGCTCAGGGGAGCCGAACGGGTCTACGCGACCTCACCCTGGAGCCGGGCGAGCGTCGCCCGGGCCGGCGGGCTCGCCGAGGACGCGGTCGGGATCCTGCCGATTCCCGTCGCGCTCTCGGCGGCTCCGGACGAGGCCTGGCGCGCGACGCTCGAGCAGCCCGTGCTCGCGTTCGTCGGACGCGCCGACGACACGCGGAAGAACGTCCGCCTGCTCCTCGACGCGCTGCCGCTGCTCCCCGGCGTCCGCGTGCTGCTCGTGGGCGCTCCGCCGGCCGGCCCGCTGCCCGACCGCGTCGAGGCGACGGGACCCGTTCCCTCGATCGAGCCCGAGCTCCACCGTGCGACCCTCTTCGTCCTCCCCTCCCGGCAGGAGGGCTTCGGGATCGCCGCCGCCGAGGCGCTCGCCGCAGGCCTCCCTGTCGTCACCACGCCGAGCGGTGGCCCCGAGGCGCTCGTCGACGAATCGGGCGGCGGCATCGTGCTCTCCGGCTTCTCCCCGGAGGAACTGGCCGCCACCGTGGGCGAGCTGCTCGCAGATCCTGCCCGACTCGAGCAGATGCGCCGCCGCGGCCACGAGTACGTCGCCCGCGAGCACTCGCCGGCGCGGTTCCGGGAGCTGCTCGCGGAAGCACTCGCCGCTCCATAGCCCTGCGAGCCGCCCGGCACAGCCGAGCGGCCGCAAGAACCGAGGCTAGCCCTGCGAGCCGCCCGGCACAGCCGAGCGGCCGCAAGAACCGAGGCGAGCTAGGCTGGCCGAGGCGATGCGGTTCCTGATCACGACGCTCCAGACCTACGAGAGCGAGTTCTACGGCGTCGTCGGCCGCGAGCTCGAGCAGCGCGGACACTCGGTCACGCATCTGACCGAGTCCCGCCGGTCGGCAAAGGAGCTACGTGATCGCGGTGTCGACGCCCGCTCGATCCAGGACGTGATCGCCCAGCTCGGCGAGCCGGCCTCGCTCGACGACGAGGTTCGCCGGATCGAGGCGACGTACCCGATCCCGCACCTCCGCGACGTCTACCGCAACGACAAGCCGTGCGCCGGCCGTCCTGAGGAGTGGTGCATCAGGCGCACCGTCGACCGTTTCCGCGCGCTCGAGCGCATCTTCGACGAGGCCCGGCCGGACGTCGCGCTGCCCGAGGTGGGGAACGAGACGATCCGGATCGCCGCTCACCTGGTCGCGAACCTGCGCGGCATCCCCGTCCTCTTCATCCTGCACACGATCTTCCCGAGCCCGCTGCGCGTCTACGTCGACACGCTGCACGCGCCGATCGCGCCGCCCGCCGAGCTCCGCGAGCTCTCGGCGGAGGAGCGCGAGGAGGTCGAGTCGTTCCGCAGGTCGTTCACGAGCGCGGCGACGCCGATCCGCGAGTTCCGCCGCGTGCCCGTCCAGGCTCGGCGCGCGAAGGTCTTCGCGGGCCACGTGGAGCGGAAGCTGACCGACGACCGCGACAACGACTACCTCCGCCCCTGGCGGCTTCTGCACCAGAACGGCTCCGAGTGGCTGCGCGCCCGGGCGGCACGGCCCTTCTACGACCGCATCGACGTGAACCGGCCGTTCGTCTACTTCCCGCTGCACGTCACCGACGACTACAAGATCCAGCGGATCGTCCCACACTGCGCCGACCAGGCCTCACTCGTCGAGCAGGTCGCCGACGCGCTGCCCCAGGGCCACGACCTCGCGCTGAAGGAGCACCCGATGTCGCTCGGCCGGAACAGCATGCGGCTCCTGCGCCGGCTCCGTCGGCGGCCGAACGTGCGGCTCGTCGACCCGTACACGAGCACGCACGAGCTGATCCGGCGCTCGGAGGCGGTCGTGGTGATCGGCTCGACTGTCGGGCTCGAAGCGCTGCTCTACGACAAGCCGGTGCTCACCCTCGGCGAGCCGTACTACGCCGGGTTCGGGGTCACGCTCGACGTCCACTCCTTCGCCGAGCTGCACGAGAAGGTTCCGGAGCTCCTCCGCTTCCGGCCCGATCCGGAGCGGATCACGCAGTTCCTGCACCTCGCGATGCGGCAGTGCCACCCCGGCGACCCGCTGCTCGTCGACCGCTCGGAAGAGAACGCCCGCACGGTCGCCGACACGCTGGAGCGCGCGGCGCTCGGGCTCGGGCTCGGGCTACGGAACGCGGGCCGGTCGAGCGAGCAGCCCGCGGCTGCGGGCCGCCCCCACGACCCGTAGGCGCAGCGGGCGAAGCAGCGGCCGCAGAACGAGCAGTGCCGAGCAGGCCGCCGCCTCGAGCGTCAGGAGGCCGACCAGCAGCGGCGACGGCCGCGGAGCGGTGACCTTCACGCGCGCAAGCTCCTCGACCGCGTCCGCGAAGATCGGCGTCGCCGGCCGGTCGAGCCCGTGCGGGCGCACGAACGACTCGACGAAGCGCCGCCGCCGCTGGGCATCGGCCTCGTCCTCGTCGAGCACCTGCCGCAGCTGAACGAGGTGCTCCTCGAGCGAGGAGGCGGCGTGCAGGAAGCCGCCGTTCTCCTCGAGCAGGTGCTGGAAGTGGAGAGTGTCCTCCTGGGCGAACTCGGGCTCGAGGATCGTCAGGACGCTCTTGCCGACGATCGCGGCCTCGATCATCGCCGTCGTGTTGATCCCGACCACGGCCGCGCTATGGGCGATCGAGTCGTAGAAGTCGGCGAGTGCCGCCGGGGTGACCCCGTGGGCGTGCTTCGGCGGCCAGCGCGCGGCGTTGCCGTGCGCGCCCAGGTCGACCTTCTTCCACTGCGAGCCGCGCGGGTACGGCCTGACCATCAGGCCGAGCCCGCGAAGACGCTCGTCCTCGCTCGCCCGCAGAGCCTCGAGCAGGCGCAGGACGAAGTCGACCTCGGCGCTCGGCGTCCTGACGACGAATGGGCTGGAGCACAGGTAGAGCGCGTAGGGCTGCGCCGGATCGAGCCCGACCTCCACCATGAACTCCTCGCGCGGGCGGCTCGGCCGCTGCTCGAACCACTTGTCGAACAGCTGCCCGCCGGTGGCGACGGCGTGCTCGGGCGAGATCCCGTGCAGCTCGATCGCCTCGCGCCGCTGCGCCTCGTTCCAGACGAAGACCCGCTCCGGATCGAACTTGAGCAGGCCCTTGTTCGTCAGGTTGTCCCAGCTCGCGACACAGCTCGCAGCGGGGATGCCGAGGGCGCGCGCGCTCTTCAGGTACTCGACCTCGTCCGAGCCGTACTTGACCACCGGCGTGACCATCACGACGTCGGGCGCGCGCTCGCGCATGTACGTGTCGATCTCGGGGCTCGTGGGGATCGCCTGCTCCAGCCGCGCAGCGGTGCGGATCACGCGCGCGGAGTACGCGGCGTCCGTCGCGGACGCGAGCCGACGGCCGACGCGCAGCGCCAGCTCGCGGCCGAGGGGCTCCAGGTAGGTCCCCTTCTCGATCCGGACGAGGACCTTCTCGGTCACGCGCGCACG
>JBKOVL010000229.1:0-8731 GCA_046723895.1 Actinomycetota bacterium | reverse complement strand
AAACCGAGGCGAGCGACACGAGCGCGAGCCTTGCGGGACCCTGTCCGCGGAGATTCGCCAGATGTCCGATGTGACGACGCCGTAGGCGGAGGCGGCGAGGGCGGGCTCACTGAGCGCGGGTTCGACGCCTACCTCAGAGCCACTGGGGATCGCGCCTGCGCTGGGGGGCGGATCGGCGCCAAGTTCGGTGTGAGATGCCCTTCCGCAGGGAGTCAGGATTAGGTCTGACTTAGCGGCCTCGGAGCTGGAGGGCCTTGGCAAGCCGTTCGAGCGACCGCCCGGTCATCGGCTGGAGTACGACGATGACATCGTCGAAGCCGAGCACCTGGTAAGCGTCGATCGCGCGCGCAAGCTCGTCGATGGATCCTGCAAAGGCGACGTCATCGCCGTTGCCCGAGGTGGTCGCGTCTGGGTCCACGACGTGCATACCGATGGTGGAAGCGGCCGGCGAAGGCCACGTATCTGTAGCGCCTCCTCGAATCGGCCGACGCGGTGGTCGGTCGGGTAGCCGAACGCCTCATACTCGGGGTCGTACCAGCCAGCCCCGAGGCCGAGGAGCAGGCGGCCCCCGCTGATCGCGTCGGCCGTCGCCGCCATCTTTGCGAGCAATGCCGGGTTGCGAAACGAGGCGCGCATGACGAGCTGGCCGAGCTCGACGCGGCTCGTCGAAGCAGCGAGCGCGGAGAGGATCGTCCATCCCTCGTGGATGCCCTCGACCTGCCGGCCGGGCGTGTTGGAGACGAAATGGTCACAGACCCAGACGGACTGAAGGCCGAGCGCCTCGGCGCCCTCGGTGAACGCGTGCACCCCCGGCCAGGACGGCATCTGACCAGTTCCATCGGACAGAGCCATCGGGACGACGACGCCGATCCTCATCCCGCGCAGTCTGGCAGCGCAGCCGAAATCGCCGGGACCGATCTGCGAACGAACTCTGATACCACGCCGCCCCGCCGGATGGATCGTTTCGCCGCCGCCGACCTGCTGCGCGAGGTGTGCGCCGAGCCGTTTCGCTCGGTCGATCGCGCGGTCGCCGCAGGGCTCGCGCTCTGCCACGACGGTGGCGCTTGCCAGCGAGATCCCGCGGGCGCGGCGACTCCCGCTCGAAGGGTCTGGCCATGGCGTCCAGCGAGCCGACTGGGAGACGATCACGGAGGCAATCGCTACTCACACTGCCGCGAGGTCGATCAAATAGCGATCGACTAGTTCTCGGAAGGGCCGCGGGGTAGGCGACAGCCTGCTGCGCGAGTGTCCTGTCACCGGAACCCTGCTCCGGCTAATCGGCAATCCTCCGCGGGTTCGCTGCCCACGGCCCTGCCGCCGCCGAGTTGCGTTACTCCACCGTCCAAGGATCGTAGGTCGCAACTACATAAACTCCCTACCGTCCACGAGCGCCCCGCCGGCGGAGCGACGGCTTCCGGACAGGGACGCTCAGCTGACCGGGAAACCGAAGGCGCTGCGGGAGTTCGCCTGGCTCTTGGGTACGAGGCTTCGATCGGAGTAGACCCCAGGCTCACGCGAAGTTCGCTCTGAGCCGAAACGACCGCCAGACCATTCGCGCGTCGGCGAATCGTTGGCGAGTGGATCGATGCACCGGCAGTTTCACGAACACAGCCAATGACGACGGCGAAGGGAGCCTGAGATGGGAAGGATCGTGGCGGCGGAATATCTGTCTCTGGACGGGGTGATGGAAGACCCCGGGCCGGCGGGAGACTTTGAGCATCGCGGCTGGACGAGTCCGTACTGGAACGACGAGCTCGCCGAGTACCAATCCGAACTGCTCTTCGCGAGCGATGCGCTTCTCCTCGGCAGGGTCACGTACGAGGAATTTGTCGCCTCATGGCCGCTGCGTTCGGGCGACCCGTTCACCGACAAGATGAACAGCATGCGAAAGTTCGTGGTCTCGACGACCTTGAGCGATCCGCTCGAGTGGAACGCCGCGCTGCTCCAGGGGGATGTCGCCGAAGAAGCACTGAGGCTGAAGCAGCAGTCCGGTCAAGACCTCCTCATCTACGGCAGCAGCACGCTCGTGAACATGCTGATGCAGCACCACTTGATCGACGTCTATCGCTTGATGCTCTATCCGCTCGTCCTGGGCGTCGGAAGGCGCTTCTTCAGCGAGGGAGGCGACAAGACCACGCTGACGCCAACCGACGCCAAGACGACCAGCACTGGTGTCGTCGTACTCACCTACGAGCCCGCGAGAAACGAGGCGGGGAGGTAACACCGAAAGAGCGCACTTTCATGCTGCGAGCCGGGCTGCCCGAACGCCGCCGTCCGACGCGGACAAGTACGCCTCTCACGCCCTCAAAGTCGGATGTGACACCTCTAGAACCGCCGACGCCGCCCCAGAATAGAGCCATCAGCACCGTTCCGAACAACGGTGGAGCAGCGGGGGATCAAATAGGAGCTGCTCTTCAGTCTGTCGCCCCCCCGGGAGGGCAGCGACCGGCCTTGATCCCCAAGCACCCGCCCTCGCGACCGCCCGGGGGCGGCTCGCCCGCCGCTGGTACGCCTGTGGCGCGCTGGGGACGCTGCTGCCGCGCGATCATCTTCGTCATGCCGCTGAACAAGCGCGGCTCGATGAAGGCACGACTCTTCGCTGCAGAGAATCGCAAGTGGTGGACGCTTGCTGCGGTCGCGGTCGGCCTCTTCATGATCATGTTGGACAACACGGTCGTGAATGTGGCGCTGCCGTCGATTCAGCAGGACCTCGGCATGAGCCCGTCTGAGCTGGAGTGGGTGTTCAACGCCTACGCACTCACCTTCGGTGTCCTGCTTCTCAGCGGAGGCAAGCTCGCCGACATGCTTGGGCGCCGCGCGATCTTCATCGTCGGCCTGGTGATCTTCACGGGTGCTTCGCTCTGGTGCGGCCTCGCCGGCGGCGCGGCGTCGCTAATCGCCGCGCGCACGGTGCAGGGGATCGGTGCAGCGCTGATGAACCCCGCCACGCTCTCGATCATCACCGCGACCTTCCCGCCGCGGCAGCGAGGGACGGCGATCGGGATCTGGGCGGGTGTCTCGGCGCTCGCGCTCGCGATCGGCCCGCTTGTGGGCGGCCTGCTCACGCAGGACATCGACTGGAGCTGGATCTTCTTCATCAACATTCCGCTGGGAGTCGCGGGTGTGCTCGCGGCCCGGATCTTCATCGACGAGTCGAGGGACACCTCGCGCGAGCAGCGCCTCGATCTTCCCGGTCTGATCAGCTCGGCGGTCGGCCTGTTCGCGCTGACCTACGGGTTGATCGAGACGAACGACCATTCCTGGGCCTCGACGCGCGTGCTGTCGCTGCTCGCGGTCGCAGTCGTCGCGCTGGGTCTCTTCGTGCTGCTCGAGCACCGCCAGCGAAACCCGATGCTCGACATGTCGCTCTTCCGCGATCCGACGTTCTCCGGTGCGAACACGGTCATGTTCCTCGTCGGCCTCGCGATGTTCGGGATCTTCTTCTACAACTCGCTCTACCTTCAGCGAGTGCTCGGCTACGGCGCGATCAAAACCGGCGCGACGTTCCTGCCGCTCACCGTCCTGATCATCCTCGTCGCACCAGCTGCGGGGAAGCTCTCAGACCGTGTCGGGCCGCGCTGGCCGATGGGCGTCGGAATGACGCTCCTGAGCGGCTCCCTCGTGCTCTTCGGAACCCTCGACGCCAACTCCTCCTGGTGGGACATCGTGCCGGGACTGCTCGTCGGCGGATTCGGGATGGCGCTCACGATGGCCCCCACGACCGCGGCGGCAATGGGCTCGGTCCCCGTCGACAAGGCCGGCGTTGGCTCCGCTGTCATCAACAGCATGCGCTGGCGCGGTTTCACGCGTCACGGCAATCCGACTTCCACGGCAACCTCCCGGGCTCGCTTTCGGACGGCCGGCGGCGCCTACGTGTGGCCTCTCGATGGCGGCGGCTGACCGTCGGCAGATCCGCGAGGACCATCGCGAGTATGGCTGCTGAGCACGGACTGTCAGCGCCGAGAAGTGGTTCTCGACGCGATCCGCAGGCGCAACGGAGTCCGCGTACTGCCCGCCACGGCCGCCTACGTCGACGAGCACCGCGACAACGCCGCCCGCTGGGATCTGCGGCGCATCGCCGCCTGAGCTTGGAGGAGCGGTGCGTTTCCACGTCGTCGACAGCAGCGAGGAACGATTCGAGGCAGGGCAACTGCGCCTGGCTCGGGAGCGGCTCAGCGATGCGGTCGAGTCCACCGAGCTTCCTGGTGGCCACCTCGCCAAAGCGGAGCAGCCCAGGCGCCTCGCCGAGCTGATCGAGGGCCTTCTTAGCGCAGGCCGCGCACCTCGTACGCGGTGACTGCGCGACCGAAGCCTCGGAGGTCGAGGTCGCCAACAGGAGCGGTCTCGACGGCCTCGTCCACGGCTGCGAACAGTCGTGGGCCTATCAGGGTCTGCCCAGCCCTGGCGTGGGTGCTGAGCCGGGACGCGAGGTTCACCACTGGTCCGATAGCGCCGTAGTCGTACCGCCCTTCAAAGCCGATCCGGCCGAGCGTCGCGTACCCGGCTTCGGCGCCTATCCCCAGGCCGAGCTCGATTCCCTGCTTTCGCCACGACACAGCCAGCTCGGCGAATAGGGCCTGAGCGGCGAGCGCCAAGCGGACGGCTTGGAGATCATGCTCGTCCACAGGCACAGGATCGTTGAAGAACACCATTAGCCCATCGCCCGCGAAGTGCTCGAGCGTCCCCTGATGAGCGGGGATGAGCTCGCCGAGCAGGGCGTGGTACTCCCGGAGTACGTCGAACAACTCTTCGGGCGCGGCGGTTTCGGCGAAGGCGGTGAAACCGCGCAGGTCAGCGAACAGGCAGGAGATGTACGCCCGATGCCCGGCCAAGAGCCGCTCTCCGCCTTCGCTCGTGATCAGGTCTGCCACCTGCGGCGAGACAAAGCGAGAGAGCTCCGTCCGCTGCCGCTCGACCGCGTCGATGAGACGCGCGTTCGTCAACGCGATCGCGGCCTGGTCCGCGAACGTCTGAACGAGCGCGATGTGTTCTTCCGTGAACGGCTGTGGCTCACGACGCACGACGACGACGACGCCGATGAGGTCGTCCTCGACCAAGATCGGCACCCCGAGCATCGCCCGGAAGAAACGCGGCCCGGGGTATGTGTACTCGGGATCCGCCAACACGTCCGGGATCTGGACCGGCTTTCGCTCGACTGCCGCTCGTCCTGCCGCCGACGTCCGGTCGAGCAGATGCGGATGCTCGCGGTCGTACTCCGCGCTCGCCGGCTCGCCCTGGTGTGCGCCGAGGTGGAGGAGCCCGTCGCGGAGAAGCCAGAGCGACCCGTGGTCGGCTTCGCAGAGCCGCCTGCACGCCTCCGCAACCTCCGCGAGCACCGGTTCGAGCCCGACAGACCGAGCAACGGCACGAAGCACACCACCGATCGCGCGCTGCTGCTCAAGGAGGTCGTCGACCTGGCGTGCGAGATCCTTCCCCGTGTCAGTTGTGCCTGCGATGGGACCCAGCTTAGGTTGACCGCGAAGTCGTGGAGCACGTCATAGGCCCTGGACGCGCTCTCGAAGTCCTCTCAGGCCACACCGTGAGCCGTGGCACCCCACCACCATCCCTCCGAAACGAGGGAGTGCGCACCAAGCAGAGGGGGAGGGGCGTTCCTCCGGGCGATTCCGATCGGTCAGACCAGGGCTCGCGGAGCGATTCGCCTGGCCGCACGACTGGAATCCCCGGCCTACTCCTCGTGCGACTCCGTCCGATCCGCGAGGCGCAAGACCTTGACCCGGAACTCCTCCGCCGCCGGCTCCACCTCTTAAAGGCCGAGCGGGTCGCTTCCAGCCGTTCGAAGCTGGCCGACTTGCCCCAGCCTTGGTATCACAGTCCCGCCGTGAGTGCGAGAGAAATGCGTGTTGTGCACTGCAGGCGACGGGGTTGCGTTCATCTCGTTGCCTCCGCTGCGAGCTCGGGAACCCTCTTGCGTGGCGCGAGTGCAAGCGCCGCGACGAACCCCAGAAGTGACAGCGCGGCGGCTGCAGCCATCGCCGGGCGGTAGCCGTCGCTGAAGTCGGCCGTTGTTCCGTATCCACCGGCTGAGGTGAAGGCGGCGGCGAGGATCGCGACGCCGAACGCCCCGCCGAGCTGGCGGAGCATCGTGAACGCGCCTGACGCCTTGCCCATGTCGACGGGCGCGACCGAGCCGACAACCGTTCTCGTCACGGCCGGGAGTGCGAGCGAGAAACCAATGCCGCTGACGGTCATTGCAGCGGCAAGCTCGGGATAGGAGACGCCGGCAGTGGCGATCCCGGCCAGCAAGCCCATCCCGATCGTCTGTAGGGCGAGGCCGCCGACGATGAGCAAGCGACCCCCGAAGCGGTCGACGAGCACGCCCGCCTTGGGGGCGATCAGGAACGGTGTCAGGCCCCAGGGCAACAGCCGCAGCCCCGCGGCCAGCGGGCTGTGGCTTTGTGCGACCTGCAAGAACTGCGCGGTGAAGAACACGGCGCCGGTGAGCGCCGCGTTGAGCAGGAAGATGACTGCGTTCCCGGCGGAGAACGAGCGTGACCGGAACAGCCGCATCGGCAACATCGGCGCCTGTGTCCGCAGCTCGACTCTGACGAACACGACCACGAGCGCCGCACCGGCAACGAGCGGCGCGACCACCTGTGCGCTATCCCACCCGGTCGCGGTCGCACGCACGAGGGCCCACACGATCCCGAGCGCGGCGGCGCTGATGAGGACGAGGCCGACGAGGTCGACTCGTTCCGGGGCGCCGAACGCCTCCTCGATCCGCGTCAGCACGAGCGGGATCGCCAGGAACGCGACCGGCACGTTGATCCAGAAGATCCACTCCCACGAGATCGCTTGCGTGACTGCGCCACCGAGTACCGGCCCCAGCAGCGCCGCCAGCCCGGTGACGCTGCCGTACACACCAGCCGCCCAGCCGCGCCGCTCCGGCGGGAAGGCGCCGTTCATCAGGGCGAGCGCGAGCGGCATGATCGTCGCGGCGCCGGCGCCCTGCACCGCACGAGCCGCGATCAACCAGCCGACGTCCGGGGCGAGCGCGCATGCTGCAGACGCGGCACCGAACAGCGCCAGCCCGAACGCGAATCCGCGCCGTCTGCCAAACCGATCCCCCAGCGCCGCCGCGGTCATCAGGAGTACCGCAAAGCTGAGCGTGTACGCATTCACCGTCCACTCCAGCTGGCCTACCGAGGCGCCGAGATCGCGCCGGATCACCGTCAACGCCGTCGCCACCACCAACAGGTCGAGCACGACAACAAACGACGCAACCGACGCCAGCCCCAACGTCCACCGCTGCACCGGCGTCGAACGAACCGACGCCAACGCTCGCTCTCGTGCCTGCCCTTTCGATACAGCGCTCATCGGAACCTCATTCGAATCGCTCCTAGCCCCGCCTGGATCGCCGGGAAGGCGATGCTGACGATGAACAGCTCGAGGCACCGAGAGGAAGACCCCGACCGCGAGGAGACCGAACGCCCGCCATACGGTGCTGCCGAAGTCCCACTCACCGTCATGACACCCGCGCGGAGTGTCGGCTGCTGCCGGCGCTCGTCGCAAGACATTCGCACCAGGACGAAACCGCGATCGCACTCCCAAGAGCCGAAATGGCCGTCCGGAAAGGCGGACTTTCGCTCACCACACGGTGAACACGGCGCGCTCGAACGTGCTTCCGGAGCCGCGTTCCGCTAAGACCAGGCTCCAGAAGGAACAAGCATCCTTCGAGCGCCTACGCTCTGTTACGGCGCGTCTGACCACCACTTGATCTTCGGCGCGACTCTCTCGCTAATGAGCGGCACCCTGGGGGCGGTGCTACGCGATCTGTTCCGCTCCTGCGCATCAGCAGGGTGCCCCCGGGTCCTTGTGATAAATGGTCACGGAGGAAACGACTCGACTTGCCGAGCAGCCGCCTCCGACGCCTCCCGAGAGCACGGCCTGACGATCGCGACCGCCTCGAATTGGGAAGTCGCGGCTCCTCCCGAAGGAATGCCGTTTCCCGATCATGCGGGTGAATTCGAAACCTCGATGATGCTCGCAGTGAGAAAAGATCTTGTACGGCTCGAACTAGCACGACCCTCGCCTGGTCTGCCTTATCGTCAACTACCGGGTGTACAAGTCAACGAACCCTCCCATTGGGCTCGGATCGAAGGCTTCACAGACGACCCGACTCGCGCATCCGTCGAGAAAGGACTCGGACTCCTAGAGCGCTTCGCTCAAGCTCTTGCCGCCATCATCGTCGCCCCTTGCAGCAGACGCCCCGCCAGGTCACGTCACGCCCACGAAGCGCGGCGCGGGGGCACCATCAGCAGCCGGTTCGGAGCCTGTGCGTGCCGAAAATGCCGATTCGGGTGGTCGACGCTCACCGCCAGCGTAGGCGGACGTCGTCAAGGCCGCCGACCTCGATCCCTTTGCCGACTCAGCGACGTCTTCTTTCGCGTAGACCCGCGCGGGCGTGAGCGAGCGAATCGTGCTCAGCACAGGGGGAGGGGTGCTTCTCCGGGGCCGTCCTGGGTGACTTGTCCAGGCTAGGTCGCCGCCCCTCCAACTTGATTTAGGCCGTCCTGGACTCAAACTTCCCTGCAAATTGACGATGACTCGCAGGCGAGGCGTGCACAGAGGGGTGCACACAACCCGTCATCCGGTCTGAGATTCGCGAGCTCCGGCCTGGCCTGTTGCCCGGTAGACGCCTCACACGAAAGAGGCGTGGATGCGAAGACTCCTGCTCTTGGAATTCGAGCGCCTAGGCCCCGTCCGACTCCGG
>JBKOVL010000131.1:0-7938 GCA_046723895.1 Actinomycetota bacterium | reverse complement strand
TCACACGGGTGATCGCCGACGGTATCGCGGAAGGCAAGCAGAAGGTCAGTCCCGCCGAGATGTCAGCAGCTAGAACGGAGCCCTCGGTGCCGGCCGACCGGCCGAGCCCTCCCGCTGACCTGCCCGCCGAGGCCGGCGCTCCAGAGCCGGCGCCCGAGCCGGCAGCGGCAGAGGAAACGGGCGCTCCGGAGCCGGTCGCCGAGCCGCCGGCGGCGGAGGAAACGGGCGCTCCGGAGCCGGCGACCGAGCCGGCGACGGTGGAGGGAGGAGCGGCTTGATGGCGACGATCTCCGCAGACCAGGTCAAGGAGCTCCGCGAGCTCACCGGAGCCGGGATGATGGACTGCAAGCAGGCCCTGGTCGAGACCGACGGTGACATCGGGGCGGCGGCGAAGCTGCTGCGCGAGAGGGGAATCGCCCAGGCCGCGAAGCGCTCCGGCCGCGAGACGACCGAGGGCAAAGTCGCGCTCGATCTCGACGAGACGGTCGCCGCGATGGTCGGGGTCGGCTGCGAGACGGAGCCTGTCTCGAACAACGAGGAGTTCCTCGTGTTCGTCTCTCGTGTCCTCGACGCCGTCGAGAAGGACGGCCCGCAGGGGGCGGATCAGCTCGAGGACGAGCGGGTCGAGCTCTCCGCCAAGCTCGGCGAGAACATCGTCGTCCGGGACGCGGTCCGGTTCGAGGCCGAGGAGGGCGAGGTCCTCTCCGGGTACGTTCACCCGCCGGCCAACAAGATCGGCGTGCTGATCCACGGCCGCGGGAACCCAGATATCGCCCGGCCGCTCGCGATGCATATCTCGTTCGCGGCGCCGCTCTATGGCGCCCGGACCGAGGTGCCCGAGGCCGAGATCAGCGCGGAGCGCGAGATCCTCCTCAAGCAGCCCGACCTCGAGACGAAGCCCGTCGACATCCGCGACAGGATCGTCGAGGGCCGCATCCAGAAGTGGCTCTCCGACCTCGTGCTCGAGGACCAGGAGTGGATCCACGAGCCCGGCAAGAGGGTCGGGGCCGCGCTGCGGGAGGCGGGGTTCCAGGTGATCGAGTTCCGCCGGTTCGCCCTGTCGGAGTAGGCGCATGACGAGCGCAGCGACACCGCTCCGCAGGACGGCGCCGTTCGGTCGCGTCCTGCTCAAGCTCTCGGGCGAGGCGTTGATGGGCGACCGCGACCACGGGATCGACGCGGCGACGATCGAGGGGCTCGCACGCGAGATCGTCGAGGTGCACGCAGGCGGGCTCGAGATCGCGCTCGTGATCGGCGCTGGCAACATCGTTCGCGGGATGGAGGCATCCGCCGCCGGGATGGACCGGGCGACGGCCGACTACGCAGGGATGCTCGCGACCGTGCTCAACTCCCTGACCGTGCAGGACGCGCTCGAGCGGCACGACGCGCAGACGCGCGTCCTCTCGGCGATCACGGTCGCGGAGGTCGCGGAGCCGTACATCCGGCGCCGCGCGATCCGGCACCTCGAGAAGGGCCGGATCGTCATCTTCGCCGCCGGTACCGGCAACCCGTTCTTCACGACCGACACCGCCGCCGCGCTGCGGGCGCTCGAGATTGGGGCGGGGGCGATCCTGATGGCGAAGAATGGGGTCGAGGGGGTCTACGACGGGGATCCGCAGGTCGATCCGAACGCGTCCCTCCTTCCCGAGCTGACGCATCTGGAGGCGATCGAGCGCGGCCTCCGGGTCATGGACACGACCGCCCTCTCGCTCTGCATGGACAACGGCCTGCCGATCCACGTGTTCGAGCTCGCCGAGGGCAACATCAAGCGGATCGTCGCCGGCGAGCGCGTCGGCACGATCATCTCCACGCCGCTCAAGGCCGGAAGCGGCGCTGCCGAAGCCGGCGCCGCCCGGCCCGAACCCCAAGAGGGAGTAGACCGATGATCGACGATCTCATCCAGGACGCCGTTCGCCGCATGGGCAAGTCCGTGGAGACGACGCAGCACGAGTTCAACAGCATCCGCACCGGCCGCGCCTCGGCGGCCCTCCTCGACCACGTGACGGTCGACTATTACGGGACGCCGACGCCGCTCAACCAGCTCTCGACGATCAATGTCCCCGAGCCGCGGATGCTGACCGTCCAGCCCTTCGACCCGAGCTCGCTGAAGGCGATCGAGAAGGCGATCATGGAGTCCGACCTCGGGCTCACGCCGTCGAACGACGGCAAGATCATCCGCCTGCCGATCCCGCAGCTGACCGAGGAGCGCCGGAAGGACCTCGTCAAGGTCGTTCGCCAGCGGGCGGAGGACGGGCGCGTCGCCGTCCGCAACGTGCGGCGCGACCTGATGAAGCACCTCGAGGAGCTCGTCCGCAAAGGCGACGTCGGCGACGACGAGGAGCGCCGCGCCGAGGAGCGTGCGCAGAAGCTGACCGACGACCACGTGCACAAGATCGACGAGCTGCTGAAGCGCAAGGAAGCGGAGATCCTCGAGGTCTAAAGCCGCGGAAAGTGCTGAGCACTTTCCGCGGAGAAGTCCACGACACGTGAGCCTCCTGACGAGAATCCGGGCCCTTCGGGGCATGAGAACCGCCGATCCGGAGCTGCCGGAGATCGCTCGCTCGGTTGCGATCATCATGGACGGCAACTCGCGCTGGGCGCGCCGGCGGCGGCTGCCGACCGCTGCGGGCCACCGGGCGGGAACGCGCGCGCTGCGGCGCACGGTCGAGGCCGCGATCGACCTCGGCGTCGAATCGCTCTCCGTCTTCGCGTTCTCGACGGAGAACTGGTCGCGTCCGCCGGAGGAGGTGGAGCTCTTGATGGAGATCTTCACCGAGACGATCGAGCGCGAGCTTCCCGACCTCGTCAGCCAGGGCGTCCGCGTCCGGTTCATCGGCCGGCGAGACCGCGCACCAGAGGAGCTGCGCGAGCGGATGGAGGAGCTCGAGGAGGAGACGCGGCACAACGAGCGCCTGAACCTGTGGATCGCGTACGACTACGGCGGCCGGGACGAGCTGGACCAGGCCGCCCGCCGGCTCGTCGAGTCCGGGATCGAGCCGCGGGAGGTGGACGAGAACGCGCTCTCCGCGCAGCTCTACGCGCCCGACCTCCCCGATCCCGACCTGCTGATCCGCACCTCGGGCGAGCTGCGGATCTCGAACTTCCTCCTCTGGCAGCTCGCCTACGCGGAGCTCGTCTTCGTCGACACGCTCTGGCCCGACTTCGGCGCCCTGCAGCTGCGCGAGGCGCTCGCCGACTACGCGCGGAGACGGCGCCGCTTCGGCGGCCGCTGAGCCTCGGTGCCCGGGCTGACCTCACGGCTCGTCGTCGTCGTGATCGGGCTCCCGCTCGTGCTCGGGATCGTGTGGCTCGGCGGCTGGTGGCTGTTCCTGCTCGCCGCGGCGATCGGCCTCGGGGCGCTGCACGAGTACTACGCGATGACGCGGCCGCTGCGGCCGATCGTGATCGCGGGCTACCTCGGGCTGCTGCTCACGCTCCTCGCCGAGCAGGCGGGCGGGTTCGCGTGGGTCGGCGGCGGCCTCTTCGCGACCTTCGCGCTCGCGTTCCTGCTGAAGGGATTCGCCGAGACGAGGCAGTCGGCGACGGTCTCGGTCAGCGGGACGATGCTCGGCGTCGCCTGGATCGGACTCGGGCTCGTCTACCTGCTCGCATTGCGAGACATCCCGCAGCACGGGCGGCTCGCGGCGTTCACGGTGCTGCTCGCTGTCTGGGCGGGCGACACGCTCGCGTACATCGCCGGGCGTTTGATCGGGCGGCACAAGCTCGCCCCGAAGATCTCGCCCGGAAAGACGTGGGAGGGCCTCGTCGGCGGGACACTCGCGACCATCTTCGTCACGTTCGTCGCCCTGTACGACACGCGGGACGAGTGGCTGACGATCGGCCAGGCGCTGCTGCTCGGGGTGGCGATCGCCGCCGCGGCGCCCCTTGGTGACCTCTTCGAGTCCCTCGTCAAGCGGGACATGGGCGTGAAGGACAGCGGCCGCCTGCTCGCAGGCCACGGCGGGATTCTCGACCGCATCGACGCCCAGCTCTTCGCCGCGGTCGCCGCGTTCTACGTGCTCCTCGCCCTCGACAAGGTCTAGGCGGTTCGGGACGTGTTCTCTTTGGGGCCGCGGTGGACTCGGCGATCGTAGCGCCGAAATCCGAACGCGTGTGAAGCGCGAAAGTGACGAGAGAGGAACGCTGACAGCCCGCGGTAATACTGTTTCCGTGAAGAGGGTCGCCCTCGTCGGCGCCACAGGCTCGATCGGCCGACAGGCTGTCGAGATCATCCACGCGCACCCCGAGCTCGAGCTCGTCGCGGCGGCGTCCGGCAGCACGCCGGTCGACGGGCTGGCGCCGCTGACCCAGGTCGGCGGCGACCCGACCGAGCTGCTCGAGCGCGCCGAGCCGGACGTCGTCCTCAACGCCGTCGTCGGCTTCGCCGGCCTGCCGGTAACGGTCTGGGCACTCGAGCGGGGGATCGACCTCGCGCTCGCCAACAAGGAGAGCCTCGTCGCCGCCGGCGAGCTCGCCCTGGCCGCCAGGGAGCGGGGAGGAGGGCGGCTGCTGCCGGTCGACAGCGAGCACTCCGCCGCGTTCCAGTGCCTGGAGGGACGCACCCCCGATCAGGTCGACTCGCTCGTCCTGACCGCCTCGGGCGGCCCGTTCCGCGGCCGCGCACGCGACGAGCTCGAGGACGTCGCACCCGGCGAGGCACTCTCGCACCCGACCTGGAGCATGGGCCCGAAGATCACGATCGACTCGGCGACGCTGGCGAACAAGGGTCTCGAGCTGATCGAAGCCCATTTTCTGTTCGGGCTCCCGTACGCGCGGATCGAGGTGGTCGTCCACCCGACGTCGATCGTGCATGCGCTCGTCCGCCTCCGCGACGGTGCGACACTGGCACACCTCGGGTATCCGGACATGCGGATGCCGATCTCGTATGCGCTCACCTATCCTGAACGGGCGCCGACGCCGATCCCCCCACTCGACCTCGCTGCGGGGCTGACTCTGGAGTTCTACGCCCCCGACTTGGAGACGTTCCCGATGCTCGCGCTGGCGCGCCGGGCCGGCGAGCTCGGCGGGACCCACCCATGCGCCTACAACGCGGCGAACGAGGTCGCCGTCGCGGCCTTCCTCGACGGCCGGCTGCCGTTCCTCGGGATCGCCGAGGCGGTCGAGGAGACGCTCGCCGCCGTCGAGGGCACACCCGCTCGCGATCTCGACGATCTGGTCGAAGCGGACGCGCAGGCCCGCCGCCTGACGGAGGAGAGGGCCACGGTGGCATGAGCGTCGCTCGCCTCCAGCTCGCGCGACCATGAGCGTCCTGGTCGCAATCCTCGGGCTCGCCTCCCTGATCCTCGTTCACGAGGCGGGGCACTTCTTCACGGCGATCGTAGTGGGCATGCGGCCGCGGCGCTTCTACGTCGGCTTTCCACCGGCCCTCGTGAAGACGAACCGGAACGGGATCGAGTACGGAATCGGCGCAATCCCGCTCGGCGGCTACGTGAAGATCCCCGGGATGCACCGCCCGGCGCCGAGTGACGCCGACGTGTACTTCGGCCGGGTGCTGCGAGAGCGGCCCGAGCTCGCCGGCCCGGTGCAGCGGCTGAAGCGCGCGCTCGCAGCCGAGGACGAGACGGCCGCACGCGGCGCGCTCGAGGAGCTGCGGCGACTCGCCGGCGACAGTCCGCCGGAGGGCTTCGAGCGGGGCCTGCAGGAGCTCGAGGACGGCCTCTCGCCGCAGGCGTACTGGCGCCAGCACACCTTCAAGCGGATCGCAGTGATCCTCGCCGGCCCGATGACGAACTTGGTCTTCGCCGTGATCCTGTTCGCGGCGCTCTTCTACGTCGGCGGCGGGAAGGCGACTTCGACCGTGGACCAGGTCCTGCCGAGCCACCCCGCAGCAACGATGGGACTCCGGCCGGGCGACCAGGTCATCACCGTCAACAACGTCATCGTCGAGCCGAACCAGATCGCCGATCAGATCGCGGCCTCCCAGGGTCGTCCTCTCACCCTTCTCGTCGAGCGCAACGATCACATCGTCAAGCTCGGGCCGGCGCGGCCGCAGCGGATCGAGGGCGGCTACCGCCTCGGGTTCGTCCTGCGGGGTGAGAGGCTCGGCATCGGCGAGTCGCTGTGGCAATCGGTGAGGCTGACCGGCGTCGTCACGCGTGAGATCGCGCGATCGATCGGCCGACTGGTACACGGGGAAGGCCGCAAGGACATCTCGAGCCCCGTCGGGATCAGCCGGACGCTGAACACGGCGCAGAAGCAGGGCGCGGAGAGCTACTTCTGGGTGCTTGGGCTGATCAGCCTGTCGCTCGCCCTGATGAACCTGCTCCCGTTGCTGCCCCTCGACGGCGGGCACATCGCGTTCTCGATCGTCGAGGGCCTGCGTGGCCGCGCGGTCGGCCGCGAGGTCTACGAGCGCGTCTCGGTGATCGGGATCGCGCTCGTCCTGTTCCTCTTCTTCATCGGGCTCTCGAACGACCTGAACCGGCTGGGCGGAAGCTAATCTAGAAGGCCCGATGGCCAGCACGCGCCAGATCTCGCTGGGCGGCGTAACGATCGGCGGCGGCGCGCCCGTCGTCGTGCAGTCGATGACGCTGACGAAGACGCACGACGTCGAGGCGACGACGGCGCAGATTGCCGCGCTCGTGTCTGCCGGCTGCGAGGTCGTCCGCGTCGCCGTCCCCAAGACCGAGGACGCCGAGGCGCTGCCGCGGATCGTCCGCCTCTCGCCGATCCCCGTGATCGCCGACATCCACTTCAACGCCTCGCTGGCGCTCAAGGCGATCGAAGGCGGTGTCGCCGCGGTGCGGATCAACCCCGGGAACATCGGCGGCCCTGACAGGGTGGCGATGGTCGTGCAGGCCGCGAAGCAGGCCGGCATTCCGATGCGGATCGGCGCCAACTCCGGCTCGCTGCCGAAGCACCTCGAGGACGTCGCGCACCGCGACCAGGCCGAGGCGCTCGTCGAGGCCGCGCTGGAGGAGGTTCGCCTGCTCGAGCAGCTCGACTACCACGACTTCAAGATCTCGGTGAAGTCGAGCCACGTGCCGACGATGATCCGCGCCTACCGGATGCTCTCGGAGAAGGTGCCCTACCCGCTCCACCTCGGCGTGACCGAGGCGGGGACGCCGTTCTCGGGCTCGATCAAGAGCGCGGTCGGGATGGGCGCGCTCCTCGTCGACGGGATCGGCGACACGATGCGCGTCTCGCTCACCGCCGACCCCGTCGAGGAGGTCAAGACGGCGTTCGAGATCCTGAAGGCGCTCGGGCTCCGCGAGCGCGGGCCGATCATGATCGCCTGCCCGAGCTGCGGCCGCGACAACGTCGGCGTCGAGAAGCTGGCCGTCAGGGTCGAGGAGCGGCTGCGCGACTACCCTCAGCATTTCGAGGTTGCGGTCCTCGGCTGCGCAGTCAACGGACCGGGGGAGGCCGGCGACGCCGACTTCGGGATCGCCGGCGGCCGCGACGTCGGCTTCGTCTACGCGCACGGCCGCGTGCTGAAGAAGGTCTCCTCGGACATCCTGATCGACGAGCTCTTTCACGAGATCGACAAGTGGATCGCGGAGGGTATGCACCGCCCGAAGCGCCTGAAGATGGCGAAGCCGGCCGCGCTCGCGATGGCCGAGGCCTCGCTGATCCCGCTCAACGACTAACCTGCCCGGACGTTGGCCGTTCGGGCATCACAGCTGTTCCTGCCGACCCTGCGCGAGGACCCGGCCGAGGCCGAGGCAGTAAGCCACAAGCTCCTCGTCCGCGGCGGCTTCATCCGCCAGGTGAGCGCCGGCCTGTGGACGTACCTGCCGCTCGGCTGGCGGGTGCACCGGAAGGTGGAGCAGATCATCCGCGAGGAGATGGACGCGATCGGCGCCCAGGAGTGGCTCTGCCCGGTGCTGACGCCAATCGAGCTCTGGGAGGCAACCGGCCGTGCCGGAATCCCGGAGATCTTCCACACGACCGACCGCGCCGGCCGGAAATTCATCC
>JBKOVL010000210.1:0-3598 GCA_046723895.1 Actinomycetota bacterium | reverse complement strand
GTATTCACGCGGGCCCCATCTATCCGTCCCCCCATCCGCTCTCGGAGCGCCTTGTGCTGCGCATCCGTGAGTTCGATATCTCGAACCCAAAGGCTGATCGACGATCGTGAGACGCCCACAAGGCGAGCAAGCTCTTTGACCGAAAGCCCTTGCTCGCGCCGCAGCCTGCGCGCTTGATCTCTCTCAGCTGTTTTCATTCTGGAAAACAGCCTAGCGAGGCAGTCGGACAAGGAAGCGGGCGGCGGGGATTGAACCCGCGACCCTCTGCTTGGAAGGCAGATGCTCTACCACTGAGCTACGCCCGCGTGCACATAGCGTAGCGTCCAACCCATGCACGATCCGTACGCCTGGCCGCTCGACTTCGAGGCGCTCGTCCTCGTCCCCGCCCTCGCCGTCGGGTACGCGCTGCTCGTGCGACGCTACGGCGCGACTCGCTGGCGGATCACCTGCTTCGTCCTCGGGCTCGCGCTGATCCTCGCGGTCTTCGTGACCCCGCTGCATCCGATCGCCCTCCACTACCTGCTCTCAGTCCACCTGCTCCAGAACGTCGTCCTCGCCGAATGGGCCCCCGCGCTGTGCGTCATCGGCCTGCCGGCTGCGATCCGCGGCCCGCGGCTGCTGACGCATCCTGTGGTCGCCCTGCCGCTCTGGGCGGGCACCTACTTCGCCTGGCACGTCCCCGCGGTGTACGACGCGGCCCTCCGGCACCAGGGCTCGCTGCTCCACCTCGAGCACCTCTCGTACTTCGTCACGGGCTGCCTCTTCTGGTGGCCGGCGCTGCGGGACGAGCCGCACCGGCTGACCGCAGGCGTGCGTGCGATGTACCTCTTCGCGGCGTTCGTCGTCGCGAGCCCGCTCGGGCTGATGCTGGCGCTCATCCCGCGCGCGATCTACGACTACTACGTCAAGGCGCCCGGCCTCTGGGGCCTGTCGCCGTTGACCGACCAGCAGATCGGAGGCGGAGCGATGGCGCTCGAGCAGGCTACTGTCCTGTTCGCCGTCGGCACCTGGTTCTTCCTCCGCTTCCTCTCCAGCGAGGGGCGTGCCGACACCTTCCGGACGCTGGGGACACCTCCGTCCGTACAATCACCACGGGAGATGAGCGATGGACGCTGAGCTCGTCCGTCAGCGTGCACGGGCCAGGGTCAGGGCCAGGCACTCTTGGCGGCATACTGCGGTCTCCGCGCTGGGGCCACTGACCGCGCTCGCAGGGCTCGTGTGGGCGTTCGTCCAGCCGTACCGGATCACCTTGCTCGACCCCGATAAGCACGACTTCTGGCACCTCGCAGTCCAACCGCCGCTGCTCGTCATCCTCGTCGGCATCGTCTTCCACTTCTGGGTCGTGCCCGGATTGCTGGCCGACCTGGAGGAGGTCGAGGAGCGCAGCTCGTAGATGGAGCCGCCCGCCGAGGTCGTCCATTGGATGTTCGGCGTCGGTTTCCTCTTCCTCGGCCTCTGCCTGCTGGCTGAGGCGATCGTCGGCCCCGAGGTCTGGCGGCGGCGCGGCTGGCGGGGCTACCTGTGGCCCGGAATCGCCTTCCTGATGGGGATCCTCATGTGGCCGGTGATGGTCTTCTACACGAGCTCCGCGATCCACATGCTCGCGCACAGTGCGTGGGCCCAGGCGCTGATGCTCGTGGGCGCGGCGCAGCTCGGCCTGGTCCGGGGCAAGCTCCACAACCAGCTCTGGGAGCTGACCCTGCCGCTCGCCCTCGTGGTCTCGGGCCTGGCCTTCCTGCTCCACGAGCAGAACCCGTGGTTCTTCTCGCGCTCGGCGTTCCTGCACCACGCCCTCGGTTGGACGCTGCTCGCCGGCTCGGTCGTCTGCCTGGGGCGGGCCGTACAGCCCCGGTCGCCGGTGTTCAACGCCGGGTTCGCCGTGATGATCGTCGCCGTCGCAGCGCTGCTTTTCTGCGACCGGAACGTCGCGCCGATCTTCGGTCACCTGTCGCCGCTCGCAGGGGCGCGATGAGAGCGAAGGCGCTGGCGGCGGCGGTCCTCGTCGCGCTCGCGCTGCCGACCTCCGCGCTCGCCCACGCCGTCCTGCTCGAGGGTGTACCGACGTACGGCGCGCGGCTCGCCACGGCGCCGCGGTCGGTGTCGCTCCAGTTCGACCAGACCGTAGACGCTTTCGCGAACTCGATCGACGTCCGCAACTCCACCGGGAAGGTCGTCACGGCCGGCCCAACGCGAACGACGGACAGCGGCCGCAGGGTGATCGTCCCGGTGCGCACCCTGCCGAAGGGCGCGTACACGGTGCGGTGGCACGTCACCTCCAACGAGGGCCACGTAGTCTCGGGCGTCTATACGTTCGGCGTCCGCGTCAAGCCGCCGCCGCCGACGGAGGCGTACGGCGCCGGGGGACCGACGAAGTTCGAGTACGTCGCCAAGTGGGGTTACTTCGTCGGCCTCGCGCTGCTCGTCGGCGGGCTCGCGTTCAGGCTGCTCGTGCTCCGCGGACGGACCCTGACGCCGGCTCTCGAACGGCGCTTCTACTGGGTCGTCGGGGCCGGGGTGGTCGGCAGCATCGAGCTCGGCATCCTCGGATTCGTCCTCCGGGCCGCCGACGCGTTCCAGCTTCCGCTCGACCAACTCGTCTACGGTGACCTCTCACCGCTCGCGCGCGGGACTCGGTTCGGGACCGCCTTCATCGCGATGACGCTCGGGTTCTCGGTCGTCGCAGCGTTCCTCTTCCTCGCCTGGCTCACCGACAGGACGATCCTGCTGTGGCCCGCGTTCTTCCTCGGGCTGGTTCTCTGCTCCGGGCTCTCGCTGTCGGGGCACTCGGCCGTGGACGTCGGGTCGTCGTGGAGGTCCGAGCTCGCGGACTACGTGCACCTCGTCGCCGCCTGCTTCTGGGTCGGCGGCCTCGTGATGCTCGCGTTCGTCACCTGGCCGACGGCGCCGGAGCTACGGCGCGACGCGTTCCACCGCTTCTCGCAGATGGCCGCGGTGCTGGTTGGGCTGATGGTGCTCGCGGGCGCGTATCTCGCGTACGAGCGGCTGCCCGCGGTGTCGGATCTCTGGCAGGTCCGCTACGGGCAGGTGCTGCTGATCAAGAGCTCACTCGTTCTGGTCGCTCTGTCGTGGGGCGCGCTGCACCACTTCGTCGTGGCCCCTGCGCTCGAACGGGGCCGCGGCGTGGGCTCACGAGCCGTCGCGCGAAGCCTGCGAGGCGAAAGCGCCGTCGCAATCGCCATCCTCCTGGTGGTCGCTGTCCTTGTCGACGCGAACCCACCGGCGAAGCCGGTCCAAAGACCGACCCAGGCAATCGTCGCGCACAGGTAGTCGCTCTCGGTTTCCTGGCGCGTCGCTGCGTGCCCGTATGCCGGTGGGACAGTGCTGCGCCGCACGGCCCGCCGGCAGGAGGGTGCGCAGCGGCGCGAGGCCGGACGCGAATCGTCCAGGCCGGCCAGGGTAGCGAGAGGTCGGGGTTGCCGGTTTCGAACCGGCGACTTCCTGCTCCCAAAGCAGGCACTCTAACCAGGCTGAGCTACACCCCGAAGGTTCTCGAAGTCTAGTCGTATAGTTTCGCGGAGTGTCCGAGCCGATACTCGCCGCGGACCCGAAGCCACACGTCCGCCGGCCCGTCCTCGGC
>JBKOVL010000051.1:0-4899 GCA_046723895.1 Actinomycetota bacterium | reverse complement strand
GTTCATGATCACCGGCCACGCGCCGCGCTCGACGCAGACCTCGGCGACCGCGCGCGCCTCGTCCTCGCGCTCGTCGTCGCAGATGATCGTGACGACGTCGCCCTCCTCGACCGAGAAGCAGACGTCGACGATCAGTGCGGCGTCCTCGAGCAGATTCCCTTTCTCGACAACGGTGGCCACTACTCACCTCACTCTCTCTGCGGAGAACATGGGCAGCACTTCCCCGGCGAAGCGCTCGACCTGCGCGAACTGATCGATGGCGCCAAATCGGCAGATGAAGTGGTCGACGCCGGCCTCGGCGAACGTCCGGATCCACTCCGCGATCTGATCCGGCGTGCCGACCGGCCCCCAGTTGGACAAATCCATCGCCTGTGACAGCTCGGGGTAGTACTTCGAGATGTAGTCGTCGAATGCCCTCCCGGCCTCGTCCTCCGAGTCGCCGATGTTCATCGTCACCTGGTACGAGATCACGAGCCGCGAGAAGTCCTCGCCGTGCTCGTCGGCGTAGCGCTCGATCGCGCCGAGCTGCTCGACGAGCTCGTCCGGGTGCTGTGCCCGGCAGCACGTGAGCCAGCCGTCGCCGTAGGTGACGATCCGGCGGCACGCCGAGTCGAGCCGCCGCCTGATCACGTCCGGCGGCGCGTCGCCCTTCAGCCTCGGGTTGGAGACGACCCAGATCGGCGGCGGCTGCTGGATCGGCATCAGCGGCTCCATCTCGGTGCCGGAGTAGAACGACACGTCGTCGTAGTCGAGGAACGTGCCGTGGAAGTCCGTCTTGCCCTCGGTCCACAGTTGCCTCAGCACCGCGAGGCCCTCCTCGAACAGCGCGCCGCGCTTCACGTAGTCGAGCCCGAGCGCCTCGAACTCGCGGCGAACGCCGACCTCGGGGTTGCCCATCCCGGTGCCGAGGATCGTTCGGCCGCCCGAGATCACGTCGAGCGTCGCCCACTCGAGTGCGAGGTACAGCGGGTTGCGCGTCGAGGAGACCATGCACGACGTGCCGAGTCGCACCCGGGAGGTCCGCTGGGAGATCGCGGAGAGCAGCGAGATCGGCTCGTAGCGCGGCTTCGAGAACAGCGAGTCGCCGACCCAGACCGAGTCGAAGCCGCTCTCCTCGACGACCTCGGAGAGGTCGAGCAGCATGGGGACGTCGTAGTCTGGCGCGATCAAGGGCTCGCGATTGTTCAGGTTGACGCCGAACTCGATCACTCCCGCACCCCCGCGGCAAACTCGTCCTCGCTCAGACCCTTCAGGCTCCGCTGCGGCACGCGGATGTGCTCGGACATCAGGTGCGCGGCGCGGTCGGCGTCGCCGCGCTTCGCCGCGCGCAGGATCGCCGCGTGCTCGGCGACGGAGCGGTCGAGGTTCCCGCGTAGGGTCAACGAGCGGAGGCGATAGCGACCGAGCTGGGCAAGCAGCTGCTCGTAGAGCTCGAGGAGCTTCGCGTTCCGCGAGGCCTTGACAAGGCGGACGTGGAACGCCGAGTTCGCCTGGAAGAACTCCGCGACCTCGTTGCGCTCGGCGTGCGCAGCCATCGTCGCGACCAGCTCCTCGAGCGCAACAACGTCCTGGCCATCCAGGCGCGGCACGGCGAGCCGCACCGCGAGCATCTCCAGCGCCTCGCGTACCTGGTAGAGCTCGACGAACTCCTCCTTCGACAGCGGCCGGACGACAGCCCCACGGCGCGGCCGCACGGTGACGAGGCCTTCGGAGGCGAGGCGGCCGATCGCCTCGCGCAGCGGCCCGCGGCTGACGCCGAGCTGCTCGGAGAGCGCGACCTCTGCGAGCTCGGCGCCCGGAGCCAGCCGCCCGGAGAGGATCTCGCCGCGCAGGTGGTCGTACACGCGCTGCCAGAGGGTCAGATTCTCGACCGGCGCCGGGCGGCGGAGCGCGGCCTCAGATGCCATTGCATTCAATCTCTCGACGGGTTAGGGTAGGCGGGCGAGGCACTTTGTTAACAGTCTGCAAGGCGACCCTATCACCGGGTTCGGCAAGGAGCAAGCATCGGTCAACGGCGAGGAATCGAACGATTCCCGGAGGAAGGAGAGTCAGGCGATGCACAAGCGTCTACCTGGAGCGAAGGTCGTAGCGGCAATGGTCGTGCTCGCACTCGTCGGTGCGGGAACCGCGTATGCGACCGGCGCGCTCCGCGCGGGGAATGTGACGATGGTCGCCTTCGCGTCGCCCGCGAAGCAGAGCGACTACGGCTGGAACCAGCAGGGCTACCTGGCCGCCAGGGCGGCCGCCGCTTCGGCCGGCGCGAAGTTCAAAGCCCTCACGAACATCGGGTACGACAAGACCGACGTCGTCCTGCGGCAGCTCGCGCAGGGCGGAGCGAGCTTCATCGTCGCCCACGCGAGCGGCTACGACACCGTCGCCACCCGCATCGCCCGGCAGTACAAGGTGCCGGTGATGACCTACGACGTGCCCACGAACCTGACCAAGGGGCTCGTCTCGTACATCACCACGTCGAGCCAGCAGGGCGCCTACCTGGCGGGCATCCTCGCCGCCCGGATGACGAAGTCCCACAAGGTCGGGATCATCATCTCGGCTTCGGACTCCAACTGGTACAAGATGAGCGGCGGCTTCGCGGCGGGCTTCCGGAGCGTCGACAAGAACTCGAAGATCTTCTTCGCCACCGTCAGCCCGACGGGCTACGACGACGCCGCCGGCGGCAAGCGCGTCGCCAACAGCGTGATCGCGCAGGGCGCGGACGTGATCTTCGCCATGGGCGACAATGCCTCGTTCGGCTACCTGCAGGCGATCGAGACGTCGAAGCCGGGCCACAAGGTCTGGTTCATCGGCGACATCGGCGACATGACCCCGATCGACAAGAATCACGTCTTCCTGTCGTCGGTGCTCTGGAGCTTCACCGACACCTTCAAGCAGGCGATCAAGGACATCGAGGCCGGCACGTACGGCACACACGGCTACGACCTGAACCTGAAGGACGGCGGCATCTCGCTGCTGAGGACGAAGTACATCCCGGCGAAGGTCTGGGCCGAGATCACGGCCGCACGGGCGAAGATCCTGAGTGGCTCGGTCAAGATCCCCGCCGCGAGCAAGGCCGGACAGGTCAACCAGCTGATCAAGTAGGGCCCCGACGTCGCGCGCTGCCCGCGGTGTCGTTCGGCCCCACGGGCAGCGCGCTCGTTGCAGCACACTGAGCCGACCAGGTGAGCGAACCGACCGACACACCGATCGTCGAGCTCGTTGGGATCACGAAGTCGTTCCCGGGTGTGCTCGCGAACGATCGGATCGACCTGACGCTCCGCCGGGGCGAGGTGCACTGCCTGCTCGGCGAGAACGGAGCAGGGAAGTCGACGCTGATCGGAATCCTGTCCGGCCTGCACCGTCCCGACGCGGGCACGATCCGGGTCGAGGGGGCCGAGACCGTGATCTCCTCGCCGCGCACCGCGCTCGAGCTCGGGATCGGCACGGTCCCGCAGCACTCGGCGCTGATCCCGGCGCTCACGGTGCTCGAGAACCTGATGCTAGGCGACACCCGGCGGCTGCGGCTCGACGAGAGCGGCGCGCGCAGGCGACTCGGCGAGCTCGCCCAGCTGCTCGGCGTCGAGGTCGACCCGGACACAAAGGCCGCCGACCTCTCCCTCGGCCATCAGCAGCAGGTCGAGATCATCAAGGCGCTGTGGCGGGGCTCGCGGGTCCTGATCCTCGACGAGCCGACCTCGATGCTGACCCCGCAGGGCGTCGCCGAGCTCACGAAGGTCCTCGCGCGGCTGAAGGAGCAGGGCCAGGCCGTGATCTTCATCACCCACAAGCTCCACGAGGCGCTCTCGCTCGGCGACTTCATCTCGATCCTCCGGCAGGGGCGGCTCGCCGGGACAATCGACCGGCAGGCGTTGCGCGAGGGCGACCACGAGGAGCTGCGTGCCGAGATCGTCCGGATCATGTTCGGCGAGGAGGCGCGAACGGTCGCGGACGTCGCCGAGCTGCGGGAGGAGCTGGCCGAGGTCGAGGCCGAGACCGAGGTCGCCGCCGTGGCCGGCGACGTCGTCCTCGAGCTGCGAAACGTGAGCTCGCCGGGGGAAGGCGCCGAGCTGGGGATCGAGGACGTCTCGCTCGAGCTCCGCCAGGGAGAGATCGTCGGGATCGCGGGCGTCGACGGAAACGGCCAGCGGCCGCTGGCAGAGGTGATCGCCGGTCAGCGCGGGGCCTCGCACGGCGAGGTGCTGCTCTACGGCGCGCCGGTGACCGGGATGCCGGTCTCGGGCCGCCAGAAGCTGGGGCTGCGCTACGTGACCGACGACCGGATCGGCGAGGGGATCGTCAGCTCGCTGCCCGTCGCCCTCAACCTCTTCCTAAAGCGAATCGGCGAGGCGCCGTTCTGGAAGCACGGACGGATCCAGCGGGCGACGATCGAGGAGCGCGCCGGCGAGCTCGTGCGGGAGTTCGACGTGCGGACGCCGAGCGTGAGCGCGCGAACGGGCACGCTCTCCGGCGGGAACCTCCAGAAGGTCGTGCTCGCGCGCGAGCTGAGCTTCGACCCGAAAGTGGTCGTCTTCAACAAGCCCACCTACGGCCTCGACGTCAAGACGACCGCCACCGTTCGCGACCTGATCCGGCGCCTGGTCGCGGGCGGGGCGGCAGCGCTCGTGATCTCGACCGACCTCGACGAACTGCTCGACATCGCGGATCGGGTGGCGGTGCTCTCGCGAGGACGCATCGTCGGCACGGTCGCGAACGGCCCCGGCGTCGCCGAGGAGATCGGCCGGCTCATGGTCGGCACGGAGGAGATCGAAGCCGCTTGAGCGTCGCTCGCCTCCGGCTCGCTCCGGTGGGGGAAACCAGGTGTCCCCCACGTGCCCCCTTCTTCCAGAGGCCGACGCGTTCGGGGGAACCTCCCCGTTCCCCCTGGCCCCCTCCCCACACTCATAG
>JBKOVL010000213.1:0-5696 GCA_046723895.1 Actinomycetota bacterium | reverse complement strand
CGACCTCGACGTCGCCTGGCACGATCTGCCGGTCGACGAGCGCGGCACGGACGCCCAGCCTCACGTCGTCCCCAGGGCGCGCCGGACGACCCCGCCCGCCTCGGCGAGCCTCGTGCGCGCCGCAGCGGCGTCGAGGCCCGTGAGCAGAGAGACGATCGCGACTTTCGTGTCCCCACCGGCGTCGGCGAGGGCGTGCTCGACCTCGCCGTTGGACGCACCGGTCGCCTGCGCGACGATCGAACGAACGCGAGCCCGCAGCTTCTCGTTCGCCGCCCGGACGTCGACCATGAGGTCGCCGTAGGTCTTGCCGAGGCGGATCATGGAGATCGTCGAGATCGAATTCAGGACGAGCTTCTGCGCCGTTCCGGCCTTGAGCCGTGTCGAGCCGGCCAGCACCTCGGCGCCGACCGGCACGCAGACCTCGTGATCCGCGATCGCAGCGAGCTCGGAGCTCTCGACACAGACGACGCAGCCGATGAGCGCCCCGACGTCCCGCCCCCGCGCCAGCGCGCCGCGGACGTACGGCGACCGGCCGCTCGCGCTGATCCCGACCACGGCGTCGACCGCGGAGACGCCGAGCGCCCCGACCGCCCGCCCACCCGCGGCTGCGTCGTCCTCGTCCGCCTCCTGCTCGGCCGCGACCGCGAGCACGAGGTCGCCGGCCGAGAAAGTGGGGCCACACTCGGCCGCGTCGAGCGCGGCCAGGCGTCCGGACGTGCCCGCGCCGGCGTAGACGAGCCGGCCGCCGCCGCGCAGCCGTGCGACGACGGCATCGATCAGCGCCGCGATCTCTGCCGCCGCTCCGGCGACCGCGGTCGCGACGGTCGCATCCTCGGCGTTCATCAACTCGACGAGCTCGCGGGTGGAGCGGAGGTCGAGATCGGCACCTGCCGTGTCCCGCGCCTCGGTCCCGAGCTGGTCGAAAGCGGTCATTCCCACGGTCAGTGTACGCCAGTCGACCGCAAGTGGTCAAGACCACTTGTCGCCAAACTGGGAAGAAATCGTATCCAGATCGATGCATAGTGGTCTTGACCACATGCCCTGTTGCCGTCATGATGCGCTGCCATGGCCGTCACCGCTCCGAAACAGTCCGAGGCGCGGGCACGGGTGCTCGACCTGATCGAGCGGCTCGCGGTCGGGGACGCCATCCCCTCCGAGCGGCAGCTCAGCGCCGACCTCGGCATCTCCCGGCTCACCGTCCGGGCCGCGCTCGACGATCTCGTCCGCGACGGCCTGCTCGTCCGCCGCCGCGGCAGCGGCACGTTCGTCTCCGAGCCGAAGATCGCGCAGGAGCTGACGATGACCTCCTTCACGGAGGACATGCGGCGCCGAGGGATGGTGCCCGGCAGCCGCACGATCGAGCTGCGCACGGTCCCGGCAGGCGCATGGTTGGGCCGGATCCTGCACTTGTCGCCGTCGGAGGCGCTCGTGGTCGTCAAGCGTCTCCGCCTGGCGGACCACGAGACGATGGCCATCGAGACCCTCCACGTGCGCGCGTCGCTCGTCCCGGGCCTCTCGGCGGACGACCTCGAGAGCCACTCCTTCTACGAGCTGCTGAGCGACCGGTACGGGATCGACATCGTCGCCGGCCTGCAGACGATCGAGCCGACGGTGACGAACGAGGAGGAGTCGGAGTTCCTCGGGGTCCCGCTGCACTCGCCGGCCTTCCTGTTCGAACGGACTACGCGCTCGGGGGAGGGCCAGATCGTCGAGTACGTCCGCTCCATCTACCGCGGCGACCGGTACCGGCTCGTCACCGAGCTGAGCCGGGCACCGCGCCGGCGCTGACTGGTCAGTACCAGGAGTGCAGCGGATCCCGGAGTAGACGGCATGGTTGTCTGCAGGCGATGAAATTGGTCTTGACAAGTGACCACGAAGTGTGCAAATCTCGCGCCGTGGCCAAGTGGTCTAAACCAATCCGACGGCCGCTTCGCGCGCTCGTCGCAGGAGGGAGATCAACGATGAAGGCACGCATCATCGGCGCTGTCCTGCTCGTCGCGGCCGTCGCGATCGCCGCGTCGAGCGCGACCGGCGCCACCAAGCATTTCAACGCCAGCATTACGGTCTGGCTCCAGGTCGACGCCCAGACGGGCTGGCCGAACGTCGTCGCGGCGGCCAACGCCGCCTTCAAGGCGAAGCACCCAGGTGTCGACGTGAACGTGCAGTACCAGAACTGGGGCTCGCACCTCGGCAAGTTCGACGCCACGCTCGCGGGCGGCAACGCGCCGGACGTGATCGAGATGGGGAACACCGAGATGACGAAGTACATGGCCGCAGGGGCGTTCCAGGACCTGAGCTCGGCCAAGTCCCAGTTCGACAACTCGGGCAACTGGCTTGCCGGCCTGGCCGCGTCCGGGCGCTACGGCGGGAAGCTCTACGGGGTCCCGTACTACGCGGGCTCGCGCGTCGTCACGTACCGGACCGACCAGTTCAAGCAGGCCGGGATCCGCGGCGTGCCCACGAGCCTTGCGGGGTTCAGGGCAGATGCGGCCAGGCTGAACAAGAAGTTCGGCAAGAAGGGCTACTCGCCGGTCTACATCGCCGGCACCGACTGGTACGTCGCGATGAGCTTCGTCTATGACTACGGCGGCAAGATCGCCACGCAGGTGAGCGGCAAGTGGAAGGGCGCCCTGGAGTCCAATCAGTCGATCGCAGGGCTGACCGCGTTCAAGAACTTCTACGCCGTCGCCTCGAAGGCGAGCAAGACGACCGACGAGAGCCACCCGACCCCGTACAGCGTGTACGCGGAGGGCAACGCGGGCTCGATGATCGGGCCCGGCTGGTTCACGTGCTGCGTCGGCGACAAGTACAAGGCGTCGACGGCGCAGTTCGTGATGCCGAGCCACGAGGGCGGCAAGGCGATGCCGGGCTTCCTCGGCGGCTCCGATCTCGCGGTGCCGATCGGGGCCAACAAGGCGCTCGCGGCAGACTGGATCGCCGCCTTCACGAGCACCTCCGCGGAGAAGGGGATTCAGGCCGCCGGGAACATCCCGAACGCGACCAACCTCCTGAACCTCAAGAAGGTCGGCGAGCGCGCAGCGCTTCGCAGCTGGTTCGTCCCCGCTGCGAAGAACTGGGTCAACGTCGAGAACGGGAATATCCTCCGCACCATGCTGAGCTCGATCCTGACCGGCAAGCTCACGGTCAAGCAGGCGGCCGCGACGGCGGACAACAACATCGAATACACCCTCAACGCATCGTAGGAATCGAATGGCGCGGGACGCTGACGTCGCTGTCCCGTCCGACACGGCGGTCGACGCCGGGGCGAGGTCCCTCCCGCCCCGGCGGGGCCGCCGTCTCTCGTTGGCGCCCTACGGCCTGATCCTGCCGGTGGTCGCCGTGATCGTGCTGCTGCTCGGGTACCCGATCTACAAGCTCGTCCGCATCTCGTTCGAACAGTACGGACTCTTCGAGCTGATCCGGCACAAGGGGCGCTGGATCGGGCTCGAGAACTACAGGTCGGTGCTCGGCGACCACGTGTTCTGGGACACGGTCGTCCGTACGGTGGTCTTCACGATCGTGAACGTCGGGCTGACGATGGTGCTCGGGACGCTGATCGCGCTCTTGCTCCCGAAGCTCAGCAACTGGGTGCGGATCCTGCTCATGACCGGTCTCGTGCTCGTCTGGGCGATGCCGGTCGTGGTCGCCGTCCAGGTCTTCTACTGGATGACGAACTTCGAGAACGGCGTCCTCAACTACCTCGCAGCACAGCTCCACCTCGTCGGCGAGAGCCACGACTGGTACGCGACTCCCACCTCGAGCCTCGGGATGGTCACGCTGCTGATCGTCTGGGGTGCCCTGCCGTTCGTCGTCGTCACCGTCTACGCGGGACTCGCGCAGGTGCCACAGGAGCTCCTGGAAGCGGCGCGCGTCGACGGGGCGGGCCCGATCCGCATCTTCCGGGACGTCACGTTTCCCGTGCTCAAGCCGATCCTGCTGATCCTGACCAGCCTCTCGATCATCTGGGACTTCGGCGTCTTCGCCCAGCCGTATCTGCTGATCGGCGCGTCGCACGTCGACGCGACCAACTACCTGATGGGCGTCTACGTGTTCATCAAGGGCTACGGCGACCACGACTTCGGGCGCGGGGGGGCGATCTCGCTGCTGATGCTGCTGATGGTCGCCGTGATGAGCGTCTTCTACGTCCGGCAGATGATCAAGACGAGTGACGTGAAGTGAGCGCCGTCGCCGCACCTCGCCGCAAGCGCCGCCGGGCGTACGGCCGCTGGGGCTGGAACGCACTCGCGCTCGCGATCTTCGTCGTGATGGTCTTCCCCGTCTACTGGATGTTCGCGACGGCGTTCAAGAAGACCGACGACATCAACCGCCTCACACCGACGTGGCTTCCGATCCACCCGACGATTAGGCATTTCTCGGACGCGATCAACCGACCGTACTTCTGGAGCTCGGTCGTGAACAGCCTGATCATCGTCGGGGTCACCGTCGCGATCTCGATCGCGCTCGCGTTCCTCGCCGCGGTCGCGCTTTCGAAGTTCCGGTTCACCGGCCGCGAGGTGTTCATCGTGCTCCTGATCGGGATCCAGATGCTCCCCCAGGTCGGCCTGATCATCCCGCTGTACGTGGTCCTTGCGAAGTACAACCTGACGAAGCACCAGTACGTCCTGATCGGCGTGATCATCACGTACATGACCTTCGCCCTCCCGTTCGCGGTCTGGACGCTGCGCGGGTTCCTGGTGAACATCCCGAAGGAGCTCGAGGAGGCTGCGATGGTCGACGGGTCGAGCCGAATGGGCGCGTTCGCCCGAATTCTGCTGCCGCTGGTCGCGCCCGGGCTGGTCGCGACCTCGGTGTTCGTATTCATCACGAGCTGGAACGAGTTCGTCTTCGCCTACGTGCTGCTGAGCGACCAGTCGAAGCAGACGATCACGGTGTGGCTCTCCGACTTCTACGGCACGAGCCGCCAGGTCGACTGGGGTGGGCTCATGGCCGGCTCGATCCTGGCCGCGATCCCGGTGCTCGCCTTCTTCGGCTTCGTCCAGCGAAAGATCGCATTCGGGCTGACCGCCGGCGCCGTGAAGGCATGACGGAGCGTCAGTGCACTGACGCGGCGGTCGGTGGCTGCGGTCGCGTAGTGGAGGGGTAGGTGCAGGTCGCCGTCGTTCCGAAGCCGGTGGCGGCGACGCCCGGCGCGGGCGCCTTCGTCGTGCGCGCCTCGACGACGGTCTCCGTCACGCCCTCGACGCCGGAGACACGCCGGATCGCGATGATGCTCGCCGGCGTCCTCGGCGTGAAGGTCGGCGGCGCGCCGGCGCCGATCGCACTCGAGCTCGGTGGCCCGGCGCGGCTCGGCGACGAGGGCTACGAGCTCACGGTCGCCCCGTCCGGCGTTCAGCTCGTGGCACACGCGCCGGCAGGGCTCTTCTACGGCGTCCAGACGATCCGCCAGCTGCTCGGCCGGCGGCGGATCCCGGCCGTCCGAATCCGCGACCGCCCACGCTTCGGCTGGCGCGGGGCGATGCTCGACGTCGCCCGGCACTTCCGGCCGGTGCGCGACGTCAAGCGCTTCGTCGACCTGATGGCGCTCTACAAGCTCAATCGCCTCCACCTGCACCTCTCCGACGACCAGGGCTGGCGGATCGCGATCTCGTCCTGGCCGCGGCTCGCCACGCACGGCGGGAGTACGCAGGTCGGCGGCGGGACGGGCGGCTACTACACCGGACAGCAGTACTCGGAGA
>JBKOVL010000085.1:0-4452 GCA_046723895.1 Actinomycetota bacterium | reverse complement strand
CTCGGGGCCAGGGGCGCTTTCACCGACAAGGACTTCGCGAAGAAGCACGACCTCACCCTCGGCTCGAAGTTCCGGATCCTCGTCCCCGGCGGGGAGCGGCCGGAGTTCACGATCAAGGGGATCTTCGACCCACCTGCCGGCGGCTCGCCGTTCGGCACAATCACGATCGCGAGCCGGGCGTTCGACAAGCTCTACACGCCGCCGCAGAACCAGTTCGTCTTCTTCAACATCAACGGCGGGGTCTCGAAGGCGAACGACGTGAAGCTCGATCAGGCGCTGCAGGGCTTCCCGAACGCGAAAGTGCAGGACCGCGACGAGTTCAAGAAGAACCAGGCGAGCTTCCTGAAGAACATCCTCAACATCCTCTACGTGCTGCTCGCGTTGTCCGTGATCGTCAGCCTGTTCGGGATCGTGAACACGCTCGTGCTGACGATCTTCGAGCGGACCCGCGAGCTCGGGATGCTGCGTGCGGTCGGCATGACCCGTTGGCAGGTGCGCTCGATGATCGCGCTCGAGAGCGTCGTCACGGCGCTGATCGGCGCTGTGATCGGGATCGCACTCGGGATCGTGCTCGCGGTGCTGCTGATCGTCCGAGTCGACTTCCTCGTGGTCTCGTGGCCGGTCACAACGCTCTTCGTCTTCGCCCTGGTCGCCGTGCTCGCCGGGATCGTGGCGGCGATCTTCCCGGCGCAGCGCGCGGCCAAGTTGAACGTCCTCGAAGCCCTGCAGTACGAGTAACCGGCGGAAGAGAATCACGGGGTGGACTCGTTGAAGGGTCAGCTGCTCCTCGCCTCGCCGGCGCTGTTCGACCCGAACTTCCGGCGCACCGTCGTGCTCGTCACGGAGCACACCGAGGAGGGCGCGGCCGGGCTCGTGCTCAACCGCCGCTCGGACACGGCCGTAGCGGAGGCGGTGCCCGATCTCACGCCGCTCGTCCAGGACGAGGAGGTCGTCTACGTCGGCGGCCCGGTGCAGCAGGAGGCGGTGCTCTGTCTCGCCGAGTTCGAGGATCCCGACGACGCGGCGATCCTCGTCGTCGACCACGTCGGATTCGTTCCCGGCGACGGCGACTTCGGGCTGATCGCAGGCGGCACCAGGCGGGCGCGGGTCTTCGCCGGCTACGCGGGCTGGGGGCCGGGCCAGCTCGAGGCAGAGCTGGAGGCGTCGTCGTGGATCGTCGAGGACGGCGAGCGGGCCGATCTCTTCGCGGAGCCCGAGACGGATCTCTGGTCGAGCATCATGCGCGCCAAGGGAGGCGTCTACCGCGTCGTCGCGCTGATGCCCGAGGATCCCTCGCTGAACTAGGAGGGCTTGGCGGAACATTGTCGATGTCACCGGAACGCGCTATACAGCCGATCTGCGGCGTCCTCGGTCGCCCCGATAGTGGTCGACTATCGGGGCTCCCTGCGTCCTTGCATCTCGACCGTCTATCGCGCTCCGGCGACGTGCAACGTCCCGCCAAGCCCTCCTAATCGATCAGCTTGCGCTGCATCGAGAAGATCGCGACCCGCCAGAGGGTGAACCCGAAGGCGAGCAGGAAGCCGACGCGGGCGAGGTCGGTCCACCCGTGCCAGCCGAAGGCGGCGTCGCGGACGAGCTCGACGGTGTGGTGCAGCGGATTGGCCTCCGCCAGGTCCTGCGCCCACTGGGGCAGGTTGTTGAGGGGGAAGAAGGTCCCGGCGACGAGGAAGAGCGGCGTCAGCACCGCGCTGATGATGTAGCTGAAGCTCTCGATCGACTTCGCAAACCCCGAGACGGCGATCCCGAAGGAGGCCCAGCCGAAGCCGGCGAGGAAGCCGATGAAAGGCACGACGAGCATCGACCAGGCGGGATCGAGGCCGAATGCGATCGCGACCAGGAGCGGCACGCAGCCGTACACGCCGGCCCGCGTCGCGACCCAGAGCACCTCGGCGGTGACGAGCTCTTCCGTGTCGACCGGCGCCGCCAGGATCGCATCGTAGGTGTGCTGGAACTGGTACTTGACGAACGTCCCGAACATCGCCGGGAAGGCGCTCGCGAACAGCACCGCCGTCGCGACGGTTCCCGTGCCGACGAACTCGACGTAGTCGTAGCCGCCGATCTTGCTGACGATCGAGCCGAAGCCGAAGCCGAACGCGAGCAGGTAGATCGTCGGCTCGACGGTCGCGGAGAACGTGGCCGAGCGCCAGTAGGAGGAGTAGTTGATGATCTCGCGGACGAGCACGCCTGTGATCGCCGGCCGCTCGAATCGGTGGAGGCGCGGAACGCGCTCGGCGGACGCGACCGCCATCAGTCGATCTGCTCTCCGGTCAGGAGAACGAACACGTCCTCGAGATTCGCCGGTCGCCGCTCGCCCTGGGGCACGTCGCCGTTTGCCCGGTCGGTCCGGAGGATCGAGATGCTGGTGCCGGTGCGACGGGTGCTGAAGCCGCCCGCGCGGGCGGCTGCCTCGACCTCCGCCAGCCTCGCCGGCGGGCCGAACACCTCCACCGCCTCGCTCCCCGCGTGCTCCGCGACGAGGTCGTTCGGCGGCCCGGCGGCCACGGCCCGCACGTGGGACATGATCAGTACCGTGTCCGCAAGGCGCTGGGCCTCCTCGATGTAGTGCGTCGACATCAGGATCGTCGTGCCCTCTGCGCGGAGCGCGTCGATCAGCGCCCAGAGCTCCTGCCGCACCTGCGGGTCGAGCCCGACCGTCGGCTCGTCGAGCAGGATCAGCCGAGGCCTGTGGACGAGCGCCCGCGCGATCAGCAGCCGACGGCGCATCCCGCCCGAGAGCTTGTCGACGCGCGTGTCGCGGCGGTCTTTGAGATTCGCGATCTCGAGCGCGCGCTCGATCGCCTCGCCGCGCTCGTGACGGCCGACGCGGTAGAGGTGCGCAAACACGCGCAGGTTCTGCTCGACGGTCAGCGTGACGTCGAGGTTGTCGAGCTGCGGCGAGACTCCGCACTGGGCCCGAGCCTGCTTCGACTCGTCGGGGAGCGCGAAACCGAGCACCTCGAGCTCACCCTCGTCGGCGATCGCCTGCGCCGTCAGCAGCCGCATCGTCGTCGACTTGCCGGCGCCGTTCGGGCCGAGCAGGCCGACGCAGGTGCCGTATGGGACCTCGAGGTCGAGCCCGTTGACTGCCGTGATCGCGCCGTAGCGCTTGATGACGCCGCGCAGCCGGATGGCGAGGTCGCTCATGCTGCCGCCGCGCGGAAGGCTGCGAGCGTCCGGTCGAGGTCCTCGTCGCTCGTCTGCCAGTTGCTGACGGACAGACGGATCGCCTCGCGCCCGTCCCAGACGGTGCCGCTCATCCAGGCGTCCCCGCTCTCCTGTACCCGACGGAGGATCTCGGCCGTGCGCTCGTCAGGCTCGAACCGGAAGCTTCGGGCACCGGCCCGCCCATCTGCACGCGCAACGCCTCGAGATCGACCGGAGGGAACACCGGGCGCTCGGGAAGCGACTCGAGGAAGTCGGCGGCGTAGTCGGCGGTCTCGCGCAGGAGGTCTCGCATCTACGAGACGGTACCGCCAGAGCGACAAGGCTCTGCCGGCCGGAGCGCCTGCCGCGCCACCCGAGCTGCGATACGGTCCCCGGCGTGGAGCTCGACGGGGCGTATGTCTGGATCACCACCCGCCGGCTGAGACCCGGGAGCCGCGAGGAGTTCAGCCGGGCGTGGAAGCCGAGCGAGATCCCGGATGGGATGCTGCGCGCCTATGAGTGCTACTCGGCGGACGGCAACGAGGTCGTCGGTATCTCGATCTGGGACTCTCCGCAGTCGCGCGACAGCTACCGCCTCTCCGACGCCGAGAAGGAGAGGCGGCAGGCGATGGCGCCGTTCGTGCTCGAGGAGACCTCCGGCTTCTACCTCGGCCGCGAGCTGAAGATCCCCGGCCGCTGACCTGCTCAGCCGCCGAGCTGCGACAGCCTCGCGCGCGGCGTGATCGCCTCCGGGTCGACGCGGAGCTCGAGCAGCGCGGGCCGGCCCGCGGCGAGCGCCTCCTCGAACGCCCCCGCGAAGTCCTCCGTCCGCTCGACCAGCGCCGCGTGCGCACCGAATGCCTTGCCGTACGCGACGAAGTCCGGGTTGACGAGGTCGGTCGCGACCCCGCGCCCGAACTGGCGCTCCTGGTGCATGCGGATCGTCCCGAGCATCCCGTTGTTGACGACGAGCACGACGATTGCGGCGCGGTACTGGGTCGCGGTCGCGAGCTCGTGGCCGCTCATCAGGAAGTCTCCGTCCCCGGAGACGCAGACCGCCGGGCGCTCGGGGTGGAGAAGCTTGGCCGCGACCGCCGCCGGGATCCCGTAGCCCATCGCGCCTGCGCAGGGCGCGAGCTGCGTCCCGTAGCGGTGGAACTCGTAGAACCGGTGACACCAGACCGTGTAGTTGCCGGCGCCGTTCGTCAGCACCGCGTCCTCCGGGAGCCGCCCGCGGAGGTGCGCGATCACCTCGCCCAGGTCGACCTCGCTCGGGACCGGCTCGTT
>JBKOVL010000173.1:0-3582 GCA_046723895.1 Actinomycetota bacterium | reverse complement strand
ATTGTAGGTGCACATCTACCTCACCGTCGAGCACGGCGTGGCCCATAAGTGTCCCCGAACCCGGCGCCGCAAAAGCCGGCGCCTCCGCTCTTTCATGAGCTCCGTCGAGCCTACGCTCACGCCCGCTCCCGGCGCCGGCACGAGCCTACGCTCATCCAGCTCGGATCAGCTGTTCGCTCCGGAGCGACCGTCGCAGGAAGTCGGTGATGAGCTCGATCAGCTGCTGCAGGGTGTGATGACCGTCGTGCATCCACTCGCTGTGGCCGGCGCCCTCGAGCAGGTAGAGCTCGCGCGGTTCGCCGGCAAGCTCGTAGAGGCGCCGGGCCTCCGCGGGTGAATAGAGGTCGTTCGCGGTGCCGTGGGCGATGAAGAGCGGGCGTGGAGCGATCCGCCCGACGAGGTGTTCGACGGAAAAGCGAAGTAGGCGTTCGCTGGCCTCGCAGGTGACCGGGAACCCGAAACCCGTGTCTTTGTAGAGCTCCGACTCGACGTAGTCCAATGTCGCGCCCTGGAGAGGGACGACGTCGAAGGCGGGGATCAGCGCCGAGCGTCCGTGACGGACGCGCTCGAGGCGGTCTTGATCCAGCCGCGCCATCAGCTGCGCCCAGGAGGTGTCGTCGTGGAGGGCGCGGGTGGTCCGGTGGCCGTCGGCGATCGCGTTGAGAGCCATGACGGCGACGACGCGCTCGTCGTGGGCGGCTTCCGCGATCACCAGGGCGCCGCCGAGCCCCCAGCCGAGCAGGACAAGCGGGCAGGCGGCGGTATCGTCGCGGCTCTCCAGGTAGTCGACCGCGGCCCGGATGTCCTCGATCTGCTCCTCCGGGATGAGCCGTCCGCGTTGGCCGTCGCTGAAGCCGAAGCCGCGGTAGTCGAAGCAGAGACAGGCGTAGCCGCGCGGAACGAGCGCCCGTGCGAAGCGGGCCGGCTGCAGGCCCTTCAGTCCCAGGTAGCCGGAGCAGGCGATCACCACTCCAGACCAGGCCGGGATTGCGGGGTACCAGAGCTCGCCGTCGAGGCGCTGTCCGTCGCTGAAGAATCGAATCGGCTCGCGATCGCTCACCCCGCCACGCTCGCGGTGTCGCGGGAGTGGGGCGTGTGGCCGAGGAGGCTGGAAAGCTGCGCAGCGACTTCCGTGAGCCGGGGCCCGGCGGTCGCCAACGCCTTCTCTGCGCGGAATTTCGGCCCGGAGAGGTTGAGGGCGGCGATCACGCGACCGTCGAAGTCGAAGACCGGTGCTGCGATCGCGATCAAGCCGGGCTCGAACTCTTCGTCGGCGTAGACCCAGCCCTTACGTCGCTCGTCCGCAAGCCGGGCGGCGAAGTCGGCGAAGCTGGTCGGCCCGTTCGGACCGGGTGGACGAAATTCGAGATCGCCCAGGAGTGCAGTGAGCTCGTCGTCGCTGTGGCGGAAGAGGAGGGCGCGGCCGGCCGAGGTGCAGTACAGGTACGGGTGGCTTCTTCCGACCCAGCCGGCCGCCTGCACTGTGTGGGTCGGCGACTCGGACAAGATCGTCAAGACCTCGCGGCCGTCGAGGACAGAGAGGTACGCGCGCTCCTCGAACTCGTCGGTCAGCAGCCGCACGAATCTGGCGGCCGCTTGGCGCAGCTGCAACTGACCGGCCCGCGCCGCGAGCGCGAAGAACCGCCAGCCGAGGCGGTAGGCGAGGCTTGCGGGATCCCGCTCGACCAGTCGCGAGTCAGCCAGCACCTCGAGCGTTCGGGAGACGCGGCTGATCTCGTGGCCCGTCAGCTCGGAGAGGCGCTTGACACCTAGGCCGCCGGCCTCGAGCGCCTCGTCACCGCCCAGCGTGAGCAGGAGCGCCACTGCCCGACGTACCGCTACAGCCGGCTCTCGCTCCATGCCCTCGATCATAATGGCCGTCTCAAAGGGTCGCAACCCAACTTGCGATCTAACGCAAAATCACTTGCGCATCGCCCGGCGAGGTGAGAAGATAGCCGGGAAGATGCGGATCGAGTCGATCGAGGCGGAGGCGGTCTTCGTACCGCTGACTGCGCCGACTGCGTTTTCGACACGAGAGATCAAGGGCCGCGAGTACGTGATCGTCCGCATCGTCGACGAGAGCGGTGCGAGCGGGATCGGCTACACGTACGCCGGCGACTCGGGCGGCCTCTGGTTGCGGACCGGGATCGACCAGCTGCTCGCGCCGCGGCTGAAAGGCCGCAACGTCTTCGCCATCGACGAGAGCTGGGAGTTGATCTTCCGCGACCTGCTCCTGCTCGGCCGCCGCGGTGCGCTGCTGCGCATGCTGAGCGCCGTCGAGATCGCGCTGTGGGACCTGCTGGCGAAGAGAGCCGGCTTGCCGCTCCGCTACCTGCTCGGCAGCGCGCAGGACAGCGTCGCCGCCTACGCGAGCGGCGGCTACTACCGACCCGGCGACCCCTGTGACAACGTCGCCGCCGAGCTCGAGCGCTACCAGGAGCTCGGCTTCACCGACTTCAAGCTGAAGTTCGGCGGGCTGCCGCTCGAGGAGGATCTCGAGCGTGTCGCAACGGCAAGGCGAGTACTCGAACCGGGCAGCCGTCTGGCTCTCGACATCAACAACGGGTGGCAGACGCTCGCACAGGCGATGCGGGCACTCGCGGCCCTCCGCCCGTACCACATCTGGTGGATCGAGGAGCCGTTCCTTCCCGACGACGTGGCAAACCACAGCCTGCTTGCTGCACGCTCGCCGGTCCCGATCGCGACGGGTGAGATCGAAGCCACGCGCTGGGGTTTCGCCCAGCTTGTCGACCAGCACGCAGCCCACATCCTCCAACCGGACGCGTGCGTCGCCGGCGGAGTCGGCGAGTGGCGCCGGATCGCGGCCCTCGCCGCCTCGCACGACATCCCGGTCGCCCCGCACTGGCATGCCAACATCCACGCCCAGCTCGCGGCCGCAACCCCGAACTGCATCACGGTCGAGTACTTCGCTCTCGGCGAAGGGATCTACAACTTCGAGCAGCTCGTCACCAACCCGCTCGAGGTCGAAGGCGGCCGCATCATGCTCGGCGAGGCGCCGGGCATAGGCGTCGAGCTCGACTGGGATGCCGTCAGCCGCCACGCGATCGTCGAGACGGGCGTGGCGTCTCGGGGAACAGACCGCAACGGCCACCGCCCTGCTGACGTGGACGATGGCCGGCCGGAACTGCCGCCCGTCGCCTCGCCGGCCGAGGCGTGGGCGGCGACTGATCCTCTCGAGGGATAGGAGAGAGTCGATGGACCGCGAGACCCGAAGGTCGATCGAGGAGTACCGTCGCATCACGGCGGGCCCGATCGAGAACAACCTGATCGACGAGCTCATCGGCGGGGAGCTCGATCGTGCGGAATTCCTGCGCAGGGGCGCGATGTTCGGCCTCTCCGCGAGTGTGGCTGGGAGTCTGCTCGCCTACGTCGGCGAGGCCCGGGCCGCGCAGACCGCGCCGTCTCGAATCGCGGTGAAGCGTGGGGGAACGATCCGCGTCGCCATGAACCACTATGCCGGCTCGAACGAGCCGTACAAGCTGGGAGGCGGTGGCTCACTGGCGCTCGCGAGCATACCGGGCGAGTTCCTGACCTTCTCCAACAACCAGCTACAGGTGAAAC
>JBKOVL010000063.1:0-5965 GCA_046723895.1 Actinomycetota bacterium | reverse complement strand
TTCCCGAAGGGCTGGTGAGCGATCGTCTTCAACGCGCCGCTCTGGTTGGTCGTCTTGCCCCCGACGCCGACCGCGACCTCGACCGCCAGGATCCCGATCACACCGTAGATCACGCCGCGGGCGACGAAACCCGCCCGGGCCAACGCCTCGAACGCCGTGCTCCCTCCTACTCTCTCGCCCGCCCTTTCCACCTGCCTGACGGATGCGGGCCTGGCGGGAGATTGAATGCTCATCCCGATCTCCTTCCTCGACGGCGAATCAACGATCTATTCCAAAACGGCGTCGACGTCGAGTTCGGTACGCAGGGCACTCGACGATTGACGCGCGCTGCGTTTGTCGCAGACGTTGCGCGTGACGCAACTGCTGCTCAGAACAGCAGCGGATCAGCAGGGAAGGTCGGCCGCCCCTGGCCGCGGGGCGTCAGCGGCAACCCCGGCGGTAGGCCGAAGGGTTTTGCCAAGGCACCCGCGAACTGGTCGGCGAGGAGGGCATGAAGCTGGTCGAGTTCTGGCTATCGATCATGGAGGACCCGATGCGTCGCGACTCCGATCGGCTCGAAGCCTCCCGCCTTCTTGCCGACAGAGGCTGGGGCAAGGCGGCCGCGTTCGCCCCGCAGGAGGGCGACCGAGCGCGCGTCAATCGCCGGCCCCGCGACAGCTAGCCTGGACGGCGTGAGCCGGATCAACCCCTTCGTCCGGGGCCTCCTCATCGTCGTCGCGATCTCGGTGGTGATCGTCGTGCTCAAGCTGCAGGCGACGCTGACGGCCCTCTTCCTGATCGCGCGGATCGCGTTCCTGCTCGCGATCGCGTTCTTCGTCTACCTGGTCTGGCGCGAGCGGCGGCAGGAGATCTCGATGTGGCCCGGCCGTGCGCGGGCCGTCTTCTACGGCGCGGCGGTGCTGATCGTCGCCGACATCGCCGCGATCTCGTTCTACGACGAGACCGGCCCGGACGCGGTCGCGTTCGTCGTCGTGCTTGCCGTCTGCGCGTTCGCCATGTGGCGGACGTGGCGAGACCAGCACTCCTACGTCTGAGCTTCCAGACGCGGCGAAGTCCAAGCCTTTCAGCGCGTGGCCGGGCTTTGCTCGGCCACGCTGCGGACGGGCCCAGCCTTTAGCGCGTGGCCGGGCTTTGCTCGGCCACGCTGCGGACGGGACCGTCGAGCGAGTCGAGCGCCGCGCGAATCGAGGTCAGCTGCCCGACGAAGATCGGCGTGTCTCGCTCGGTGTACCGGCTCGCCTCGCTCTCGCGCAGCCGCAGCATCAGGTGCATGAAGTCGGCCGGCTCGTCACACTCGAATGCGGTCATGAACTCCTGGTCGTCGATCCCGAACGAGTACGTCGTGTGGTTGTGGATCCCTGGGAACTCCTCGCGGCCGATCCGGATGTGCTCGTCCATCGCGCGCTGCCGGTCAGTCTCGAGGAGGGCGTACCAGGGCCGGACCTTCACGAACGGGTAGACCACGAGGTAGGGCTGGTTGTGCGGCGTGATCTTCCGCGCCCGGCGAGCCTGGGTGTACTGCGACGCCATCGTCGTCGCCAGGTACGAGTACGGCGTCTCCAGCCAGGCCGCGAGCGGCGTCCCGTTCAGCTCCGCCCCGAGCTCGCCGAGGTCGGCGTAGCGCTCGGTGATCTTCCAGAGGAAGAAGTCGCAGTCGGGTCGGACGCCGGTGCACGTGTAGGCGCGGAGCCCCTCCATCCGCTGCGCCCACGACTCGACCACCTCTGCAAAGGAGTCCTTGCCGGCGGCGCGCTCCTCGACGGGGATTCGCCGCCAGGCGGGATCGACCCGATAGAAGGTGTAGGCGACGTACTGGCCCTCGGCCATGCTGAAACGCTAGCGGAGGAGGAGCTCGGCGCTCGCCGCGGTCTGCGGGGGCCCGACGTTGACCGGCGCGGTCAGTCGGATCGTGAAGCGGTACCGCCCCGGAGCGATTCTCCGCGCCGGGAACGGAACCAGCGTCCGCTCGCCGGCGAGGCCGGCCATGCGCTTCGCCAGCGTCGTCGTGTGGTTCGGCAGCTTCTCGAGCCGCGCGTAGATGTTGCAGTCGATGTCGCACCTGACCGCGATCGCTGCGGTGCCGAGCCCAATCGACCTGATTCGCGGATACGCGATCCGCGCATTCGGAGTCAGCTGGAGCCCGGGGCACTTGGCGATCACGCCGCCGAAGACCGAGCGCGCCGCGGCCTTGACCGTCGGCAGGCTCGACTTCGGCGTTCCGTCGGTGTAGTAGAGCCCTGACTGGAAGCGGTCGAGCGCCGACTCGTCGAACGCGTGGAAGATGAAGAGGCCGATCACGTTCGGCTGGCAGAACGCGATCTGCATCGCCTGCCGGTAGTACTCGGCCTGCGTCGCCTCCGGCACCGGCTTGATCGTCGTGGGCTCGACGCCCGAGTAGAGAAAGGCCTTCGTCGAGGGGATCTGCGTCTCGATCCCGTACTCCGCGTAGAGGATCGGCAGCGTCGAGCCCGCCTGCGCCGTCCCGTCGAACGCGGTGGCGAGCAGCGTCGTCAGTTTGGTGTAGTCGGCGATCCCGATCGGCGTCGTGTTCGGGTGGGCGAAGGTCGGCGGGATCGTCGCGTTCTCCGGGTACGGGTGGATCGCCAGCACGTCCATGATCGGTGTCGTCCGCCCCGAAGCCCGGTAGGCCGTTCCCATGTCCTGGATGAACACGGTCGGAGAGTGGGTGTCACGTCCCGAGCCCGGCCGGTCGATCCCGCGCGGCGAGATCGCGCCGCCGTAGACCGTGATCGCCGGATTGACCGCCTTCAGCGCGTCGTACGTCTTCGCAAGAAGCGATGTGTACGCGGGCGCCGCGGCGTCGCTCCCGTCCGCGTTGAACTGTGGCAGCCAGAACCGGTTCAGGTTCGGCTCGTTGCCGATGATGAAGTTGGTCAGACCGGGGACGTTCCGAGCGAGATAGGCGGCGTGGGCCGCGAAGCTCGCCTGGTCGCTGTCGCTGAGCGGCGTCGTCCGGCTGCCGAAGTTGTAGACCGCGACGAAGACCTTCATCCTGTCGAGAGCGGCAGCCTGCATCAGGTTCCTGAGCTGCAGGATCGTGTCCGGGCCGGGAGTGGGGTTGGCCGGGTTCCAGATCGAGGTGACGCGGACGGTGTCGAGGCCCGCGAGCCGGAGCAGGTCGAGCCGTGCCTTCGCCTCCGTCGGCGTGTTCGACTTGACCGCGTCCTCGGCGGCGCCGATGAGCATCGTCGGGCCGCCGGCGGGGGCGGCCGGGGCGGCGATCAGGATCGCGGCCGCGATAACTGCCAGGAGCAGGCGTTTCATCTGGGCCAGGGTAGCCTGAGGTTGTTATGAAGAATGAACGGGTCGAGGCCCAGCTGAAGGCGCTGCCTGCGAAGCCGGGTGTCTACATCTTTCGGGACGAGGAGGGGCGTGTCCTCTACATCGGCAAGGCGAAATCGCTGCGGCCCCGGGTGCGCTCGTACTTCCAGCGCGGGGGCGAGACGCGCGCGCAGATCGCGCAGCTCCCGGCTCGCGTCGCCGACATCGAGGTGATCGTCACCAGCACCGAGGCAGAGGCGCTGCACGTCGAGCAGAACCTCGTCAAGCGCCACCGGCCGCCGTTCAACATCCGGCTACGCGACGACAAGTCGTTCCCGTACATCGCGGTCACGGTCGAGGACGAGTACCCGCGGGTGATGTTCACGCGCGAGCGCCACCGGCGCGGCGTCGTCTACTTCGGGCCCTACGCGAACGCGAAGAAGGTGCGGGAGACGCTCGACGTCCTCAACAGGGTCTTCCAGTACCGGCCCTGCGAGGGGCCGAAGCCGGGGCGGCATTCCGGGATCCCCTGCCTCGACTACCACATCGAGCGCTGCAAGGCGCCCTGCGTCGGCTACGTCTCGAAGGAGGAATACCGCGAGATCATCGAGCGCGTGATCGAGTTCCTGTCCGGCGAGACGCGGCCGGTCCTGCGCGACCTCGAACGGCAGATGCACGAGGCGGCAGCGGAGGAGCGCTTCGAGGACGCGGCACGCTACCGCAACCGCCTGTACGCGATCCGGCACCTCGCAGAACGCCAGGCGGCCGACCGCCGCTCGGTCGGAACGATCGACGTGATCGGGATCGCGATCGAGGGCGACCGCGCCGCCGTGCAGATCTTCCCGCTCCGCGACGGCAAGCTCGTCGACCGCTACGGCTTCCACCTCGAGAACGTCGCCCGCCAGGACACGGCCGCGGTGCTGGAGGCGTTCGCGCTCGAGTACTACGGCTCGGCCCCCAGCGTGCCGCCGCAGCTCGTCGTCCCGCCGGATGCAGGCGACACCGCCGCGCTCGAGCAGTTCCTGTCCGAGCGGCGCGGCTCGCGGGTCGAGGTGCGCGCGCCGGAGCGCGGCGAGAAGAAGCGGTTGCAGGAGCTCGCAGCCCAGAACGCGCGGGTCGCGCTGGAGTCGGACGCAATCCAGGCGGAGCAGCGGCGCCTTCGGCGCGTCGAGGCCCTCGAGGAGCTGCGCGAGGTTCTCAACCTCGAGAGTCTGCCGATCCGGATCGAGTGCTACGACATCTCGAACATCCAGGCCGAGTCGCCGGTTGGCTCCATGGTCGTGTTCCAGGACGCGGTGCCGAAGAAGGCGCACTACCGGAAGTTCGGCGTGCGGAAGCTCGATGCCGGTCCCGACGACTTCGCCGCGATCGAGGAGGTCGTGTCTCGGCGGTTTGCGCGTCTGAGGGACGTCGCGAGCGACGACTACGACGAGTCCTTCGCCGCCCTTCCGAACCTGGTCGTGATCGACGGCGGCAAGGGCCAGCTCTCGGCGGCGCTGGCGTCGATGCAGGCCTACGACCTGCCGCGCGTCGCCGTCGTCTCGCTCGCGAAGCGCGCCGAGGAGGTGTTCGTGCCCGGGCGCTCGGAGCCGATCGTGCTGCCGCGCGAGTCCGCTGGCCTGCAGCTCCTCCAGCGCATCCGCGACGAGGCGCATCGCTTCGCGCTCGGCTTCCATCGCCAGCGACGCGAGACGCGGGCGCGCGGTTCGATCTTCGACGGCCTCCAGGGAGTCGGCCCCGCACGGCGCCGCGCGCTGCTGCGGCACTTCGGGTCGGCGGAGCGGCTGCTCGAAGCCTCGCGGGAGGAGCTCGAGGGCGTCCCCGGCGTCCCGGCGAAGACGGCGCGATCGATCTACGCGCAGTTGCACAAGGCCGGCCGCGGATGAACCGCCTCGCGCCGCTCGCGCTCTCCGCGCTGCTGCTCCCCGGCTGCGGCGGAGGCAAGAGCGCCGAGCCGACGACCGGCGAGTCTCCGCCGGCTCCTACAACGACCATGACGTCTGCAGACCCGGGAAGGGACGCGATCCAGGCATTCGTGGCCGCAGCACACGCTCGGCGGGCCGATGCGATGTGGGGCATGCTCTCGACCGCCTCGAAGCGGCGGCTCGGCCCGACGCTCGCCCGCTTCCGGGCACGCGCGGCGAAGCGTCTGACGGAGGACCCCGGCTCGTTCCGCCGTTACAAGGTGATCGTTTCGGAGCGGATCACGCCGGAGTTCGGCGTCGTCGCGATCGACGGCTCGCGGGTCGTGGGGGGAAAGCGCCTCCGCGACACCTACGCGGCCGCGCTTCGACTCGAGGGCGAGAAGTGGAAGCTCGAGCTGGGCGGCCCGGTGCACGTGCGGGCGGTCGGACCCGACCCGGGCGCGCACGAGCGCGTCGTCGGCCAGATCGCGGCCGCCGTCTCCGGTAAGGGCGGGACGGGCTCGGCGGTGGTCTACGTCGACGGCCTGACCGAGAACCCGAAGGTCTACGGAACCGCTTCGAACTCGACGCTCGTCGTCAACTTCGAGCCTGCACTCGATCCCGGGCGTCACACCGTTGTCGTATTCGGCAACGTCGGCCGGGACGCCTCCGCGACGGGCTGGTGGTTCACCGCGGCGCGGCGACCCTAGGGTTACGACCTGAGTGCGCGATGAGCCGCGCACAAGGATCGAGTCGACGCGTGGCCACCGGCGTAAGCT
>JBKOVL010000183.1:0-36499 GCA_046723895.1 Actinomycetota bacterium | reverse complement strand
GCGCAGGACGTCCGTGACCATCAGCTGATCCACGGCTATCTCGCGACGTCCAGCGCGATCCACCCCGTGGCGCAGGACGTCCGTGACCATCAGCTGATCCATGGCTATCTCGCGACGTCCAGCGCGATCCACCCCGCGGCGCAGGACGTCCGTGACCATCACCTGATCCTGCGCTATCTGGCGGCTGGCTCGGAGTCGGGGAATGCGGCATCCAGGCCGTTCGGCTGGGGCGACTTCGGGATCGGTATCGGCACCGGCGTCGGCACGATGCTGATCCTGGTGGGTCTCGTCACGGCGACCCTGACTCGCCGGAGGCGCCGCGTTAGTGGCGTTCCCACCGCGGTTGCCTGAGGGTAAACCGCTCGCCTATCGCGGATCCACCACTGCCCAAGACTCAACACACCCAGCCCTGTGTAAACGAGAGGCCCGCGCTTGCGGGCCTCTCTTCAGTAGCGGGGCCAGGATTTGAACCTGCGACCTCCGGGTTATGAGACCAGCCGGTCCAGGTCAGCTGAGATCAGCTTGGCTCAGCTCAGGCAGATCCGATCAGCTCAGATCAGCTGAGACCACCTCAGTCGGTAGCAAAATCGGGACAAGATTCGCGTCCGTTCTGACAACAGAGGTGTCGGTCAAACCGTCCTCATCCCGCAACACCGCCGCCAAGATGTGACGAAGGCGCCCGGTCGCACCCCATGCTGTCCAACTCACCGGCTCGGCGCGACCCCCATCGAGAGACAGGTCGGACTAGGCGGAAACAGCCACTAGTTGCGCAACCTGTAAAGCGTCTAGTTCACAGCGGGCCGAAATTGGGCCGGGAAGCGGCCTGTTTCGTAGAAATGGACGTGGAGAGGTTTGACCCCCGGCCCCCGGCCCATCTACAACCCCGAATGGAGGATGGCAGGGAGGGGTATGGCGGGCCTCTCTCCTTTCGGCCTGGTACTAGCCGAAGGAACACAGACCGCAACTACATAAAAGAGGGCGCCTGGAGACGAGCCGAACGCGTTCGGCCGCGACCCGGAGACGCCGTTCGACGACTCGACGATCCTCCGCCGCGCGCGGGAGGCGTGGACGGCGGCGGGACTCGACCCGATCGGCCTCCACGACGCCAGGCACACGTTCGCGTCGCTGATGATCGGGGCGGGCGTCAACGCGAAGGCGCTCTCGACCTACATGGGTCACGCCTCGGTGACGCTGACGCTCGACCGCTACGGGCACATGTTCCCCGGCAACGAGGAGGAGGCGGCCGGGCTGCTCGACGCCTACCTCGCACGCGCGACTGGCGCGCAGACTGGCGCGCACCCAGGCTAGACCGCATAGCCAAGCCGCTTCCGGCGGGTTATGGTAGCCGCCGCCCATGGAACCCCAGGTGATCGGTGTGGACGTCGGGGGGACGAAGATCCTCGTGGGTCTCGTCGCCCGCAACGGCATGGTGATCGGCCACCGCGAGTACCCAACCCCGGTCGAGACGGAGAAGGCGCTGCTCGACGGCCTCGAGGCCGCCGTGCGCGAGCTCCTCGACGAGAACGTCGTCGCGGTCGGTTTCGGGATCCCCTCACAGATCGACCAGCGCGCCGGAGTCGCGCTCGGCTCGGTGAACATTCCGCTGCGCGGAGTGCCCTTCCGCGACGAGATGGCGGAACGCCTCGGCCTCCCGGTAGGCATGGACAATGACGCCAACGCGGCCGCGATCGCGGAGTGGCGGGTCGGTGCCGGACGCGGCACGACCGACATGATCATGCTCACGCTCGGGACCGGCGTCGGCGGCGGGCTAATCCTCGCCGGCAAGCCCTTCCGCGGCTGGTTCGGCGCAGGCGCCGAGATCGGCCACATGGTCATCGTCCACGACGGGGTGCGCTGCCGGTGCGGCGGGCATGGGCATCTGGAGTCGTATGTCTCCGGCAAGGCGGCCGACGAGCTGGCCGCTGAGGTGTTCGGCCCCGCCGCAGACGCGTACCGGCTCGTCAGGCTCGCCCGGGAGGGCGACGCAAAGGCGGTCGAGCTTCTGACCGGGATCGGGGAGAAGCTCGGCTCGGGAGTCGCGAGCCTCGTCAACATCTTCAATCCAGAGCTCATCGTCATCGGCGGCGGGTTCGCGGCCGCGGAAGACTTCCTGCTCGGGCCGGCGAAGAGAGTGGCCGACCGCGAGGTGCTCGTCTCGATCCGCGACTCTTATCGGATCGTTCGCGCCAAGCTCGGCACGTCGGCAGGGTTGATCGGCGCGGGCATGGTCGGGTTCGAAGCGTTCGACGCGGCGAGGGAATGATGGCGCTCGCGGTCTGCGCGACCCCGATCGGGAACCTCGAGGACGTGACGCTGCGCGTGCTGCGGGAGCTGACCGAGGCGGACCTCGTCCTCTGCGAGGACACCCGGCGGACCCGCGTGCTGCTGCAGCGCCACGGGATCTCCGCGCGCCTCGTCAGTTACCACGAGCACAACGAGGCCGAGCGGACGGCTGAGGTTCTGCCTCGACTCGAGGCCGGGGAGCGCGTCGCGCTCGTCACCGACGCCGGGCTTCCGGCGATCAGCGACCCCGGCGCGCTGCTCGTGGCTGCGGCGCTGGCCGCGGGTGTGGGTGTGACGGTGCTCCCGGGCGCTTCCGCCGTCGAGACTGCGCTCGTGGCGAGCGGGTTGGCGGCCGAGCGGTATCAGTTCCTCGGCTACCTGCCCCGCAGGTCGGTGGCCCTGACGGCGCTCTGGGAGGAGCTGCGGGGCTGGCCGTGGCCCGCGGTCGCGTTCGAGTCGCCACGCCGACTGCCTACCTCCCTGTCCAGCCTGGCCGCGGCTTTGCCCGACCGGCCCGTCGCTGTCTGCCGCGAGCTGACGAAGCAGTTCGAGGAGGTCGTGCGGGGGCCGGCGGCCGAGGTCGCGGCGCGCTTTCGCGAGCCTCCGCGAGGCGAGATCACGCTGGTGCTCGGCGAGGGCCGGGTGGAGGGCCCCGACGAGGAACGGGGGGTCGGCGCAGTCGCCGAGCTCGTCGAGGCCGGAGTGCCACGTCGCCAGGCGGCCGACCTCGTCGCCCGACTCACCGGAGGGTCGCGCAACACCCTCTACCGAGGCTCTCTGTAACAAATCTGTAACCAGATTTGACAACGGCGAGCGCCGCCTCCTACCATAGATCGCTATGTTGCCTCGACCGAGAACAGTTGGATTCGTTCTTCTGCTCTTCCTCGCGCTGGCCCCCGCGGCGCGCGCATGGACCTGGCCGGCGTCGGGAGCCGTGCTGAGACCGTTCAGCCTCGGCAACGATCCCTACATCGGTGGACAGCATCGGGGAGTCGACGTCGGCGGGGAGGAGGGTGAGCCGGTGCTCGCTCCGCGGACAGGCACGGTCGCGTTCGCGGGCGCGATGCCGACGAGCGGTCTCACGGTCACGATCCGCACCGACGACGGATACTCGATCACGCTCGTCCATCTCGGCTCGCTCGAGCTGAAGAGGAACGCCACCGTGCTCGAGGGCGACCCCGTCGGGACGGTCGGGGCATCCGGCCAGGCGGAATGGGCTGTGCCCTACGTCCACCTCGGCGTCCGCCGTACGAGCGACCCTAACGGGTACGTCGACCCCGAGCGGTTCCTGCCGGAGAGAGCGGCACCGCCGGCGGCTCCTGCGCCCACGCCGGCCCCGCCCTCCGTCGCCGACCCTGGACCGGTGGCAGCGCCCGCGGCGCCGGTGCCCGAGAAGCCAGGGCCGGGGTCGCCCGCTCCGGTCGCGCCGCCCGAGGCGCCTGCCCGGGCCGGGTCCGAGCCGGCCGCGTCCGAGCCGGCCGCGTCCGAAACCGAGCCTGCACCGCAGGAGACGGCAGCGCCTCGCCAAGCAGATCCTCTCACCATGCCGACGACGCCTACCGTCGCCGGGAGCGTGTCCGCGGCTCCTGATTCGCCAGCCCTGACGATAGCGGCAATGAAGCGGCCGGAGATTCGAACGGAACTTCGGCGCCAGCGCCGGCCGACCGTGCGGCCCATCCACCCACTCGTCCGCCCGACACAGCACGTCTCGGCGGCCCCGATCCCCGCGCAGACGTCACCCGCTTCCCCCGGTTCCGCGAAACGTTCGCAGGTGCTCGGGCGATCGATCTCTGCCGATCCGGCCGACGTCGAGGCGACCAGGCCGCCCGACGCGACAGCCCATCCGCTGAGCCGGCCGAACGCCTCACCACAGTCGCCGCCGGTCATCGCTCCGGTCACGCCGGCGCCGCCAGCGCGGCCTCGGCAGTTCGTGCCGCTTCCGGTGCTCGTCGGCATCGCCTGCGCACTCGGCGTCGGCGTCCTGCTCCGGCGACGACCGCCCGCGGCCGCCCCGGAGGTCGCGCGACAACCGGCACCTATCATCCCTGGAGATGCGCTTCTACGTGACAACGCCGATCTACTACGTGAACTCGACCCCGCACATCGGGCATGCGTACACGACGATCGCGGCCGACATCCTCGTCCGGCATCACCGCCAGCGTGGCGAGGAAACCTTCTTCCTTACGGGCGTCGACGAGCATGCGGACAAGGTTGCGCGGGTGGCAGCGGAGCAGGGCCTCACGCCCCGCGCGTTCACCGACGCGATCGTCGGCGCCTGGCAGGAGCTACCGCTGCGGCTGAACGCGACGAACGACTTCTTCATCCGGACGAGTGATGAAGGCCACAAGCGCTTCGTCCAGGACTTCCTGCAGCGGATCTACGACAACGGTCGCGAGGACATCTACCAGGACGTCTACGCGGGCTGGTACTGCATTGGCTGCGAAGCCTTCAAGACCGAGGACGAGCTGGTCGACGGCAAGTGCCCCGACCACGGCACCGAGCCCGAGTGGCTCGAAGAGCGCAACTGGTTCTTCCGGCTCTCCGCCTACCAGGAGCCTCTGCTCGCGCTTTACGACGAGCGACCCGACTTCGTTCTGCCGCAGTTCCGCGCGAACGAGGCCCGGAGCTTCATCGAAGGCGGGCTGCGCGACTTCTCGATCAGCCGCGCGACGCAAACGTGGGGAGTGCCGATCCCCTGGGACCCGGATCAGGTCGCCTACGTCTGGGCCGACGCGCTGGTCAACTACCTCAGCGCCCTGAGCTACGCTCCCAACACCGGTGCACCCGGCAAGGACCTGCAGCGGTTCTGGCCCGCCACGCACCTGCTGGCAAAGGACATCCTCCGCTTCCACTGTGTCTACTGGCCGGCGCTACTGCTCGCAGCCGGGTACGAGCCGCCGCGGCAGCTGTTCGTCCACGGCTACCTGAACATCGACCAGCAGAAAATCTCCAAGTCGCTCGGGAACGTCATCGACCCGCTCGACCTGATCGACGTCTACGGCGCCGATGCCGTGCGCTTCTGGTGTGCCCGCCAGGTCTCGTTCGGGCAGGACGGAAACGTCACGCTCGACTCCTTCCAGGAGCGCTACGAGCGCGAGCTCGCCAATGACCTCGGCAACCTGCTCTCCCGGACGACCGCGATGATCGCCCGCTACCGCGAAGGGGTGCTCGCGAAGACGGCGGGCCCCGGGGCGATCGACGCCGACGGCCTCCGCGCTGCGCTCGTAGAGCGTCTCGACCGCTTCGACATCACGGCGGCGCTCGACGAGATCTGGCAGGCCGTCCGGCGCCTGAACCAGCACGTCGAGTCGAACGCACCGTGGGAGCTCGCGAAGGACGAGACGAAGGCCGACCAGCTCGACGCAGTGCTCTACGACCTCGCCGACGGCCTGTGCGCGGTCGCCGTCGCCGTCTCGCCGTACCTGCCGGAGACGGCGCCACGCATCCTCGAGGCCTTGCGGCAGTCTCCCGATCTCTCGCTCGACCGCGTTCGCGCGGGGAGTGCCCAAGCGGCGCAGGGAATCGAGCCCGCCCGGCCGCTCTTCCCCCGCGTCGAAGAGTCGACCGCCGCAGCGTGATCGACACGCATGCGCACCTCGAGGCGTGCGCCGGTCCCCTGAACGAGGTCATCGAGCGAGCCCGGGTCGCCGGCGTCACGAGGATCCTCGCCGTCGGCTCGACGATCGAGACATGTCGCGCCGCGCTCGCAACAGCCGAGGCAAGCGAGGGCGTCTTTGCCGCCCTCGGCGTGCACCCGCACGAGGCCGCGGCCGAGGGCGACCGGCTCGACGAGCTGGCGGAGCTGCTCGGATACCCTCGCGCCGTTGCCGTCGGCGAGACCGGGCTCGACTTCTACCGGGAGCGCTCGCCGCGCGACCGGCAGATGGAGGTCTTCGACGCGGAGCTCGACCTCGCCCGCGACCTCGGCAAGCCGGTCGTCATTCACTCGCGTGCCGCCGATGCCGAAACTGCGCGCGCGCTCGAACGGTTCGACGGAACGGTCGTCCTCCACTGCTTCTCGTCGCCCATGCTGCTCCCGCTCGCGCTCGAGCGCGGTTACTACGTCTCGTTCGCCGGCAACGTGACGTACCCCAACGCCTCCGAGCTGCGGGTGGCGGCGACGCAGGTTCCCGCCGACCGCCTCCTCGCCGAGACCGACAGCCCGTACCTGGCGCCACAGCCGGTCCGCGGCCGGCCGAACGAGCCCGCGAACGTGATGCACACGCTCGCCGCGCTCGCGCAAACGCGTGGGGAGGACCGCGCCGAGCTCGAGGCCCGGATCGACGCGAACGCCGCTGCGGCCTTCGCCCTGCCGTGAGAGACGAAGCCGAGCAGAAAGGCGACAGCGAAGCCGTCGGTGTTGGTGCGAGGCGTCGTCGTGACGACGAAGGCGTCAACGTCCGCCCGAAGAAGGAGCTCGGCCAGCACTTCCTCGTCGACGAGAACATTCTCGGCGTGATCGGGCGTCTGGCCGAGCTGGAATCGGACGACGTCATCCTCGAGATCGGGCCCGGCCTCGGCGTCCTGACCCGCTTCCTCGCGGAGCGGGTCGCGCTCGTCCACGCGGTCGAGATCGATCCCTCGCTGGAGAGCAATCTCGCCGACATTCCGAACGTTCGGCTCGAGCTCGGCGACGCGCTCGCGCTCGACCTGGCCGACCTCGAGCCGCCGCCGCGCAAGCTCGTCTCCAACCTGCCGTACAACGTCGCGACGCCGATCGTGGTCGAGAGCCTGGACGGGCTGCCGGCGCTCGAGCGCTGGTGTGTGATGGTGCAGCGCGAGGTCGCCGACCGGTTCTTCGCGAGCCCGGGAACGAAGGCCTACGGCGCTGTCTCGGTGGTGGTCCAGCTTGCCGCCGAGCGCACCGGCTTCCACGCGGTCTCGCGCACCGTCTTCCGCCCGCAGCCGAACGTCGACTCCGCGCTCGTTGCCTTCCGCCGCATCCTGCTGCCTGAGCGCTTCGGGCGGGTGAAGAGCCTCGTGGAAGCAGCGTTCGCTCACCGGCGCAAGACGCTCCCGAACTCGCTCGCGCTCGCGGGCGTCGCCTCGCGGGAGGAGGCGGTCGAAGCGCTCGTTGCCCTCGGCCGTCCCGCGGCCGTTCGCGCTGAGGCGCTTGCCCCGGAGGAGTTCGTCGAGCTCGATCGGCTGCTCTCGTGAGCGCGCTCTCGGCGCGCGCGAAGATCAACCTCGCGCTCGTCGTCGGGCCGACCCGCCCGGACGGGAAGCACGAGGTGACGACAGTCCTGCAGAGGATCGAGCTGTCCGACCGGGTCGCGCTCGAGCCGGCCCGGGAGCTCCGCGTCGAGGGGTTCACAGACGACACGCTTGTCCGTCGCGCGCTCGACTTGCTCGGGAAGGCGGCGGGCGTCGGGGCCCGCTGGGCCGTCCGGATCGACAAGCAGATCCCAGTCGCGGCCGGGCTCGGCGGCGGCAGCTCGGATGCGGCCGCCGCTCTCCGCCTCGCGAACGAGACGCTCGACGAGCCCCTCGACGCCGAGGCACTTCACACCCTGGCCGCAACACTTGGTGCCGACGTGCCCTTCTTCTTGCGTGATGGGCCGCAGCTTGGCCAGGGAGACGGCAGCGACCTGACCCCGCTCGACCTGCTGCAGGGCTACGCCGTGGTGGTCGTCGTTCCGACCGACGAGGCGAAGCAGTCGACCGCGACGGTCTACACGGCCTTCGACGTACGCGGGGGCGCAGCCGGCTACGAGGAACGGCGCACGCAGCTCATCGCCGCGCTGGCCGCCGGCGACCTCGCGGCCCTTCCCGCAAACGACCTCGCCGCCGTCTCGCCCGTCGCGGATGACCTGCGCGCGCTGGGCGCCTTCCGTGCCGACCTCAGCGGCGCGGGGCCCGCGGTCTACGGTCTGTTCGAGGACGCAGCGGCGGCCGCTGCCGCCGGGGCCAGGCTCGAGGCCTGCGGCCGGGTTTGGGTCGGCAGCCCAGCGTGGTAGGTTGATCGCGTGACGGATACGGCGGCAGACCACGACAGGAGCGGAACCGCTCTCTGGCTCGAGCGGCGCCGGCTGAAGATCGCGCTCGGGATAGCCGTCCTCGAGGGCATCATCGTCGCCCTATCGGCGGACTTCTCGCGCTGGACGGTGATCATCGTCTCCGCCCCGATCATCGCGTTCTATGTATTCGCGGGCCGGTCGCTCCAGTCCGACACCGGCCGGCAGCTCGCCTGGATTGCCGCCGCCACGCAGGCGTTTGCGATCCTGCTCTGCGTCGTCGCTCTCCTGATCGGCAGCTTCGCGCTGATCGCCGCGGGGCTCCTCGCAGCACTCGCAGTGATAATGCTCCTCGGCGAGCGCGACCGTCCGAGGCGGACCTCAGACAAGACCTAAGAGGCACAATCAGGTTCGGTGGGGCGTAGCCAAGTGGTAAGGCAGCGGGTTTTGGTCCCGCGATCCCAGGTTCGAATCCTGGCGCCCCAGCCATCGACGCAGTGACCTCATCGGACAACCTCGCAGCCGTCGTGATGGCGGGCGGACTCGGGACGCGGATGCGATCGACCGTGCCGAAGCACCTGCATCCTCTGCTGGGGCGCCGGGTGATCGACTGGGTGATCGACGCCGCCCGCGGCGTGGGCGCCGACCCGGTCGTGATCGTCGCCTCGCCCGATTCGGCCGACGCCTACGAAGGGATGCAGGTTGCCGTGCAGGAACAGCCCCTCGGGACCGGCGACGCGGTCGCGTCCGCGCGCGACGCCCTGCAGGGCCTCGACGGAAACGTCTTCGTCCTCGACGCGGCGGCGCCGCTTCTGACCGCGGACCACCTGCGCGAGCTCACAGACGCGCACGAACGCGAGGGGGCCGCAGTCACGATCCTCTCCTTCGAGCCGGGCCGCCCGCTTCCGTACGGCCGCATCGTCCGTGGTCCGGACGGACGCGTCGAGGCGATCGTCGAGGACAAGGACGCCTCGCCCGAACAACGCGAGATTCGCGAGCTGAACTCGTCCAGTTACGTCTTCTCTGCCGGCCCGCTCTGGGAGGCGCTCGACAAGCTCGACGCGCGCAATGTGCAGGGCGAGCTGTACCTCACCGACACGATCGCGCACCTCGTCGCATCCGGCCATCGCGCGGCGGCCTGGCGCTGCCCGGAGGAGCTGGCACCGCTCGGGATCAATACGCGCGCCGAGCTAGCGGTCGCGGCAAACGAGCTCCGCCGCCGGATCAACGAGGACCACATGCTCGCCGGCGTGACGATCGTCGACCCTGCGACGACGTGGATCGATCACGGCGTTTCGCTCGAGGCCGACGCCGTCGTCCACCCCTTCACAGTCCTCCGCGGCGCAACCACCGTCGCCGCCGGCGCCGAGGTCGGCCCGCACGCGGTCACACTCGACGCGTCGATCGGGGAGGGTGCGCTGGTGGGGCCGTTCTGTTACCTTCGCCCCGGCACCGTTCTCGAAGCGGGGGCGAAAGCGGGCACATTCGTGGAGATCAAGCAGTCGCGCATCGGCGCCCGCGCGAAGGTGCCGCACCTCTCCTACATCGGCGACGCCGAGATCGGCGAGGATACGAACATCGCCGCCGGCAACGTGACCGCGAACTATTCGCACGAGCCCGGCCGGCCCAAGGGAAGGACGACGATCGGCAAGAACGTCAGGACCGGTGTCGACAATACGTTCGTTGCTCCGGTCACGGTTGGGGACGATGCTTGGCTTTGGTCGGGAACGGTCGTCACGGACGACGTCCCGCCGGGATCTCTCGCGGGCTTCCCCCCGAAGCAGGTCACCAAGGAAGGATGGGTCTACGAGCGTGGAGAGCCCGACGTCGACGACAACTGAGCTCGTCCGGCTGCCCGGCCTCGAGACCGTGACCGACCACGTGCGGCCGGAGCCCGGCCACTGGCTCGAGGGCGGTCCGCAGAAGCGCCTGATGGTGTTCTCCGGGCGCTCGCACCCCGAGCTCGCAACCCGGATTGCCGATCATCTCGCCGTCGAGCTCGGCGACATCGAGCTCACCTCCTTCGCGAACGGTGAGAGCTACTGCCGCTACCTCGAGTCGATCCGAGGCGCCGACCTCTTCCTCGTGCAGACCGGCTGCGACCCGGTCGACCGGAACGTGATGGAGCTGCTGCTGATGATCCAGGCGGCGAAGCTCGCCTCGGCGAAGCGGATCACGGCAGTGATCCCGTGGTTCCCGTACTCGCGACAGGACCGCAAGGCCCGGCCGCGCGAGCCGATCTCGGGGCGACTCGTCGCCGACATGCTCCAGCTCGCCGGCGCCGACCGCGTGCTGACGATGGACCTGCATGCGGGACAGATCCAGGGCTTTTTCACGATCCCGGTCGACCACATGACCGCGCTCCCGCTCTTCGCGCGGCATTTCCGAGATCTCGGCCTGCACGGGGAGGGGGTCGTCTCGGTCGCGCCGGACGCTGGACGCGCGAAGGTCGCCGTCCGCTTCGCGGAGATGATCGAAGCGGACTTCGCGATCATGAACAAGACGCGGCCGGCGCACGATGTCGCTGCCGTCACGGAGATCACCGGCCGGGTGCGCGGGAAGGTCGCCCTCGTCGGCGACGACATGATCACGACCGGCGGGACCCTTCTCGCCGGCGCCCAGGCGCTGAAGGAGCACGACGCCACCGACGTCTGGGTCTTCGCCACCCACGGGATCTTCGCCGGCGACTCGCTCCAGCGGTTCGCCGACGCGGACCTCGCAGGGATCGTCGTCACCGACACCGTCCCGATCGACCCGCTCAACCGGCCCGACAACCTGACGGTGCTCTCGGTGGGCGAGCTGCTGGCGGACACGATCATGAACGTGTTCGCCGACGACTCGGTCTCGGCGATCTTCGGCGGGGAGAACCAGCTCTTTTAGCTACTCTTCTCCGCCGGTATGGCCGGCGAACGGACTCGTCTGGAAGTGCAGGAGCGTGAGCGCTGCGGGACGCGGGAGTCTCGTCGGCAGCGCCGCGACGGCATGATCCCCGGCGTCCTCTACGGGCGCGGGCACAAGCCCCACCCGATCTCGGTGCAGGAGCGCGAGCTTCGCCGAGCGCTGACGGGGAGCGCAGGCCTGCACGCGATCCTCGACGTCGTGCTCGCGGGCCAGAAGACGACGCACGCGTCGATCCTCAAGGACTACCAGGTCGATCCATTGCGCGGAAAGATCGAACACTTCGACCTGCAGGAGGTCCGCCTCGACCAGCCGATTCAGACGTCGGTCGTGATCGAGCTCGTCGGCGAGTCCGTCGGCGCCAAGGCGGGCGGCGTGCTCTCGCAGGTCTCGCGCGAGGTTCGCGTCGAGGCGCTGCCGCTCCAGGTTCCGGAGCGAATCGAGCTCGACGTCAGCGCGATGGAAATCGGCGACACTCTGCGGCTCTCCGACCTGCCTGCTCGCGACGGCGTCACGTACCTCGACGACCCCGAGACCGTCCTCGCAACCGTGACGATGCCGACCAAGGTCGAGGAACCCGAGGTCGAAGAGGTCGAGGAGGTCGAGGAGGGCGAACTACCAGAGGGCGAGGTTCCCGCGGAGGAGCAGCCCGAAGGCGCTGCGGAGGCACCGGCCGAGCCCAAGGCGGGCGCCTCGGGCGAGTCCAGCACCGGCGAAGGCTAGGTCCTCGTGCGCCTCCTCCGTCGAGGCGAGACTGCCTCGACGCTCGATCTGCTGGTCGCGGGGCTGGGCAACCCTGGTCGCGAGTACGCGCGCACGCGTCACAACGTCGGGTGGATGGTCGTCGACGAGCTCGCGGGCCGGCGTTCGGCCTCATGGCGCTCGAAGTTCTCGGGACAGCTGGCAGATGTTCGCATCGACGAGGCGCGCGTGGCTCTCGTCAAGCCCGAGACGTACATGAACGACTCGGGCCGCTCGATCGCCGCGGCCGCGCGTTTCTTCAAGGTTCCGGTCGAATCCGTCCTCGTAGTCCACGACGACGTCGACCTGGAGGAGGGGCGCCTGCAGGCGCGCCTCGACGGCGGCCTCGCCGGGCACAACGGCCTGCGCTCGATCGCCTCCGCGCTTCGTTCGCAGGACTTCCTGCGGCTGCGGATCGGAGTGGGGAGGCCGGGGCGCGGTGACCGCCGCTCGGTCGCGGACTACGTCCTCGCGCCGTTCGAGCCGGAGACGGACGTCGATGCGCTCGTCGCGCGCTCGGCCGACGCCGTCGAGGCGCTCGTGCGCGAGGGCCTCGACTCGGCTCAGCAGCGGTTCAACTGATCGACCCGAAATCGGCCCACTTTCATCACACCCACGCGACAAGCGCGCGGCTAGGCTCCCGCCCCCCACCCAGGGTGGGGGGCGGGATCGTGAAAACACGCGTGCGGCTAGCGAACGGCCGTGAGGAGCTGTGAGGCCGCTAGAAGGTCGCCGGGACGACGCGGCGACCGAGCGTGGCCGTCAGGCCGTTCTCGCTCAGGCGAACCCGGCCGTGTGCTGCGCCCGGGCCGCCGACCGTCAGCAGTCCGAACTGAGCAGTCAACGGCATCACTGGGTCACCGTAGGGGTCCATCTTCAGCACGATGTTCCCGGTCAGCGTGAGGCCCCGAACGCTGCTGTAGCCCTTCAGGCGGATCACGCCGTTCGGGTCGGGCCTGAGCACTCCGGCCACGAGCCCGAGCGTCGGCTGTTCGGTATGCCGGGTGAGGCTCCAGACGTCCTCGGCGTCGTGGATCGTCTGGAGGAGCACGGCGAGCGTCCGTCCGGTGAGGCCCGGCACGCGCGCGAGCGGCGGCGTCGATGCGACAGAGCGGCGCCAGAGGCCGATCGGGGGTACGTAGAGGGAGAAGCGGGTGCAGACGGCGGGCGGCGTAGCGCCGTTCAGCCACGCGCGCACAGCGGCGGCCGCGCACGGCGAGTGGTTCAACACGGAGTGCCCGGCGCCCGGGACGACGAGGATGCGGCCGTGCGGGAACCGCGAAGCGACCGCGACTGCACCGGAGGTCGGCGTGCGGATGTCGCGATCCCCGGCCAGCACGAGCACCGGAACGTCCGGCGGCGGCCCCGGGCCGAGAACGACGCCGCCGGACGGCGCGGGCCAGTCGACGCAGGTCCATGGGAGTAGGGACTGCAGCGCCCAGCTCCCGAACGGGCCGGCGGTGCCCGGCGGCAGCGCTGCGATTGCAGCGTTCAGGGCGGCGCGCCGTGACTCCGGCGCGTCGTTCGGGCCCCAGGGGAAGGGGCCGTCGCCGCAGTTCGTCGTCAGAAGGAGGGCGACGTTGACGTCGTTGGACGAACCGTTGAAGACGGCGTCGAGGAAGACGAGCCGTTCGAGCGGACGGAACGAGCCGGCCAGGGCGGCGTCGACCGCTGCGGGAAGCTGGGAGGAGATCGCGGAGCTGAGGTCGCTTTCGTACCCGAGCGAGACAAGGGCATCCCCGTCGAGCTCCACGTCGAACGGCGCGAGGCCCGGCCCGAAGGGAACGGACGCCTTGATCGGGCTCGCCTCGAGCTGGTTTGCCAGCCGGACGAACCGGTCGCCGATGCCGGGCGGGATCCCAGGGCACGGGTTGTTCGTGCAGATCCGTGTGACCGACACCGGGATCGTTCGCAGCGAAGACGGATCGACGAGGTCCCGGTCGGGCAGGATGGCCGAGTCGAGGAGCAGCCGCTCGACGTGGCCTGGGTGCGCGAGCGCGTACGCGATCGCGTGCCGCGTCCCGTAGGAGACGCCCCAGATCGCGAGCTTGTCCACGCCGAGTGCGGCGCGCACGGACTCGATGTCCTCTGCGTGCTCCCGTGTCGTGTAGAAGGCCCGGGTCGTGATCGCCTCGCCGCACTGGGCGACCGTACGGGCCGCGGCACATCCCAGCGGCCCCGACTTGCCGGTGCCGCGGTCGTCGTAGGCGACCAGCGTGTAGCCGGGGAAGAACGCCCGCCAGTAGGCGGCCTTCTGCCCGAGCTTGAAGGTGTCCGCCGAGGCCTGCCCCGGGCCGCCGGCCAACATCACCATCACGCCGCGCGGCGTTCCGACCGCGGGGAGCTCCTCGACGTAGAGCGGGACCTGCCCCGGCGTTACGCCCGAGTAGTCGAGCGGGACGCTCAGCGTCGCGCAGAGGAGCCCGTTGTCTCCGCAGGGCCCGAATGGCGTCGCCGCGGAGCCGGCCGGGGCTCCGATCAGCACGGCCAACAGGGAGCCGAGGAGGACGAGGCGCTTCACGGGGGGCCTCCAAAGTAGCCGCGGTTGGACCTTTCCGCCGGGTCAGTAGACTCGATACCAGCGGAACCGCCGGTTCCGCCTTTCGTCATGGACCGGCCGATGCTCCAGCCACTCGCCGCCGAGCTCGCCGAGAGCGAGCACCTCCGCGCGTTCGCCGAGGGCCTCCACGGCGCCTCGGCGCGCGTCTCCGAGGCCGCGTTGGCCGTCCTCCTCGCCGCGCTTCACCTCCGGACCGGCGATGCGCTCGTCGCGCTCCTGCCCGAGGACGCCGACGCGCGCGACGCCGCCGAGGCCGCCGCCTGGTACCTGGGCGACGAGCACGTCGCGCTCCTCCCCAGCCGCGGCGTCCGCTGGGACTCCGGGCTCGAGCCGCCGCCGCACCTTGTCGGCGAGCGAGCGCGGGCGCTGGACGTCCTTGCGGCCGGCGGCCTCGTCTGCGCCTCCGCCGCGGCGCTCGCGGAGCTGCTGCCGCCACCGGAGGCGAGATCACTGCCGGTCGCGCTCGCCGCCCGCGGAGAACCCGGAATCGAGGGGCTCGCCGAGCAGCTCGCGCTCGCCGGGTACGAGCGTGTGGAGCGAGTCGAGCAGCGCGGCGAGTTCGCCGTCCGCGGCGGGCTCGTCGACGTCTTCCCGACGACGGGGCGCGAGCCCCTGCGGATCGAGCTCTTCGGCGACGAGATCGAGGCGATCCGGGCGTTCTCGCCGTTCACTCAGCGCGCGCTCCATCCAGTCGAGCGGGCGACGATCTACCCGGCCGCCGAGCGCCGGCTCGACCTCGTCGAGTCGACCCTCGACGAGTTTGAAAAGAGCCTCGGCGACAGGCCAAAGACAGCCTTTCCGGACGACCTCGTGCCCGTGCTCGGCCGTGCCCCCGACCTCGTCTTCGAGCCGGAGGAGGTCGCCCGCGTCTGGGAGGAGGAGCAGCTCGACCCGGTCCCGCTAGGGAGCGCCGCGCGCCTCGATCCGTTTCCCCGTGGCCAGCCGTTCGCCTTCGAGGCACAGCGGCCCGCCGTCGCCGCGCGCGGGCTCGCCGAGGCCGAGCAGGAGCTCGCCTCCTTCATTCGTGCCGGTCAGCGCATCGTCGTCGCGTTCCCGCACCGCGGTGATGGACTCCGCACCGCCAACCTCCTCCGGCGGCTCGAGGTCGACTGGCTCGAGGAGGGCGGGAGGCTTCCCGACGAGCCGGGCCTCTTCTTCGCCGTCTCGCCGGCGCGCCGCGGCTTCGTCTGGCGCGACCTCGGCGTCGTCCTCCTGCCGGACACGCAGATCTTCCGCAAGCGGGCCCCGCGCGCGGACGCACGGCTCGGGCGCGCGCTGCAGTCGTTCGCTGACCTCCGGACCGGCGACTACGTCGTCCACGAGGACCACGGGATCGGGAAGCTGCTCGGCTTCGAGACGAAAGAGGTGGCGTCGGTGACGCGCGACTACCTCTTCCTCGCGTTCCGCGGCGAGGACCGTCTGTACGTCCCGCACGAGCAGATCGGCAAGGTCTCGCGCTACATCGGCGCCGACGCCAAGGCCCCCGGGCTCTCGAAGCTCGGCGGCAAGGCCTGGCAGCTGCTGAAGAGCCGCGCGCGCGAGTCCGTCCAGGAGCTCGCCGGCGAGCTGATCGGCCTGTACGCGCGGCGGCAGGCGACGCCGGGCGTCGCGCACGACCTCTCGAGCGACTGGCTCGAGCGGCTCGAGGCCGAGTTTCCCTACCGGGAGACCGAGGATCAGCAGCGCGCGATCGAGGCCGTCAAGGAGGACCTGGAGGCGCCGAGCCCGATGGACCGGCTCGTCTGCGGCGACGTCGGCTTCGGCAAGACAGAGGTTGCAGTCCGTGCCTCCTTCGCGGTCGCTCTGAACGGCAAGCAGACGCTGATGCTCGTGCCGACGACCGTGCTCGCACAGCAGCACTGGAACACATTCCGGGAGCGCTTCCGCGACTTCCCCGTCCGTGTCGAGATGGTCTCCCGCTTCCGCAGGACCGCGGACGCGAGAGCGGTGGTGAAGGACTTCGCCGAGGGCCAGGTCGACGTGCTCGTCGGAACGCACCGGATCCTCTCGCGCGACGTGATTCCGAAGAGCCTCGGGCTCGTAATCGTCGACGAGGAGCAGCGCTTCGGGGTCGCGCAGAAGGAACTGCTGCGGGCCCTGCGGCTCGAGGTCGACGTGCTCGCACTGACCGCGACACCGATCCCGCGCACGCTGCACATGTCGCTCTCGGGCCTGCGTGACATCTCGGTAATCGAGACCCCGCCCGAGGGCCGCCGGCCGATCCGCACCCACGTCGGCGAGTACGACGAGGAGCAGGTCAAGGCCGCGCTGGAGCGCGAGAAGGCTCGCGGAGGCCAGTCCTTCTACCTGCACAACCGCGTCGAGACGATCGACGAGGCCGCTCGGCGCCTCCAGGAGCTCTGCCCCGACCTGCGCATCCTCGTCGTGCACGGGCAGATGAAGGAGCGCGAGCTCGAGGACCGCATGGTCGAGTTCGTGAGCGGCGAGGCGGACGTGCTCGTCTCGACGACGATCATCGAATCGGGCCTCGACATCCCGCAGGCGAACACCCTGATCGTCGAGCGGGCGGACACCCTCGGCCTCGCCCAGCTGTACCAGATCCGGGGGCGGGTCGGACGCTCCGACGTCACGGCCTACGCCTATCTGTTCTACCCCGCGGCTTCGGAGCTGACGCCGGAGGCGCGAGCCCGGCTCGCGACGCTCGCGGATCACACCGAGCTCGGCGCCGGCTTCGCGATCGCGATGCGCGACCTCGAGATCCGCGGCGCGGGCGAGCTGCTCGGCGCGGAGCAGTCGGGGCACGTCGCCGCCGTCGGGTTCGAGCTCTACGTCGAGCTGCTGAACGAGGCGGTCGCCGAGCTCTCCGGCCAGCGGCGCACCGCGGCGCGCCCGGTGCGCGTCGACGCGCGCGTCGACGCCTACGTGCCGGCCTCCTACATCGGCTCGGAGGCGCTGAAGATCGACCTGCACCGCCGCCTCGCGCTGACCGAGGACGAGGACGAGCTGCGCGACCTCCGCGCCTCGGTCGAGGACCGCTACGGCGAGCTGCCGGAGCCGGTCGAGAACCTGTTCGCAATTCAGGAGGCGAAGCTGAAGCTCGCCCGGATCGGCGCCGACTACCTCGTCTTCCGTCGCGGGCGGATGAGCGTCGGGCCGCTGGTGCTGGGCTCGGGCGAGCTCCGCGAGCTGCGCGACCGCGCCTCGACCGCGGTCTACACCTCGGCCAAGCGCGAGGTGACGTTGCGGCAGGAGGAGTTCCGCGAAGCACTCGGAATTGTCGACGCCCTGCTCGCTGCCGAGGGGGTGGCGTGAGACGCCTGGCGCCGCTCCTCGCCGTCGTGGCGCTCGCCGGCTGCGGTCACATCGCCGAGACCGTGCCGGCCGGGGCGATCGCCGTCGTCGGCGACCGCACGATCCCGCGCGCCGCCCTCGACGCGGAGCTGACCCGGGCCCGGCGCGCCTATGCCGCGCGCGGGCAGGCGTTCCCGGCACGGGGCACGCCGGCGTACGAGCGAATCAAGGAGGCCGCCGTTCGGTTCCTCGTCGACCGGGCCCGGCTCGAGCTCGAGGCCCAGCACGCAGGCGTCGTCATTTCGGCGACCAAGGTCGACGCGCGCCTGCGTCGTCTCAAGCGAACGACGTTCGGCGGCGACGAGACGCGCTACCGCGCCCAGCTCCGCACAACAGGCATGACGGATTCGGAGGTGCGCGAGGCGATCCGGGCCCAGCTCCTCGTCGCCGCTCTCCGCGGGAAGCGCACGACATCCCCGCAAGTCGCCTACGCGCCTGGATTCGAAACGTCAGGTCGGCCGTGACGCCGCTGCTACCCTGCAGCGGCTCATGAGGCGCCTTTCTTCGGTTCTCCTTGCCGGGCTTCCGCTCGTCTTGCTCGCCGCCGGCTGCGGGGGCGGAGGGAGCGGGGGCGGCAGCGTCGCCAAGGAGGACGCGGCCGTCGTCGGCAGCGATCACATCACCAGGGATACGCTCGATCGTCGCCTGGCGCAGGCGAAGTGCAGCTACGAGCTGCAGAAGCGCACCTTTCCGAAGGCGGGCTCGGCCGAGTACCAGGCGGTCCAGCAACAGATCCTCCAGAGCCTCGTCCAGCGCGCCGAGCTCGCGCAGAAGGCGCCCGACCTGAATGTCACGGTCAGCGACGCCCAGGTCGAGAAGCAGCTGACGCAGATCAAGAAGCGGTACTTCGCCGGCAGCGAGCAGCGCTACCGGGCGGAGCTGAAGCGCCAGTGCATCACCGACGCCGAGGTTCGTGACGACGTCCGCGCCAACGTGCTCTCGGACTCGATCTACAAGAAGGTCACCGCGGACGCGAAGGTGAGCGACGCCGAGGTGAAGGCCTACTACGACTCGCACCAGTCGGTCTACACGCAGCCCGAGACCCGCGTCGTGCGGCACATCCTCGTCAAGGACAAGAAGCTCGCCGACAAGCTCTACGCGCAGCTCCAGAACGGCGCCGACTTCGCGACGCTCGCGAAGAAGTACTCCCAGGATCCGGGCTCGAAGGCGCAGGGCGGCCAGCTGACGATCTCGCGCGGCCAGACCGTGCCCGAGTTCGACAAGAAGGCCTTCTCCCTGAAGACAGGTGAGATCTCGAAGCCGGTCAAGACGCAGTTCGGCTGGCACATCATCCGCGCCGAGAAGGACGCGACGAAGAGCAAGAAGACGCCTTTCGCCCAGGTCAAGCAGGCGATCCGCCAGCAGCTCCTCCAGCAGGAGCGGAGCGGCTCCCTGCAGAAGTGGCTGGCCGGCGTGCAGGCGGAGTTCGCCAAGAAGGTGAAGTACGCCACCGGCCTCGCCCCGCCGCAGACGACCACAGCGCCGACCACCACCGGTTGACGCTCGAGCGGGCTCTCACCGATCTTCAAGAGCTGACCGAGCGACTTCGTCGCGACTGCCCGTGGGACCGGGAGCAGACCGCGAAGACGATCGTCCCGCACACCGTCGAGGAGGCTTACGAGGTCGCGGACGCGGCACTTGCGGACGACCGGGCGAAGCTGCTGGACGAGCTCGGCGACCTCCTCTTCCAGGTCTACTTCCTTGCCCAGCTTCTCGCCGAGCAGGGTGAGGGCGATCTCGAGGCCGTTGCGCTGGGCATCCACGAGAAGCTCGTGCGGCGGCATCCGCACGTGTTCGGCGGTCCCGAGGTTGCGACGGCGGGCGGGGTACGACGGCAGTGGGAGGAGATCAAGCGCGAGCAGGAGGGGCGCGCGGGCGTCTTCCACGACGTCCCCGAGGCGCTGCCGGCGCTCCTGCACGCGCGCAAGGTGCAGCGCCGCGCGGCCGCGGTCGGGTTCGACTACCCGAACACCGCCGGTGCGCTCGCCGATCTCGAGGACGAGCTCGCCGAGCTGAGAAACGAGCTCGAAGGCCGCGACGATGATCGCCGGGCGCACGAGCTCGGCGACGTGCTCTTCGCCTGCGTCAACGTCGCCCGGCATCTCGGCGTCGACCCGGAGCTAGAGCTCCGCCAGGCGACCGGCCGCTTCGTCGCGCGCGTCGAGGAAGCCGAGCGGCTGGCCGCCGCCGAGGGGCACGAATGGGCGAAGCTTCCCGTCGCCGACCAGGACCGCTACTTCGACCTCGCCAAGGAGGGAGAGAGCCGATGAGCTCGATCGCCGACGTCCACGCCCGCCAGATCCTCGACTCGCGGGGCAACCCGACCCTCGAGGTCGACGTCCGGCTCGAGTCCGGAGCGCTCGCGCGGGCAGCAGTGCCCTCGGGCGCCTCGACCGGCGTCCACGAGGCAGTCGAACTCCGCGACGGCGGGCCCGAGTACGGCGGGAAAGGCGTGACGCGTGCGGTCGCGAACGTCGAGGGCGAGATCGCCGGCGCCGTCCGCGGCCGCGATGCGACCGACCAGGAGGGCGTCGACCGGCTCCTGGCGCAGCTCGACGGGACGGAGAACAAGGCGCGTCTGGGCGCGAACGCGGTCCTCGGCGTCTCGCTCGCGACCGCGAAGGCGGCCGCCGCCGAGGCCGGGGTCTCGCTCTTCCGGTATCTCGGCGGGGGCGAAGCCCACACCTTGCCCGTGCCGATGATGAACGTGATCAACGGCGGCGCGCACGCCCAGAACTCGATCGACCTGCAGGAGTTCATGGTCGTCCCGGCCGGCGCGACCTCGTTCGCCGAGGCGCTTCGAATCGGCGCGGAGACCTTCCACGCGCTGAAGGGGCTGCTGCGCGAGCGCGGCCTCGCGACCGGCGTGGGGGACGAGGGCGGCTTCGCGCCTGACCTCGGCTCGAGCGACGAGGCGATCGAGGCCATCCTCGAGGCCGCCGACCGGGCCGGGCATCGCGAACGTGTGGTGATCGCGCTCGACCCGGCGGCCTCGGAGTTCTACCGCGACGGCGTCTACAGGTTCGAGGGGCGCGAGGAGGACGGGGCCGGGATGGCTTCGTTCTACGCCGACCTCGCGGACCGCTACCCCCTCGTTTCGGTCGAGGACGGCGTCGCCGAGGACGACTGGGACTCCTGGCAGGCGCTGACCGAGCGCCTGGGCGAGCGGCTGCAGCTCGTCGGCGACGACCTGTTCGTCACGAACATCGACCGGCTCGCCCGCGGCATCGAGCAGAACGTGGCGAACGCGATCCTGATCAAGGTCAACCAGATCGGGACGTTGACCGAGACGCTCGACGCGATCGCGCTCGCCCGCTCCAGCGGGTACGCGTCGGTGATCTCCCACCGCTCCGGCGAGACGGAGGACACGACGATCGCCGACCTCGCGGTCGCGACCGGCGTCGGCCAGATCAAGACCGGCGCGCCGTCTCGGACCGACCGCGTCGCGAAGTACAACCAACTGCTCCGGATCGAGGAGGAGCTGGGCCGGCGGGCGGAGTACCCGGGCTGGGAGGCGTTCCCGCGGAGATAGGACGATCGTCTGGGCGCCGGCCGGGCCTGCTCGTCGTTTCAGGCGTGATCGCAGCCGGTGCTCTCGCTGCGGCGCCCCAGAAGGGGGGTCTGACATGCGAAGGATGACGAGGCTCGTTCTGTTGCCCGTCCCTCTCTCGCCCGCGTATCGCCCGGCCGGCGAACGCCAAACGTCGGGTGACCCACAGCGCTACCCTTGGATCGTGGCGCCTGCTCCGCGGCGGACGAAGATCCTCGCCACGATCGGGCCTGCGAGCGGCGACCGGGACCGGCTCGCGGCGCTCGTCGAAGCGGGGATGGACGCGGGGCGCCTCAACTTCTCGCACGCGACGCACGACCAGCACCGTGTATGGGCCGAGCTGATCCGCGCGACAGCCGACGATGCCGGCCGGCCGCTCGCGGTCGTGGCCGACCTGCAAGGGCCGAAGCTCCGGATCGGGGAGCTCGATCGGCCCAATCTGCTGACGCGCGGCGAGGAGGTCGTCATCGCACCGGAGGAGGCGGCCCACGACGGCGATCTGCCGATCTCGCCGGCGGTGATCGGCGACGTGCTGACGGCCGGTCACGACGTCCTCATCGACGACGGCCTGGTTCGCCTTCGCGTCGAGGAGGTCGAGGAAGGCCGGGCGCGCTGCGCGGTCCTCGTCGGTGGGGTGGTGAGCGCGCACAAAGGCGTGAACCTGCCGGGAGTGTCGCTGCCGATCCCGTCGCTGACCCCGAAGGACGTCAGCGATCTGGAGCTCGCGCTCGAGCTCGAGGTCGACTACGTCGCCCTCTCCTTCGTCCGCTCGGCCGCCGACGTGCGCCAGCTGCGGCAGCTGATCGAGGACGCGGGCTCGCATGCCGAGGTGATCGCGAAGATCGAGAAGGCGGAGGCGGTCGACACCCTCGACGAGATTCTCGGTGACACGGACGCGATCATGGTCGCTCGCGGCGACCTCGGCGTCGAGATCGGGCCGGCCTCGGTGCCGCTCCTCCAGAAGCGGATCATCCTGCGCTCGCTCGAGCTCGGGAAGCCGGTGATCACGGCCACGCAGATGCTCGAGTCGATGATCGAGCACGCCGAGCCGACACGTGCCGAGGCGAGCGACGTCGCGAACGCGGTGCTCGACGGCTCCTCCGCCCTGATGCTGTCAGGGGAGACGGCGGTCGGTGAGTACCCGGTCGAGGCGGTGTCGTACATGGACCGGATCGCGCGCGTGGTCGAGCCGAGCCTGGCCTATCGACATCAGATGCCGGATCCCGGTGAGCAGACGAGCGTCGGTCGGGCGATGTCGAACGCCGCCTGTGACCTTGCGGAGGCGCTCGGAGCCAGGGTGATCCTCGTGCCGACCGCGACCGGCCGCACGGCTTCGGCCGTCGCGCGGCTGCGTCCACGCCGCCCGATCGTCGGCCTGACCCACAACCGCTACGCGCTGCAGCAGATGGCGCTCGAGTGGGGTGTGATCCCGCTCTTTCTCCCGGAGGCGAAGGACGTGCAGGAGCTCTGGGACCAGGCGATCGCCGCCGCCCGCGACTCGGGCCTCGTCGACCCGGGCGACCGGATGGTGATCACCGCGGGCACCTCCGTGAACATCCCGGGCACGACAAATCTGATCAAGGTCGACATCGCCTAGGACGCTCGCTCCGCTCGCTTCACGGGGGAAACGGCCGGTTTCCCCCGTGGGCCCCCTTCCCCAACACCATCTGCTGCCGAGAAACGTTCTGTGTGCCGCGCCCGCCATGTCGGTCGCGGCGGCGAAGGAAAGGCGGGCGCCCAGACGCTCGCTCGGCTCGCTTCACGGTTTTCCATGGGCCCCCTTCCCCAACACCATCTGCTGCCGAGAACGTTCTGTGTGCCGCGCCCGCCATGTCGGTCGCGGGGGCGAAGGAAAGGCGGGCGCCCGCGGCGAAGGAATCACGGTCCATGCTTCGCCCCCGCAAACGCCGCAGGCTTGCACGCTGGCTCGCGCTTGCCTTCGTCGTGCTGCTCGGGCTGCTCTACTACCGGCCCGTCCACGCCTACGTCGAGACGAAGCGGACAGTCGAGGCCCGAACGGCGGAGGTGCGCGCGCTCGCGGCGCGCAAGCACGCTCTCGAGGAGCGGCTCGCGGAGATTCGCAGCGGCTCGACGCTTGTTCGAGGGGCGCGGCGGCTCGGACTCGTCAAGCCGGGCGAGCGCCTCTTCATCGTGCGCGGTATCGCCCAGTGGCGGCGCGCGCACGCGCGGCGCTGACCTACGCTGAGTCCGCATGGGCGACCGCGACGTCGTGGCGCGCCAGATCGGGCGCGAGCCCCGCGCCTTCCTGCGGGTCGTCGTCCGGTGCCCGTACGGCGGTCCCGCCGTCACCGAGCAGGCGCCTTACGACGAGGCGGGCGACCCGTTCCCGACGACCTACTACCTGAGCTGCCGCCACCTGGTCGCCGCAGTGTCGCGGCTCGAGGCGGCAGGAGGGGTCAAACGCTGGAGCGAGGCTGCCCGCTCGGACCCCGAGCTGGCGGGGAGTCTCGAGCGCGCAACGGAGGATCAGCGCAAGATCAGACGCGCCCTCGCCCGCGAAGGTCCGTGGCCCGACGGCGGTGCTTCGCTCGACCTCGGGATCGGCGGCTCGTCGCGCGGCGGCGGCCTCAAATGTCTCCACGCCCACGTGGCGTACGCGCTTGCCCGGCCGGAGCACGAGCTCGGGTGCCGGATCCTCGCGGAGCTCGAGCGGCCCTGGCCGGCGGACCGCTGCTGCAGCGAGCGTGACTAAAGTCGCAGGCGTGGCTGCGGCCGAACTCGTCCGACAGGAGTGGGCCGATGGGTACCGTCGGCTCGAAGCAGAGCGCGACAACCGCGGCCGCTACCGGACGCTCCATGCCCAGGTCGAAGCGGTCACCGAGCAGCTGCGACGCCGCGTCGGCTCCGTCTACACGCTCGCGGAGCTCGCCGCCGAGTACCGGCGCTCGGAATCCTGGGTGCGGGAGGCGATCGCAGAGCTCCCCCCGCCGGCCCGGTGGCCGCCGGGCGTGAGCCTCGCCACCGACGCCGCGTTTCACCTCTACGCGCGCGGCGCGCGAGACTACGAGCCCTGAGCAGCCCATCCCCACCGAGGCGGGACCGCCGCCCGCCCAGGCGTGACCGCCGTCGGCGCGCGCTCGTCTGGACGGTCGCCCTCGTCGTCGTCTTCGGCGCCGGCCTCGCGCTCGGGCAGGCGTTGAACGACAACCCGTCGCCCGGTACCACCCAGACGCTGGTGCGGACGCTGAAGCCGCTGGGGGTGCCGCCCGCGCCAGAGACGGTCACGGTGACCGCCACACGTTAGGAATCTGCATCTTTGGGTAGCTTCCAGGTGTGGCTGTGCGTGGAAGCGCGGGTCGCAGGGCGGCCGGCACGGAGGGTGACTGGCTGACACTGGGGCAGGCGGCGAAGTATCTCGGCGTTGCCCAGAGCACGATCCGGAAGTGGTCGGACCAGGGACTCGTTCCCGCGTTCTACACACCCGGCGGGCATCGCCGCTTCCGCCGCCGCGACCTCGACGGCTTCCTCGCGCGTTCGGGTCGCGCCCAGCAGCCCGGCCCGCTCGTTCTGATCGTGGACGACGACCCGGGTCTCCGCCGTGCTGTGCGTGCCAGCCTCGAGGCGGAGGGCTACTCGGTGCGCGAGGCCGGCAACGCGGGGGAGGGAATGGCGGCGCTCGAGGACGAGTCGCCCGAGCTGATCCTGCTCGACGTGATGATGCCCGAGGTGGACGGCTGGGAGCTCCTCCGCCGCGTCCAGGAGCGCCACGGCGTCGGCACGATCCCCGTGATCATGTTCAGCGGTCGAGTCGAGGAAGGGGCGGAAGAGGCGGCGAGCCGCGGCGCCGCGGGCTTCGTCGGCAAGCCGTTCGACCCCGAGCAGCTGATCGAGTCGACGAAGCAGCTGCTGCCGCTATAGCTCTTCGCCGGCGCGCAGGAGGCCGGCCACGATCACGGCCAGCGCGGAGAAGAGCCCGATCCAGAGCCCGATCCCGCGGCCGCTCGTTCCTGCGAAGGTGTCCGGGATCGAGATCAGCCTGATCAGGACCAGGATGGTCCCGAGCGCACCGAGCGAGATCGTGACGAGGCTCTCGGGAATGCTGGGCGGCAGCTCGAAGCCGGCCTCACGCAGGATCGCGAGCGCGACGATCGCGAGCCCGACGAAGAAGACGAGCTTGCCGATCGTCCCCGTGTGCCAGCCGGTCACCGCAAGTGTGGGCCCCTCGATCGACTTGCCTGAGTACCACGACATGAACGAGGAGAGCATCAGGATCAGCCCTGCGATCCAGGCGATCCGCCCGCCGAGAGCCCAGATCTGCCCTCCAGGCCGGAGCTGCGGTGTCGGGAGGCGCGCAGGCGGCTTCGCGCGCGGCGGCGGCTCGGGCTCGGGACGGGGATCATCGAAATCAAAGAGGTCCGGTGTTTCCATGCTCCCAAGTATGGGCACTTCACTTGTCGACGGTCAGAGGTACCCGACGAGAGAGGTTTGATGGCAGCCGGAATCGACGTACCTGGGCAGAGCACGAGCCCGCCGCTCGTCGCAGGCGTGAAGGCGAAAGGTGAGTTCCGGTGCGTCGGCTGCGGCTACGGGATCAGCATCTCGAGCAAGCTTCCGCGTTGCCCGATGTGCGGGACGGAGTCGTGGGAGCAGCTCCAGTGGGGCTTCGGCCCGACGCGCTCCGAGAACTGAGTAAATCGGTGCCGGGTTGAAGCCTGGCACGACGCTCCCCTTCTAAAGCTCCCCTGCTTCCCTTCTAAAGCTCCCCTGCTTCCCTGGCTTAGCCCTGCCTAAAGCCCGAACAGTCGCGTGACCTCGTCCCAGACCGTCACGCCCAGGACGAGGACGGCCAGCACGAGGATCCCGAGGATGACCCAGAAACGCGCATGCGCCAGGCGCGTCGCCCGACGATGCTCGATCTTCGCGTAGCGGCGGGCCCGATAGAACTGGTAGGCGCGATCGACTGCGGTTGGGTCGACCGGCGGGGCCTCCGCGCCTCGGCTCACTCGGGCGCCCCGCCGGTGTGCAGGCTCGGCCATCGATCGAAGTCTAGAGAGATCGGCCTGCTTTGATGCGGGCTCCGTGGTTGAGCGATACTTAGGTCCGAACGGGAGGTGCCCACGGCCGTCGAGTCCCGCACGCCAGCATTGACTGCACTATCGGCCGGCGCCGATCGCCTCGCCTCCGGGCCCGATGCGAACGCTGCCCTGCAGGCGGTGGCCGAGACGGCGCGCGCGGCGGCCGCCGCCGACCTCGTCGTCCTGCGCGTCGTCGACCGGGACGGGCTCGTCGCCCGCGCCGTCGCCGGCAGTGCGTCGCTCGCCGCGGAGATCGAGGGCTCTCGGGTCGACGACGCACCGCCCGACCAGGAGCTCGACCGCGTCGCCGAGCTGCCGCCCGGTCTGCGCCGGGTCGCCGAGCGCACGGACGCGGGGGCGCTGTTCCTCGTTCCGGTGCGACTCCACGGGCGCGTGGCTGCGCTGCTGGAGCTGCACCGCTCGCGCGGCGGATTCGGTGCGGCCGAGCGCGAGGCTGCGCGCGTCGCCGCCGGCCAGGCCGCGCTCGCTCTGCGTGCGTACGCCGACGGGACCGCGGCGGGGCTCTCCAGCTCGGCGCTCACGCTCACGGCGGAGGCGCTCGCCGCCGGTGGAGACGAGCTGCGTGGGGCAGAGCGGATCGCGCGGCTGGCCGTTGACGCGACGGGCGCCTCGGGTTGCGTGATCTGGCGGAGCGGCGCCGAGGGGCTGAACGTCGTTGCCCGAGCGGGGCTCGCTGACGAGGACGTGGTTCGGTCGTTCGCCGACGCGGTGCTGCACGTTCGCGTGCCGGGCCTGGACGACGCCCCCGGTTCGACGGTCGCGTCCTTCCCGCTGGGTCAGCCGCCGAGCGGCGCCCTCCAACTCGTCTTCCCGTCGGCGTCCGCGCCGGCCGAGGGCACGCTCGGCGAGCTTGCCGGCTTCGCCACTCGCGCGGCTCAGGCCCTGCGGGCGCTCGAGCGCGGGGACGAGCTGCGCCGGGAGCTCGAACGCACACGCGACCTCCTCTCGGTCGTGGACGAGGCGACCTCGCACCTTTCGCTCGCCCACACGCTCGAGACCGCGGTCGTGCGTCTGCCCCGACTCCTGGACGTGCGCTCGGTCGGGATCTACCTCCGCCAGCACGAGCGGTTCGAGACAGCCGCGGCATCCGAAGTGACCGGCCCCCACTCGGTCGTCGCCGAGCGCGTGCTCGAGTTGGCGCTTGGCCCGTTCCGGGCCCGGGGGTTCGTCGCCTCGACCGACGCCCGTACCGACAGGCATCTCGCCTCGGTTCAGGCCGCGCTCGAGGAGGCCGAGATCGAGGCCGTGCACGCCGTCCCGCTCGTCGCGCAGGGGGACGTGATCGGGCTGCTCGCCGTCTACCCGCCGCAGGGCAGCGCGCTGACGGATGACCAATCCGCCCTGCTCGCGGCCCTCGCCGCCCAGATTGCCGTCGCCGTCCAGAACGCGGGACTGCACGAGGACCTGAAGCGGCAGGAGGCCGAGCAGAAGCGGGCGCGCGAGGCCGAAGGGGTCGCGGCACGGCGGCTCTCTGCCCTATACGAGATCTCGCGCTCGTTCGCGCACAGCCTCTCGCTCGACGAGACGCTGGACGCGATCGCGGCCACCGTCGTCGAGCTCCTCGAGGTCGACGTGACCGTGATCCGCGTTCCTGACGAGCGCGGTGACCTGCTCACGCAGCGGGTGCACGTCGCAGGACCGCAGCTCGAACCGGCGATGAACGCGGTCTTCGAGAAGCCCGAGCACATCATCCCTTCGCCGGCGCGCCGCCGGCTCGTCCAGGGTCAGGCCGTCCGGGTCGACGCGACCGCCGCCGCCGAGCTCGGCAGCTCGCACGGCCTGCTCGTCCCGTTCCTCGAGCGCGGCTCCACTGCCGCCGTCGTCCCGATCGCCACGCCCTCAGAGCTGCTCGCCACGCTGACGATCGTCTCGCTCGACCCCGGACGGCCGCTGACCGACGAGACGCTCGACACCGCCCTCTTCGTCGCCGCCCAGGCGGCGCTCGCCGTCGACAACGCGCGGCTCTACCAGCAGCAGAAGGCGTTCACCGACTCGATGCAGCGCTCGCTGCTGCCGCGCTTCCGGCCGCACGTCGCCGGCCTCGAGATCGGCGCGGTCTACGAGTCGTCGGCCCTCGTCGGCGTCGGGGGCGACGTCTACGACTACCTCAAGACCGGCGACCGGCGTCTCGCGATCGTGCTCGGAGACGTCACGGGGCACGGGATCGACGCGGCTGCGGACATGGCGATGGCGAAGTTCGTCTTCCGCTCGCTCGCCCGGCTGTACCCCGAGCCGGCAGCGTTCCTCACCGCCGCGAACGACGTCGTCGTCGAGGAGATCGGCGCCGGGAAGTTCATCACCATGCTCTACCTCACGATCGACGCGGAGCTCGGCGAGGTTGCCTGCGCGTCGGGCGGCCATCCGCCGCCGCGGCTCCTACACGCGGACGGCAGCGTCGAGAGCCTCGAGGCGCACGGGCTCGTGCTCGGGATCGAGTCCGGGCAGCCGTACGAGGAGCTGCGACGCCCGTTCGAGCCCGGCGGCGCCGTCGTCCTCTACACGGACGGCGTGGTCGAGGCGCGACGCCGGGGCGAGCTGTACGGCGAGGCCCGGCTCGACCGGCTCCTCTCCGAGCATCGCGAGCTTCCGGCCCAGGACCTGGCCGAGGTCGTGCTCGCAGACTGCCGCCGCTGGGTCGGCGGCGACCTGCGGGACGACTGCGCGCTGGTCGTCGTCCGGCGCCTGTGAACCTGCGCCGGGGCGATCGCCCGCTGCTGGTCGGCCACAAGGGCGCGGCCGCGCTCGAGCCGGAGAACACCCTGCGCTCGCTCTCGCGGGCGGTCGAGCTCGGCTGCGACCTCGTCGAGTTCGACGTGCTCGAGCTGAAGGACGGCATCCTCGTCCTCGCGCACTCGGACGACCTGCTGGAGGTCAGTCACGGCGCGGCGGCGGGGCAGGTGCGCACGAAGAGCCTCGCCGCGCTCCGCGAGGTCGCGCCGGAGCTGCCGACGTTCGAGGACGCGCTCGACCTCCTCGCGGGCGCCGACGGGGTGTGCATCCACGTCGACCTGAAGTGGTACGGGTACGAGGAGAGCGCGGCGCGGGCAATCGCGCGGCACGACGTCGTCGAGCGCACCTTCGTCAGCACCTGCCACGCGCGCAGCCTGCAGGCACTCGCCACGCTGGAGCCGCGGCTCGCGCGCGGGATCACGTACCCGTTCGACCGACGCGGGCTCTCGCAGCGGCGGCTGCTCGCGCCGCTGACCCCGCCGGCATTGCTCGCGCTGCGCCGGGCGCTGCCGTTCCGCATCGCCGGTCTGCTCGAACGCGCCTCCGCATCGGCGGCCGTCCTCCACCACTCGGTCGTCTCCCGGGCGGCCGTCGCGCGGGCGCACGCCCGCGGCGCGCCGGTGCTCGCCTGGACGGTCGACCGCCTGCCGACGCTCGAGCGCGTGGTCGCGGCCGGTGTCGACGGGGTAATCACGAATGATCCTCGCCTGATCTCGGACTACACTCGGGAGCCGTGAAACGCCTCGTCTTGATCGGCCTTGTCGCCTGCGCGCTCGCTGCCGCCGGGCTGTTCGCCGCGCTCGTTCCGGCAGGCGGGGCCCAGTCACCGCCGTCGACGACCGCGACGTCGTCCACCGAGACGACCACCACCACGCCGGCGACGACGACGGAAGCCTCGACGAGGACCACGACCACCCCTGCACCGAGGCGCCACGCGAAGCCGAAGCGGATCCCACTCGGCGTCACCATCGGCGGGATTCACGTCGGCGGTCTCTCGCCGACCGCGGCCTACCTGGTCGTCCGGGCAGGGTTCCGGTCGCCGCTCATTCTCACGGCAGGCGCGCACCGGGCCGTCGTCAGCCCGACGCGGCTGGGAGTGATCGCCTACGCGAAAGCGGCGATCGCCCATGCGCGCAGCGCGCCCGAGGGAGCCGCGGTTCCGCTCGGTGTCAGCATCCACGGGCGCGCCGTGCGCACATTCGTCGACTCGCTCGCCAAGCGCTATACCCGCGAGCCGATCGACGCCGAGCTCTTCCTCCGCCACCTGAGGCCCTACATCACGCCGGGCAAGCCCGGAAAGACGCTCGACAGGAAGGCAGCCGTCGCGGCGATTCTCCACGCGCTGCGCGAGAACCGGCGCACCGGAATCGTCCTCCCGTACAAGCGGGTCCCGCAGGCGATCACCCGGAGCAACTTCGGCCCGGTGATCGTGATTCGCCGCGGCTCGAACCACCTCTTCCTCTACAGGGGGATGAAGCCCTGGCGCGTATTCGTCGTCGCCACGGGCCAGTCGGTCTACCCGACACCGCTTGGGCGCTTCCAGATCGTCGTCATGTGGAGGGATCCGTGGTGGTACCCGCCCGACGCCCCGTGGGCGAAGGGTGCGAAGCCGATTCCGCCGGGCCCGGGCAACCCGCTCGGCACGCGCTGGATGGGGCTGTCTGCGCCGGGCGTCGGCATCCACGGCACGCCGGACGCCGCCTCGCTCGGCTACTCGGCCTCTCACGGTTGCATCCGGATGTACATCCCGGAGGCCGAGTGGCTGTTCGAGCACGTCGACATCGGCACGACGGTCTACATCGTCGCGGCATAGTTCCGGTGTGCCCACGTGGCTGAAGCACGGCCTGCAGGCGCTCTCGGTCGCGGTCGTCGCCGCGCTCCTCGCGCTGCTCGTCTGGAAGGTCGTCCACCAGGACAAGGGCGTCGCCACGCAGCTCGCCAAGGGCAAACGGCCGGCCGCGCCGCGCTTCGACCTCGGCCGCCTCGACCGGACGGGCAGGCTCTCGCTCGCCTCGCTGCGGGGAAAGGTCGTCGTGCTCAACTTCTGGGCGTCGTGGTGCGACCCATGCAAGAGCGAGGCGCCGCGCCTGGAGGCGGCCTGGCGGAACTTCCGCCGCGACGGCGTCGTCGTCGTCGGCGTGGATGCCCAGGACTTCTCCGGCGACGCGCGGAGGTTCATCCGACGATTCGAGCTGACCTACCCGAACGTCCACGACGGGCCCGGGGACGTGCTCCCGAAGTACGGCGTCACCGGCTTTCCGGAGACGTACTTCGTCGGGCGCGACGGGAGGCTCGTCGGCGAGCGGGTCCAGGGCGAGATCAGCGAGGAGAAGCTGACCGCCGGGATCAAGCGGGCGCTGGCGTCGTGAAGACGCTGCTCGTTGCCGTGCTCGCGCTCGGGCTCGCGGCGGCGCCCGCACTCGCGAGCGAGCGGCACCCGACGCTCGGAGAGCTCGAGGGCGAGGTGATGTGCCCGACGTGCAAGACGACGCTCGACCAGTCGAGCGCGCCGATCGCCGACCGGATCCGCCGGTTCATCTCTGCCCGGATCGCTGCCGGCGACACGAAGAGCGAGATCAAGCAGAAGCTCGTCGACCAGTTCGGCCCGGCCGTGCTCGCCGAGCCGTCGAAGCACGGCTTCAACCTGCTCGCGTGGGTGTTGCCGTTCGTGGGACTCGGGCTCGGCGCGGTCGTGCTCGGCGTCCTCGCGTGGCGGTGGTCGCGCGGGCGCGCCGGCTCGGTCGCGACCGCCGGCCCGCCGCTCGACCCCGAGCTCGACCGCCGGGTGGACGAAGAGCTTGCTCGCTTCGACAGGTAGCCAGATCCCGATCGCGTTTGCCGTCGGCTTCATCTCGATCGTGCTGCCCTGCGTCCTGCCGCTCGTGCCGGGTTATCTGTCTGCGGTTTCGGCCGTCGAAGCGAGCCGCCTCGACGAGCCCGGAGTCGGGCGACGCGTTGCGCTCGCCAGCCTGCCGTTCATCGTCGGGTTCACGGTCGTGTTCGTCGTCCTCGGCGCGGGTGCGGCCGCGATCGGGAGCGTGCTGAACGCTCGGACGAAGACCGAGTTTGCCGGCTTTCTCCTCGTCGTCATCGGGCTCGGCTTCATGGGCCTGCTGCCGTGGCCCGAGCGGGCGGTGGCGCCTGGACTGCTCGCGCGGGCGCGTGGTTCGAGCGTCTTGCTCGGAGCCGCCTTTGCCGTCTGCGCAGCGCCGTGCATCGGCGCGGTCCTCGGGACGATCCTCGCGCTCGCGGCAAACTCCGGGACGGTTCTGCGGGGCGTGGTGCTGCTCGCCGCCTACTCGTTCGGCCTGGGAGCGGCGTTCCTGATCGCCGGAGTCGCGTTCGCGCGGGCGATGGCCGCATTCCGCTGGGTGCGCGACCGTTATCGGATCCTTCAGATCGCGGGCGGGGCGACCCTCGTCGCGCTGGGTCTACTGCTCTTCTTCGATCGGTCGTGGTGGCTCAACGTCGCGGTCAACCGCCTACTGGAGAAGGTCGGGCTCGACCGCATCTAGCCGGATTCCGGTCGTAAGGTTTTTCGTAAGAACGCCTCCTGACGGCGAGCCTGAAGGGGTCGAACGAGGTGCCGGCCGCCGATCCTGACGGCTCCGGGACCGGGACGTCCGGATGATCCGCGGCGATCCGCGGCCAGCTCGGGTGGCCGACATCGCGAAGGGCCCGGCGTCCACCCGGGCCCTTCGGTCAGACGACGGGCGGAGGCAGGGCGAGCGAGCCTTCGGCGACGATCGTCTCGGCCTCTCCCACGCGCTCGAGCGTCGCGGCGACGTCCACCCCCCGGTGCGCGGGTGCGTACGGCCCGAGGCGGCGGGCGGCCTTCTCGAGCTGCCGCCGGCAGCCGACACGTCTCCCGCGCCCCGCCTGGTACCAGGCCACCGCGACGTGGACGAGTCCCTGGAAGAAGTCGCGCTCCTCCGGCTCGGCTGCGCGCCAGGCCGTTTCGAGCTCTTCATGCGCCTCGAAGTAGCGGCCCGCCCGGATCAGCTCGAGGCCGCGCTCGAACGTGCCTTCCATCCCGGATGGAGCGTAGCCCGACAGGGTGGTACGCTCCGGGCCGTGGCGACGATCCTGCTCGTTGGGGTCGACCTCTTCTTCCGGGGCAAGCTCGAGTCGCTGCTGCCGGGACACCGTCTGGTCACCACGGACACGATCGCCGAGCCGGAGCTCGTGATCGCGGACATCTCGCGGATCGAGCCGGAGGAGGTCGCCGACGCGTGGCCGGACATCCCGATCGTCGGGTTCTCGAGCCACACCGACACCGCCGGCCTTCGGCGTGCGAACGCAGCCGGTTTCGACCAGGTGCTCGCCAAATCAGCGCTCCAGGAGCGCTGCTCCGAGGTGATCGAGGAGCTGCTGGCCCCGGTAGAGTAGGTCTCCGGATGACCTACATCATCGCCGAGCCCTGCATCGACATCAAAGACCGCTCCTGCGTCGACGTCTGCCCCGTCGACTGCATCCATGAGTTCGAGCGGATCCTCGTGATCGACCCCGAGGAGTGCATCGATTGCGGCGCATGCGAGCCGGAGTGCCCGGTCGAGGCCATCTTCCCCGAGGACGCCCTCCCCGAGAAGTGGGAGCCGTTCGTGAAGATCAACTACGCCTACGGCGATGCGGACGAGATCAACAAGCTCGTCGACGAGTACGCGACCGAGCACAACGTCCAGAACCCACCGTTGGAGTGATGTCGCTGGCAAGCACTGACGAGCAAGCTCGTCAGTGCGCGTCCGAACCGATCCGCCCCCGCGAGCGAATCTACGCGAAGGGCATGAGATGACCGACGACGACCTGCACGAACTGACCGCGGCCTACGCGCTCGATGCGCTCGACGAGGACGAGCGCCGCGCCTTCGAGGAACACCTCGGCGACTGCGATCACTGCCGCGTCGAGCTCGCCACCCTGGGCGAGAGCGTCGGCGCGCTCGCTCTTGCGGTCGAAGGCCCGGTGCCTGCCGCCGGTCTGCGCAACCGGATCGTCTCGGCTGCCCGGGCCGAACCGCCGAAGGTGGTCGCGATGCGCCCGCGCCGCACGCGCCTCTACGCCGGGATCGCGGTCGCGGCGACCGCGGCGCTTGCGGTCGGGCTCTCGGTCGGCCTCTCGGTCGGTCTCTCCGGTGGCGGCGGCAAACGGCTCGCGCTCACGCTCCATCCAGGCGGGACGGCCCAGCTCACCGTGTCGGGCTTCGACCCGGCGCCGCCCGGCAAGGTCTACGAGGCCTGGGTGATCGAGGGCGGGAAGCCGGTGCCTGCGGCGGTCTTTCCCGGCGGGAACCACACCGTCGTCGTGCTCGAGGGACCGGTGCCGAAGGGCGCCACGGTCGCGGTCACGCTCGAACGCGCGCCGCGCGCGCAGAGGCCGACGCTCCCGATCCTGGCGAAGACGGCCGCTGTGTAGGAAGGCTAGTCGCCGCGGTCGGCGAGCGCGTGGACGACCTGTACGAGGTCGGGCTTCGCGATCCGATTCGAGAGCTTGATCCAGGTCCGGGTCGAAGGGCTCGTCGGCGGCGCGGTCAGTACCTCGACGACGGGAATCCCGGCCTCCGCGAGCTCCGCCGCCTGAGCTCGGCCGATCAGGCGGCCGCGGAAGACGACCGCGACGTCCGCCCGCACGGTCCTGCCGTCGAGTGGCCGCGTCCGAAGCTCGACTTCGAACCCCGCCTCCTCCAGGAGTCGACTGAACTCGGGCTGGCGGGCGGCGATCACGAGCGCGCGCGGCATGGGGGTTGAAAGGTAGCCGCGCGGGCATCACCGCGTTGAGTCATCCGACCGAGGAGGAGCGATGCCTCAGGAGGCATGGAGCAACAAGCGCGAACGGCAGTACGAGCACATCAAGGAGAGCGCGAAGGAACGCGGCGCGTCCACGAAGCGCGCCAAGGAGATCGCCGCCCGCACCGTCAACAAGGAGCGCGCGAGGTCGGGAGAGGCGCGCTCTTCATCGCGGACCTCTCGCACGGACATGTCTTCCGGCCGTCGCGGCGGAATGCGCTCCGGCACGCGCAGGGGGAAGGGCCGCACGAAGGAGCAGCTGTAAAACGAGGCCCGGAAGATGAACATCCCCGGCCGTTCGAAGATGAACAAGGCGCAGCTGCAGCGTGCGGTCGACCGACGCAAGTAGTCAGAATCGCATTTGCACGCCGGCGGGCTTTGCCCGGCGGCGTTGCGAGGGACGCAGCTAGCCTAGTCGGGAGTGAACCCGACCTCACTCGATCACGTCGCGCTCTGGGTCGCAGGGCGCGACGCGATCGCGGATTTCGCGCTCGCCCATCTCGGTATGCACGTGATCGAGCGGACCGACCGGTTCACTTTGATCGGTGCCGATGCGCGCCGCGGCAAGCTGACGTTGTTCGAGGCAGACGGCCCGCGCGAGCGGGGCCGGCTCGCACGGATCGGGCTGCGCGTCCGCGATCTCGCGTCCGCGCGCGCCGCGTTGCCGGACGGGACTGCCGAGGCCTTCGAGGTGGGGGAGGGGCTCGTGCTCACACTCGTCGAAGGCGAGACCGACGCCGACTACGACCTCGACCACGTCGCGCTCCTCTCGCCCGATCCCGAGGCGGCCGCGCGTGAGTGGCTGCGCTACGGCTTCGAACCTGCCGGTCCGCAGCGCGTCGCCGTCGGGGGCGCGTATCTCGAGCTCGCCGAGGGTGATGTTCCCGAGCCGGAGCGGCCCCTGTTGAACCACCTCGGCGTGCTCGTCGACCGGGCGGCCCGGGCGCAGGACCTGGGCGTCGAGGTGGCGGACGTGGTCGACGCTCCGAACACGTTCGCGGTCTTCGTCTGGGGGCCGGACCGCGTCAAGCTCGAGTACGTCGAGCACAAGGCAAGCTTCTCGCTGCGCTGATCACGGTTCTGGGAGCCGGGATGGCGGGGCTTGTCGCCGCGGCCCGCGCGCGCGAGCTCGGCGCCGAGGTACGCGTGCTCGAGAAGGGCAACCGGCCCGGAGGCTCGATGTTGCTCTCGAGCGGCGTCGCCTGGCGCTACCGCGACTTCAGCGAGTTTCGTCGCCAGTGTCCGGACGGCGATCCGCCCCTGCAGCGTCTGGTCTGGGAGCGTCTGGACGACGGCCTCGCCTGGCTCGAGCGTCTCGGCGCTCCGGTGGTTGCCCGCGACACCGACCGGCCTTTCACGACCGGCCGGCGCTTCGATGCGCGAGGCCTCACCGACACGCTCGTCCGGGCGGCCGGGGAGGTGAGCCTCGGAGCTCGCCCCGGCCTGATACCCGAAGAGCCGCTCGTGGTCGCGACCGGCGGTTACGCAGCACGGCTCGCGCGAAAACGGGGACTGCTACTGCGTGCGAACCGCTGGTCCGAGGGCGACGGGATCGAGCTGGTGCTCCAGCGGGGAGGCCAATCGGCGCCGAGCGACGAGTTCTACGGCCGAGCGATGCCCGGGCCGGTGCCCGA
>JBKOVL010000120.1:0-5845 GCA_046723895.1 Actinomycetota bacterium | reverse complement strand
GGTATATGCCGACCGCGGCTACCGGCCGATCGTCAAGAGCGTCCTGGCGCGCAATCGCAAGAAGTTTCCTGTGCGGCCGGGTCAGTTCACGATCGACCAGCTCGGGCTCGGCGGCTGGCCACGGGTGCAAAAGGATTTCTTCGATCCGGATCACGGCGTAATGGCCACGATCGAGAGGAAGGTGGGCGGCGCAACTGGCTAGCGCCGACACAGCGGTCGCGCGCGTAACGCGCGTGGGAAGCAGCGACCGGGCGGGAACGGCCCTGTCGCTCGGCTTTGTCACGACATTCCTGTCGGTGCTCGTCTTACTCCCGCTGGCGGCCCTGACGTGGGCCTCGACCAAGGACGGAGCGAGCGGCTTCTGGGACGCGGTGACGAGCCCGGAGGCGATCGCCGCCCTGAAGCTCACGCTGGGCATGTCGTTCCTGGTCGTCGTGCTCAACGCAGTGCTCGGCACGATCACGGCGTGGGTGCTCGTCCGCGACCGCTTCCACGGACGGTCGTTCGTGAACGCGGTGATCGACCTGCCCTTTGCACTGCCGACGATCGTTGCCGGCCTGACGCTGCTCGCCCTCTACGGGCCACGCTCGCCGATCGGTGTCGACGTCGCCTACTCCCGTACCGCAATCGTGCTGGCGCTGATGTTCGTGACGCTGCCGTTCGTCGTCCGCACCGTGCAGCCGGTGCTCGAAGAGCTCGATACCGAGATGGAGGAGGCGGCCCGCTCGCTCGGCGCCTCGGAGGCGAAGACCTTCCGCCGGATCGTCTTTCCGAACATCCTTCCGGGCATTCTCTCGGGGGTCGTGCTCGCGTTCGCGAAGGCGGTCGGCGAGTTCGGCTCGCTCGTGATCATCACGGGCAATCTCCCCTACAAGACCGAGGTCTCCTCCGTCTACATCTTCGGACGGATCGAGAGCGGCGACCAGGCCGGCGCCGCCGCGGCCGCCGTCGTGCTGCTCGTGCTCTCGTTCGCGCTGCTCCTGACGATCGGCGTGATCCGCCACTTCGCGACGAGGCACGACCGTGCGTAGGTACCTGCCGCGCGGCCTGATGTTCCTCTACCTGGCGGTGATCCTGGTCGGGCCGCTCGCGATGGTGTTCTGGCGCACGTTCGAGCACGGAGTGCAGCCGGCCTACGACGCGCTCACCGACCCGGCGACGATCCACGCGTTCAAGCTGACGCTGATCATCACGGCGATCGCGGTGCCGATCAACACCGTGTTCGGGATCGTCTGCGGCCTCGCGATCGTGCGCCGCAACTTCCGCGGCAAGGGGATCCTGAACGCGTTCATCGACCTGCCGCTCGCGCTCTCGCCGGTCGTCGTCGGGTTGGCGCTCTACCTGCTCTACGGCCGGCAGGGCTGGTTCGGCGGCTGGCTCGCAGACCACGGCGTCCAGGTGCTCTTCGCGCTTCCGGCGATGGTGATCGCGACGGTCTTCGTCTCGATCCCGTTCGTCGCGCGCGAGGTGATCCCGACCCTGCGCGAGATCGGCGACGAGCAAGAACAGGCCGCGCGCACGCTGGGCTCGCGCAGCTGGCAGACGTTCTGGCGGATCACGCTCCCCTCGATCCGCTGGGCCGTGATCTACGGCGTGATCCTGACGACGGCGCGCTGCCTCGGCGAGTACGGCGCCGTCGCAGTCGTCTCCGGGCGCCTCCAGGGTCAGACGGAGACCGCGACGCTCCGCGTCCAGGAGCGCTACGAGAGCTTCGACCAGGCGGGGGCGTACGCGATCTCGCTCATGCTCGCCGTGATCGCGGTGATCGTCCTCGTGTCCATGACGCTCATCCGACCCAGGGAGACCGCGTGAGCCTGCTCACGCGGCTCCCGGGGAGGGGGACTCGGGGAAACCGAGAGGTTCCCCCTTGCACGGCACGCGGGCTCCGCCCGGGTGCCGTGGTAAACGACAGAGAGGCACATGCATAGATGAGCATCTCGATCCGGAACGTCAGCAAGCGCTTCGGCGACTTCACCGCCCTCGACGACGTGTCGCTCGAGGTCGAGACGGGCTCGCTGGTCGCGCTCCTCGGCCCGAGCGGGAGCGGCAAGTCGACCCTCCTGCGGATCATCGCGGGGCTCGAGAAGGCCGATGCCGGCGAGGTGCACCTCGCCGAGGAGGACGTCACCGGCGTCGCGCCGCAGGACCGCGGGATCGGCTTCGTCTTCCAGCACTACGCCGCCTTCAAGCACATGACTGTGTGGAACAACATCGCCTTCGGGCTGAAGATCCGGAAACGACCGAAGGCGGAGATCAAGCAGCGCGTCGACGAGCTGCTCGAGCTCGTCCAGCTCGAGGCCTTCGCCAACCGCTACCCGTCTCAGCTCTCGGGCGGCCAGCGGCAGCGGATGGGGCTCGCCCGCGCACTCGCCGTCGACCCCAAGGTGCTGCTCCTCGACGAGCCGTTCGGGGCGCTCGACGCGCAGGTGCGCAAGGAGCTGCGCGCGTGGCTACGACGCCTGCACGACGAGACGCGCACGACGACCGTGATCGTCACGCACGATCAGGAAGAGGCGATGGAGGTCGCGGAGACGGTTGCGGTGATGAACCACGGGAAGATCGAGCAGATCGCCGGCCCGGTCGAGCTCTACGAGCATCCGGCAAACGAGTTCGTGATGGAGTTCGTCGGCGCGGTCAACCGCCTGGGCGACTCGTTCGTGCGTCCGCACGACCTCGAGATCAGCCTGACTCCGAACGGGACGACCCGCGAGGCGATGGTCGTCCGGCTCGCCCACCTCGGCTTCGACGTTCGCGTCGAGCTCGTTCGTGACGACGGCGAGGCATTGTCCGCCCAGCTGACTCGCGACGAGGCGGCGGCGCTCGAGCTCCAGCAGGGCCAGATCGTCTACGTCCGGCCCACGCACCAGACGAGCTTCGCCGCGTAGGTGACCCCGGGGGGCACGAGGTGGCCTCGAAAGCGGAGTAAGGACTCTGTAAGACGGCGCTTTCGGTCCTCGCGCGCGGGGAGGTCCCTCCCTGTAGGCAGGAAAGGAGGCCCGAATGAACCGCTGTACGAAACTGATCGTTCCGCTGATCGCGATTGTCGTGGCGGGGATCGCCGCCGCGGCCGCCTCGGCGGCGGCTCCGAGCAATACGGCCCCGCCGACGATCACCGGGACGCCTGAGAAGGGCATGACGCTCACCGCGCGCAACGGCACGTGGACTGGCAACCCGACCACGTACTTCTACCGCTGGCAGCGGTGTGCAGCCGACGGCACCGGCTGCGCAAACATCAGCGGTGCCGGCGCGAAGCGCTACAGCCTGACCTCGGCCGACGTCGACAACACGGTCCGCGTGCGGGTCACGGCTTCGAACGCTGAGGGTCAGACGGCGTCGTTCTCGAAGACGACCAACCTCGTCTCCGACGACCAGGCTCCGAAGGTGACGACCCATCCGACCGTGTCGGGCACGCCTCAGCCCGGTGAGGAGCTGACGGCGACGACCGGGACGTGGATCGGCGGCGCGACGACGTTCACCTACCAGTGGCAGCACTGCGACACGAGCGGTGCCGGCTGCGTGGACGTCGCCGGCGCGACCGGCAAGGCGTACGGCGTGCGTACGGCCGACGTCGGCCACACGTTGCGGGTCGCCGTGGCGGCGAAGAACCTCGCCGGCTCGACGACCGTGAACTCGGACGTCACCGCCGTGGTTCGCTCGGCCTCGACGGCTCCGGCCCCGACGCCGGCTCCCGCTGCGAACCGCCGCCCGACGGTCACGATCCTGAGTGTCCGCTGGGTCGGTGCCCGGCTCTACGTCCGGTTCCGCACCTGCGACGACTCGCGCAGGAACGTGAGCATCCTCGAGCGCGACTCCAAGCCCGGCGTCCGCTCGTACGCGCGGAGCTTCCGCACCCTCGTTCCGCCGCGGAAATGCGCTGCATTGACCCGGAGCTGGGTCCCGGCTCCGCGCTTCCGGCACGGCCGTTTCGCGGTCGCGCTGACGGCGCGTGACGCCTTCCGGCTCACGAGCCTCAGGCCGGCCAAGCGGACCTTCTTCCGTTAGGGAGGAGGCGTCACCCCGGGGACAGACCCCGCCAGGGGTCTGTCCCTCTCTCTAGGGATGCGGCGCCCAGGCCTCGGGGTCGGCGACGAGCTCCCGGACCGCCGAGGGCAGCTCGCCCCGTGCGACGTCGGCGAGCGTCACCTCCTCGAGCACCGCCCGCAGGCTCGCCCGCACCGCCACCCACACCTCGCGCAGCGGCTCGGCGGAGCCCGCGTACTCGATCGACTCCGGCCGCACGCCCCGTACGTTCGCGAGCGGGCCTTCGACCGCACGGATCACCTCGGCAAGCGTGATCTGCGTCGCCGGCCGGGCCAGCCAGTAGCCGCCCTCGACGCCGCGCTGGCTGCGCACGAGCCCGGCATGGCGCAGGTCGCCGAGGATGTTCTCGAGGAACTTGACGGGGATCTCCTGGGCCTGCGCGAGCCGCTCGCCCTTGACCGCGCCGGCGCCGTCGACGGCGGCGAGCTCAACACACGCTCGCAGCGCGTAGTCGGCCTTCGCTGAGACCCTCACGCCCTCCATTCTGACGGCCCGATCAGAGCTTTCGGCCGGGCACGGCGCAGGCGGGGCGCTTAGGGCACTCCGGTACAATGGCTCTCCAGATGTTCGAACGGTTCACGGAGAGGGCTCGCCAAGTCGTCGTTCTCGCCCAGGACGAGGCCCGTGCCCTCAAGCACAACTACATCGGCACCGAGCACATCCTGCTCGGCCTCCTCCGCGAGGAGGAAGGCCTGGCGGCGCGCGTGCTGGAGTCCCTCGATATCACCGTCGAAGAGGTTCGCGCTCAGGTCGCGCGCATCGTCGGTCAGGGGGACGAGGTCACGACCGGCCAGATTCCGTTCACGCCGCGCGCGAAGAAGGTGCTCGAGCTCGCGCTGCGCGAGGCGCTCTCACTGGGCCACAACTACATCGGCACCGAGCACATCCTGCTCGGCCTCGTCCGCGAGAACGAGGGCGTCGCCGCGCGCATCCTGCTCGACTTCGACGCCGACGCCGAGAAGATTCGCAACGAGATCATCCGCATGCTCTCCGGCCCGGGCCGCCGCCAGCAGGGAAGCGCCTCCGGCGGTCCGCCGGACAAGTCGAAGAGCTCGAAGCTCCTCGATCAGTTCGGCCGCAACCTGACGAAGCTCGCGGCCGAGGCCAAGCTCGACCCCGTGGTTGGCCGCCAGACCGAGATCGAGCGCGTGATGCAGATCCTGTCGCGACGCACGAAGAACAACCCGGTGCTGATCGGCGAGCCCGGCGTCGGCAAGACCGCGATCGTCGAGGGTCTCGCGGCGCGGATCTCGTCGAACAGCGTTCCCGAGCTCCTGAAGGGAAAGCAGATCTACACGCTCGACCTCGCAGCGCTGGTGGCGGGCTCGAAGTACCGCGGCGAGTTCGAGGAGCGCCTGAAGAAGGTGATGAAGGAGATCACCCAGCGCGGCGACATCATCCTGTTCATCGACGAGCTCCACAACCTCGTCGGCGCCGGCGCGGCCGAGGGCGCGATCGACGCCGCCTCGATCCTGAAGCCGGCACTCGCCCGCGGCGAGCTGCAGACGATCGGCGCGACCACGCTAGACGAGTACCGCAAGTATCTGGAGCGCGACGCCGCGCTCGAGCGGCGCTTCCAGCAGGTGCGGGTCGACGAGCCTTCGGTCGACGACACCGTCCAGATCCTGCGCGGCCTGCGCGACCGCTACGAGGCGCACCACCGCTGCAAGATCACCGACGAGGCGCTGTACGCGGCCGCCGCCCTCGCCGACCGCTACATCCAGGACCGGCACCTTCCCGACAAGGCGATCGACCTGATCGACGAGGCCGCCTCCCGGATGCGGATCAAGACGATGACCGCGCC
>JBKOVL010000002.1:0-23795 GCA_046723895.1 Actinomycetota bacterium | reverse complement strand
GCTTGGCCCCGCACTCGTCTGCGGAAATACGATCGTGGCCAAGCCGGCGGAGACGACGCCGCTGACCACGATCCGCATCGGCGAGCTCATGCGGGAGGCGGGGCTGCCGGAGTCCGTCTTCCAGGTGATCACCGGCAAGGGCTCAGTGCTGGGGGAGGCGCTGGTCACCGATGCACGGGTTGCGAAAGTCGCGTTCACGGGCTCGACGCCGGTCGGCAAGCACGTCGCCGAGCTCGCCGCGCGGGGGGTCAAGCGCGTCACGCTCGAGCTCGGCGGCTCCGACCCGATGATCGTCCTGGACGACGCCGACGTCGACGGCGCCGTCAGCGCCGCGAGCGTCGGGCGCTTCTTCAACTGCGGCCAGGCGTGCCTTGCCGTCAAGCGCCTCTACGTCCACGAGCGAATCGTGGACGAGTTCGTGGAGAAGCTCGAGGCAAAGGTCGCGAGGCTGGTGCTCGGGGCCGGGACGGCGGAGGGGACGATGATCGGCCCGCTCCACTCCCAGGCGCAGCGCGAGACGCTCGAGGAGCAGGTCGATTCGACGCTCGCGCAAGGCGGTGAGCTGCTGACGGGCGGCAGGCGCCCCGACGGCGATCAGTTCGCCAACGGCTGGTTCTACGAGCCGACGCTGATCCTCGAGCCGCCGCACGACTCGAAGGTCGCGGTCGAAGAGGTGTTCGGTCCGGCGCTGCCGATCTGGAAAGTGCGCGGCCTGGACGAGGCGATCGAGCGCGCGAACGCGTCCCGGTTCGGGCTCGGCTCGTCGATCTGGACGCGTGACCTGACGGCCGCGACGATCGCGGCAGAGCGCCTGGAGGCCGGCTACACCTGGATCAACTCCGGGCAGATCATCTACGACGAGCTCCCGTTCGGCGGCTTCGGCGAGTCCGGCATGGGGAAGGAGCACGGCAACGAGGCGCTCGACTACTACCAGGAATCGAAGGCGGTCATCGTCAAGCAGAGCCCGCGCTAAGCCGGCGCTGACCCTGGATCAGGACCGAGAGCCCTCTGCGGCCGCGAGTCGCGCCGCCGTGGCGACCTCCCCGAGGCCGTAGATCGTCCGCGCGTTCTCGCCGAGGATCCCGCCGAGAACGTCCTCGGGGAACCCGAGGCCGGCGACCGCCTCGGCGTTCGCACGGATCCCGGGCACGCCCGGCCAGTCGGTGCCAAAGACGAACTTGCGGCCGAGCCGGTCGAGGTCGTGACGCGCGTAGTACTCGGGGAGCTTTGCCGGTGGGAGCCCGGAGAGCTCGATCCAGAGGCGCTCGCGCATCAACGCGAGAAACGCGGCTGCGTCGTACCACCAACCGCGCCCGCCGTGCGCGAGCACGATCGTGAGGTCGGGGAAGTCCTTCGCGACGTCCTCCATGTAGAGCGGGTCGGCGAAGCGGTTGACGGCGCCGTCGAAGTTGCTCGTCCCGCAGTGGAAGATGACCGGAATGCCGCGCTCGGCGCAGACCGCGTATCCCGGGTACAGCTCGCCCGCGTTCGGCGGGAAGCCGCCGTGCACGGGGTGGATCTTCAGCGCGACTGCCCCCAGATCGAGCTGCCGCTCGACCTCCGCCGCCACGGGGTGGTGCAGGTGCGGGTTGACGTTTGCCGCCACCCGGATCCGCGCCGGGTCGTGGCGCGCGACCTGGACGATGTCCTCGATCGGCTGGATCCCGGTCACCCGGGGGCTGTACTCGGCGAGCAGGATCGCGCAGTCGACGCCTTCCCGCTCGAGGAAGGCGCTGAAGCGCTCCGCGATCGGCGAGCCCTCCTCGTCGTAGAGCTCGGCCGGGTCCCCGTCCGCGCGCCGGAGCATCACCCAGCGTTCCCATTGCATCTTCAACGTCGGGATCCGCGCGAGGTGCACGTGGGCGTCGATGAGCAGCCGGCCGCCCAGCATCAGTTCTCGCGCAGCTTGTACCGCTGGATCTTGCCCGTGACCGTCTTCGGGAGATCGTCCACGAACTCGATCAGCTGCGGCACCTGGTAGCGGTGAAGCCGCTCGCCGCAGAATGTGCGCAGCTCCTCCGCGAGCCCGTTCCCCCGCGCTCCGGAGGGGCTGCGGACGACGAAGGCTTTCGCCTGCGTCAGCCCCTCCATTCGCGCCGGGACCACCGCTGCCTCCAGGACCGCGGGGTGCTCGATCAGCCTCGCCTCGACGTCCGCCGGCGAGACCCAAAGGCCGCTGACCTTGAACATGTCGTCCGCACGGCCCTCGTACCAGTAGTTGCCCTCGGCGTCGCGGCGGTACCGGTCGCGCGTGTAGAACCAGCCGTCGCGAATGCAGTCGGCGGTCTTCTCCGGCTGATTCCAGTACCCGGCGAACATGCTGCCACCGCGCGCGTACAGGTCGCCCTTCGCCTCCTCCTCCGTCAGCTCGCGGCCGTCGTCGTCGCACAGCCTCACCTCGTAACCCGGGACGGGCGTCCCGCTCGACCCCGTCACGACCTGTCCTGCCCGGTTGGAGCAGTAGATGTGCAGCATCTCGGTCGAGCCGATGCCGTCGAGGATCTCGAGCCGGTACCGGTCGTGCCACCGGTGCCAGACCTCCGCTGGCAGCGGCTCCGCCGCCGAGACGCAGACCCGCACCGACGACCAGTCCTGATCGGGCGAGTCTGCATGCAGCATCGCGTTGAAGAGCGTCGGAACCGAGAACACGATCGTCGGACGCTCTCGTCTGACCGTCTCGAAGATCGCATCCGGCGCCGGCCGTCCCGTGAGCAGGACCGTCGAGGCGCCGGCCCAGTACGGAAACGACAGGTTGTTGCCGAGCCCGTACGCATGGAAGAGCTTCGTGGTCGAGAAGGTCACGTCCTCCTCCCGAATGTCGAGCACGTGCTTCGCGTAGGTCTCGCAGGTGAAGAGCATGTCCCGGTGTCGGTGCACGACGCCCTTCGGACGCCCGGTCGAACCGGAGCTGTAGAGCCAGAAGGCATCGTCGTCCGCCCCGGTCGAGGCGGGCGGCACGTCGTCGCGCGCGTCCCGGAGCTCGTGGGCGGCGACGACGCGCGGAGCCGCCACCTTCTCGGCGCAGGTGGCGTCGACGACGGCGACGGACGCGCCGCTGTCCGAGGCGAAGAAGCCGTACTCGTGGGGGGCATAGAGCGGGTTGACGGGGACCGGCACTGCACCGATTCGCATCACGCCCAGAAAGACGGCGGGGAAGTCCACGCAGTCGTCCATCACCAGCAGCACGCGTTCGCCCGCCCTGATTCCGAGCTCCCGCAGCGCCGTCCCGGCGCCGCACATCCGCGCGTACAGCTCGGCGTACGTGACGCGCTCGTCACCGCACGAGATCGCCACCTTCTCCCCACGGCCGGCGACGAGATTCTCGTCGAGAAGCGTGCTCGCGTTGTGCAGGCCGGCGACCGTTGGAGTCTGCACCGGCGCGTAGACTAACCGTTCGGTCAGTAGGCAGCAACCCGCGGGCGTGAGGCCGCACCTTCCCGCAGGCTGGCCAGGCGGCGTGCGCAGGCGCCGCAAACTAGACCGTGTCGAACCCGACGTAGTTCTCGGCCAGCGAGCGGGCCGCGGCCTCCGAGGTCGTCACGTACTGCAGCTGCGAGAGCCGCAGGCGCCGGCCGAACGGATCCTCGCCGGGCGGCAGGTGCAGCATCGACGTCATCCACCACGAGAAGTGCTCGGCCCGCCAGACCCGGCGCAGGCATTCTGCCGAGTAGCGCTCGAGCGCGGACTCGTCGCCCGACCGGTACCAGTCGGCGATCGCATCCGCGAGCAGCCGCACGTCGCGGATCGCGAGGTTCAGCCCCTTCGCTCCCGTCGGCGGGACGATGTGGGCGGCGTCCCCGGCGAGGAACAGGCGCCCGAACTGCATCGGCTCGACGACGTAGCTGCGCATGCCCGTGACCCCCTTCTCGAGCACCGGCCCCTCGGCCAGCGTCCAGCCCTCGAGACCGACGCGACGCTGGAGCTCGGCCCAGATCTCCGCGTCCGACCAGCGCTCGACGTCTTCGTCCGGCTCGCACTGGATGTAGTAGCGCGAGAGCTCGGCATTCCGGAGGCTGAGCAGCGCGAAGCCGCGCTCGTGCGTGCAGTAGACGACCTCGTCGATCGACGGTGCGACCGCGGCGAGGATCCCGAGCCAGCCGAACGGATACTCGCGTGAAAACTCGGTCAGCACACCGGCCGGGATGCTCGGCCGGCAGACGCCGTGGAAGCCGTCGCAGCCCGCGATCAGGTCGCACTCGAGCTCGTGAACGGCGCCCTCGTGGCGGAACCGGACGCGCGGGCGGTCGGTCTCGAGTTCCCCGACCGACAACTCTGCGACCTCGAACAGCAGCGGACGGCCGGTCGAGAGCCGGGCCTCGATCAGGTCCTTGACGATCTCGGTCTGCCCGTAGATCACGAGCCCCTTGCCCGTCAGGTCGTGCAGTGGAATTCGGTGGCGCTCGCCGTCGAACTGAAGCCCGATCCCGTGATGGACGAACCCCTCGCACCGCATCCGCTCGCCCACGCCCGCCTCCGTGAGCAGGTCGGCGACGCCCTGCTCGAGAACGCCCGCGCGGATGCGCGCCTCGACGTACTCGCGGCTCCGGTCCTCGAGCACGACCGAGTCGATCCCCTCGAGGTGGAGAAGGTGTGCGAGCGCCAGGCCCGCCGGGCCGGCACCGACGATGCCGACCTGCGTGCGCATCGCTGCCGGATGGGACACTAACCCTCGTCGAGTACGCGCTGCGCGATCGCGAACGCCGAGTTCGCCGCCGGGACGCCGCAGTAGACGGCCGAATGGAGCAGGACCTCCTTGATCTCGTCGGCGGTCAGCCCGCTGCGCAGGGCGGCGCGGACGTGCATCGCGAGCTCGTGGTCGCGGCCGAGCGCGACGAGCACGGCCAGCGTAATGCAGCTGCGCGTCCTGCGATCGAGCCCGGGCCGCGCCCAGATCTCGCCCCAGGCATACCGCGTGATCAGGTCCTGGAAGTCGGCGGTGAACGGTGTCGTTCCCTCCACGGCTGCGTCCACGTGCGCGTCGCCGAGCACCTCGCGCCGTACCTCCATGCCGCGGTCGTACGTGTCGTCGGTCAGGCCGGCTCCTCCACGAGCAGATGATCGAGCAGCGCACGGTTGAACGCGTCCGGCTGCTCGACGTTGACGAGGTGCGCCGCGGCCGGCACGACCACCAGGCGAGCTCCGGGGATGCCGTCGGCGATCGCCTTCGCCTGCTCCGGTGGGGTGGCCGGGTCCTCCGCGCCGACGACGACGAGCGTGGGCACCGAGACGCCGGGGAGCTCGGAGCGGAAGTCCCAGACGGCGAGCGCGTCGCAGCAGGCGATGTAGCCCTCCGCGGGCGTCGACGCATGTCCTTCGCGGTAGGGCGCGAGCCCGCTGAACGCCGGCGTGAACCACCGGCCCATCGCGGCCTCGGCAACCGGGGCCATGCCTTCGGCCTGTACGAGCGCAACCCGGTCCAGCCAGCGGTCGGGCGGCCCGAAGTAGGCCGATGTGCCGGCGAGGACGAGCCGCTCGAGCCGCTCGGGCGCCCGCGCGCCCAGCCACATGCCCACCGCACCGCCGAGCGACAGGCCGCAGAAGAACATCCGCGCGATCCCGAGCTCGTCGAGCAGCGCGAGCAGCTCGCCGCCGAGCTGCTCGACCGTGTACGGCCGCGGCCGGACCTCCGAACGCCCGTGTCCGAGCTGGTCGTAGCGCAGCACCCGGAACGTCGGCGTGAAGGCCGGCACCTGGGCATCCCAGAGCTCGAGCGTGGTCGCGATCGAGTTCGAGAACACCAGGACGGGAGCGTCCTCCGGTCCGTCGAAGCGGTGGTACAGCCTCACGCCGGCTCGTTCCTGTAGCGTGCAAGCGCCCGATCGACGAGAGCCTCGGCTGCGCCCGTGTCGTCGTCGGCGACGCTCTCCGCCATCCCCTCGGCATCGACTCGGAGTCCCTCCAGCGACCGTCGGGCCGCGGCTGCGGCGCCGCCCGTGAAGGCGAGGGCCGCCGAGAGTGCGGGCCACTCGGCCTGCCAGGCGCCGGCCGCCCGTTCGTGCTCGTACCCGCCGCTCGTCAGCAGGCCGGCGTTCGCGTGCACGAGCCGCGCGCACGCGCGCGCGAGCACGGCCGCCGCCGGGTTCCGCTTGTGCGGCATCGACGACGAGCCGCCCGGCTCCGACTCCTCCACCTCGCCGACCTCGGTCTGGGCGAGCAGCACGACGTCGAGGCCGATCTTGGCGCAGGCGGCAGCCGCAACGTCGAGCGCAGCAGCCAGTTCCCGGACGGGCCCCCGGTGCACGTGCCACGGCAGAAGGGGCTCCGGCAGCCCGACCGCGGCGGCGAAGCGCGCGGTCATCGCCGGATCGAGCGTTCCCGCCGGTCCGCCGAGCTGCGCCGGCAGCACCACTGCCGCCAGGCGCCGCCGCGCGTCGACCAGTCCGACGAGCCACCCGGCCGCCTTCAGCCCGAACGTCGTCGGCGCTGCCTGCTGCAGCAGCGTCCGCGCGATCATCGGCGTCGAGCGGTGCGTCTCCGCCAGACCCGCGCATGCCGCGCAAAGGCCGTCCAGGTCGGCGAGGATGAGCTCACGCGCGCGCGACGACAGCAGCATCGCCGCCGTGTCGAGGATGTCCTGGCTCGTCGCCGGGCCGTGCGCCTCCGGCTCGCGCTCGCGCAACGCCCGGGCGAGCGGAACGACTGGGCTCGCGTCGGCCCGGCCCTCCTCGGACAGCGCCTCGATGTCGTAGTCGCCCGGATCGAAGATCTCCTCGTCCGGCCCGAGCGCGCGTTCGGCGTCGAGCATCGCCCGCAGCCACGCCTCGTCCGAGACCGCCTCGCGGAGCGGTGCCGGCACGTACAGCGGCGCGAAGGTCGTCAATGCGCGAAGAAGACGGTGGCGCGCTCGCCTTGCATGCGGATATCGAATCGCAGCGCGCCGTCCTCCTGCTCGGCAACGAGGGTCGAGCGCGCCCCGTCCTCGAGCCCGGCCAGCACCGGATCGGCCGCGTTCGCCTCAGCCTCGTCGGGGAAGTAGACCCGGGTCAGCTGGTGCCGCAGCAGGCCGCGCGCGAACACCAGCACGTCGAGCCTCGGCGCCTGGCCGGGCAGGGCGGCCGGCTTGGTGACCACGAACGAGAACCCTCCGTCGGCATCGGTTCTGCTCCGTCCCCAGCGCCTGCCGGCGGGGTCCCACGCCTCGACCATGCCGTCCGAGATCGGGTCGCCCTGACCGTCCATCAGCTGGCCGATCAGCCGCACCGCGGCCGGATCGCGCCGGTCGGCGAGCTCGTTCTGAGGCAGCCGGGAGAGCCCGATCGCGTAGTACGGGCCGACCGTCTGCGAGGGAGTCTTCACCCGTTCTCCAGCGGCGTCGTGCCCGGCCCGCCGCGACCGAGGACGATGTCCCACCGGTAGGCGAGCGCCCACTCGGGCTGGGTCGTCTCCAGGTCGAAGCGCGCGATCATCAGCTCCCGCGCGCGCGGGTCGCGAACAGCGTGCGCAATCGGATCGAACTCCATCAGCGGATCACCCGGGAAGTACATCTGCGTGACGAGGCGCTGGGTGAACAGGCGGCCGAAGACGGAAAAATGGATGTGTTGCGGCCGCCACGCGTTCTCGTGGTTGCCCCACGGATACGCGCCGGGCTTGATCGTGACGAACCGCCAGCGGCCCTCGGCGTCGGTGAGGCAGCGGCCGGCGCCAGAGAAGTTCGGGTCGAGCGGCGCAGGGTGCTGGTCGACCTCGTGGCGGTAGCGGCCGCACGCGTTCGCCTGCCAGACCTCGATCAGCGAGCCCGGGATGCCGCGGCCGTCCTCGTCGAGCAAGCGTCCGCTGACGATGATCCGCTCGCCGAGGGGCTCGCCCTCGTGCTGGCGGGTAAGGTCGTGGTCGAGCTCGCCGACCGCCGCCTGGCCGAAGACCGGCCCGTCCAGCGACGGGAACTCCTCCGGCAACGGGACGAGCGGCCGGTCCGGCGCCCGCCAGCGCGTCGAGCGGTAGCCGGGGTAGTCGACCTGGACCTCGGGCCCGAAGCTCGGGTCGTCGGGCAGGACGATCGGCGTATCGACGTCGGTGGCCATCAGTCGCGTCCCTTCGTCCTCAATCCTCGCAGTGCACTCAACTCGGTGTCGCTCGGTGGTTCCGTCTCGTGGACGTCGTCCGCGATGCGCAGGTCCCAGCCCGTCGCAGCCTTGACGTCCTCGACGGTCATTTCCGGGTGGTACGAGACGAGGGTCAACTCGCCGTCGCGCGGCTCGAGGACGCCGAGGTCCGTGATCACCGTTCGGACGTTGTCGCCGAGGCTCGTCGCGAAGTCGAGCCGCTCGACGAACGCGCGCGGCGTGTGCTGCAGCATCACGAACACCTCGTCCACGCCGAGCGCACTCTCGGGTGCACCGCCCCCGCCCGGCAGGCGCACGGACGGTGCCTCGTAGTCGCCGATCACGGTGGTGTTCAGGTTCCCGTACCGGTCGATCTGCGCGGCGCCGAGGAACGAGACGTCCATCCGCCGGCCCTGGAGCCAGTACGCGAACAGCTCCGGCACGGAGACGACTGCGTCGGCGGTCTCGGCCAGCTCGCCGTCGCCGATCGAGAGCGGCAGGTCCACAGGCTTGGCGCCGATCGTCCCGCTCTCGTAGATCAGCACGCACCGGGGCGCGTGCGTGTGCCGGGCCAGGTTCGCGGCGAGGCTCGGCAGTCCGATGCCCACGAAGCAGACCATGCGGTCGCGTAGCCTGCGCGCGGCCTCGACCGCCATCATCTCGTCGGCGGTGAAACCGTTCTGGATCACGCCGGGGCGGCCTCCGCCGCCAGGCTCGCCCGGTACTCCCCGATGTCTGCCGTCCCGAGAACGTGCCTGTCGATCCACGCGTGGAAGCGGTCGCGGTCGCGGCTGATCTCGTCCCACGCGACGTAGAAGTCGTTGTCCCGCTCGTAGTAGCCGTGCGCGTACGACGGGTGCGCGCCGAACGGGGCGAGCGCGACGACGTCCACGACCCACGACGGTAGGACCACCCCGCCGGGCCGCGGCTCGAGCTCGGCGACGATCTCCTCGACCGTGACGATCGAGTGCGCGGACGCGAGCACAGCCTCCTTCTGCACGCCGATGATTCCCCAGATCTGGACGTTGCCGTCCCGGTCGGCCTGCTGCGCGTGGACGATGCCGACGTCCGGCCGGAGCGCAGGCACGGCCGCGAGCTCCTCGCCGGTGAAGGGGCAGGTGACGGAGGCGACGCGCGTATGGGCGCGAAGGTCGCCGCCCCGGTAGCCGCGCAATACCCCGAGGGGCAGATTGGCGGCGCCGGCGGCCCAGGCCGCCGCCATCCCGGCGTGCGAGTGCTCCTCGAGCTCGAGGGGCCGCGGCCAGCCGTTCTCGACCGCGTCGCGAAAGCGGTGCAGCGAGCCCACCCCGGGGTTCCCGCCCCAGGAGAAGACGAGCTTTCGTGCGGCACCCATCCCGATCAGCTGGTCGTAGATCAGGTCCGGGGTCATCCGGATCAGCGTCAGGTCGCGCCGCTGCTGGCGGATCAGCTCGTGTCCCGCGGCGTGCGGGATCAGGTGCGTGAACCCCTCCAGCGCGACGGTGGCCCCGTCGTGGACGAACTCGGCGATCGCCTCGCGCAGCGGCAGGACGCGCTTCACCGTGCCAACCTAAGCGGGCTTTTATCACCTGTCAAGACAGTGTTCTAATATGCGGACGACCGCCGGCGGGGTCCCGGGAGCCGCTGGCCTGTCAGCTCTTCGAGACAGTGTTCTACGATCCGGGCCAGTGAGAGCGTCCGCCGAAACCGGGGCCGCGTCCGGCCAGTCTCAATCGCTCGAGCGCGGCCTGGCGATCCTCTCGGCGTTCAAGCCGGCGACGCCGGAGCTCGGGATCAGCGAGCTCGCGCGCGTGCTCGGGTTGACCCGCAGCACCTCCCACAGGTACGTCGCCACGCTCGCCCGGCTCGGCTACCTCCAGCAGAACCCGCAGTCGCGCAAGTACCGGCTCGGCCCGCGCGTCCTCGATCTCGGTTTCTCGGCGATCAACTCGATGGAGCTGCGGCAGATCGCGGCCACGCACCTCCAGCAGCTCTCCGACGAGACGGGCCACACGGTGAACATGGCGATCCTCGACAGGACGGACATCGTCTACATCGAGCGCTGCCGGAGCTCGCAGCAGGGCCAGCGCGAGATCGACCTCAACCTCCACGTCGGCTCGCGCCTGCCCGCCTACTGCACGTCGATGGGCAAAGTGCTGCTCGCCGGCCTGCCCGACACCGAGCTCGAGGAGGTCCTCGACCTCGTTCACTTCCAGCAGCGCGGCCCGAACACGCTGGTCGATCGGCAGGCGCTGGTCGAGGCGCTCGCGGCAGTTCGGGAGGCCGGGATCGCCGTCAACAACGAGGAGCTCGCCTACGGCCTGCGTTCGATCGCGGTTCCCGTCCGCGACCGCTCCGGCGCCGTGGTGGCGGCGATCAACCTCGCCGTGCACCGCTCGCTCGTCTCGATGGAGGACCTCGTCGTCAGGCTCAGCCCGGCGCTGAAGCGCACGGCGAACGAGATCTCCGCGCGGATCGGCTACCGCCCGGCGGCCGCGTAGCCGGTCGGCTCTTTTGGACACGGCTGGGGTCAGACCCCTTACATTTCCATTTCTCGGAACAGCGCCGGATGCGCGCGAATCGGCATTCAATCGTCGCGGTTCCGTGACCCTTGGGGTCAGACCCTTTACAAACGGTCAGAGCAGGTCGAGTAGCTCGGCGACGCCGCCGACGACGGCGTCCGGACGGTGTGCCGGAGGGATCACGTCCAGGTCGACCTGACCGGTGATCCCGCTGGCGACGAGCACCGTGCGGGCGCCGCCCATCCGGCCGAGCCTGACGTCCATCGTCAGGTCGTCTCCGATCACTGCGATCTCACTCGCCCGCGTCTGGAGCTGCTCCTCGATCGTCCGCAGCGCGGCCCGCGAAGGCTTGCCGACGATCACGGGCCGCGTGTTCGCCGCCTTGGCGATCGCCGCCGTGGTCATCGCGCCCCGGCTGAGGATCGGCCCGTTCGCGCCGGCGTACGCCGGCGCGTAGCTCGCCGTCAGCAGCCGGGCGCCGCCCATCACGGCCCGGGCCGCCCGCTCCAGCAGCTCGAAGTCGACGGTGTCGGCGTGGGCGACGAACACCGCCTCCACCGGTCCGGCGCCTCTGGCGAGCGACATGCCTTGCTCGACCAGGTACTCGCGCGCAGGGCCGGTCGCGAACGCCAGCACGGGCCCCTCGGCGCGGCGCCCGCGCAGGTAGACCCGGACGCTGCGCAACGGCGTGAGCAGCTCATCGTCGGCGATGTCGAGCCCAGCCGCGCGCAGGCCCTGCGCGAACCACGCAGGCGAGTCGTTGCTGCCGTTGGTGAAGATCGCCAGGCGCCGTCCCGACTCCCGAATCTTCGCGAGCATCTCCACCGCGCCCGGCTGAACGTGCACCTCGTCGCCGGCGCGATGGACGAGCGTTCCGTCGACGTCGAGGACGAACGCCTTGACGTCGTCGAGCCTCACCGGTGCCACTCCACGGTGCGGTCGTCCGCGGCGACGCGGACGTGAGAGACCGAGTCGCGCTTGGCCACCTCGCGCAGCAGCACGGACACCGGATTGCGGGCCGGCCGGGCCGCGACCATTGCGTCTACCTGCTCCTCCGGCATGGTCAGCCGGAGCAGCAGCTCCTCGTCGGATATCGTCCCGCCGAACCGGCGCCGGGCGCCTTCGAGATGGATCGGCTCCAGCTCGCGCAGCGCCTCGGTTCGCGGGCGCGAGAGGACTCGGTCGGCGACCTCGGCCGACCACGGCGCGGCCGGCTCGCCGTAGTGGCCGAGGAAGTAGCGGATGATCTCGTCCGGGACGTTCAGCCAGCGTTCGCCCTCCATCACGTTCCGGACCGCCTGGGTGGCGACGAGCTGGCTGACCGGCGTGACGATGATCGGATAGCCCATCTCGGCACGCACTCGGCCGACCTCCTCCAGCACCGCGTCGAACAGCTCCGGACGCCGCTGCTCCTCCAGCATGCGCCGCGTCGTGGAGACCATTCCGCCCGCGAGCTGGTGATGGTAGTAGGTCGCGTCGAACTCCTGCGGCTGTCCGGCCGGCAGGCCCTTCTCGCGACCGAGCCGGCAGAAGTACTCCGTCATCGCGGCGAGCGCATCGAGATCGAGCCCGTGTGAGAACCCCTCGGCCTCGAGGTTGCGGAGCGTTGTGTCCGCCGCGGGATTGGAGGTCCCGCGCGCGAGCGGCTCGACCGCGGTGTGCAAGACCTGGAACCCGGCCCGCAGCCCTTCGATGTAGACGAACGGCGCCAGCCCGATCGTGCAGTGGCTGTGCAGCTCCACGGCGCGCTTGCCCGCGGCGGCGAGGAAGTGCGGGGCGAGCTCGCGCACCGCGTCGGGCGTCAGCAGCCCCCCGGGGTCCTTGAGATAGAGGCGATCCAGGTCGCCGCAGTCGGCGAGCGCCGCTGCCCGCTCCGCGTAGTAAGCGTGCGTGTGAACCTCGCTGACCGAGTAGGTCAGGCCGATGACGATCTCTTCGACGCCCTCCTCACGGGCCATGCGCGCGCTCCGGCGCAGCCGCTCGGGGTCGTTCGTCGGATCGGCGATCTGGAACCGCCGGATCCCGTTACGGACGACGCACCGGAACGAGAGCCGCATCAGATCCTCGTCGCAGGGCGCCCACGAGATGAAGCGCATGCCGGTCGTGATGTAGCTGAGCGGCGTCTTCGGCATCGCCGCCCGCACGAGGCGGAGACGCTCCCACGGATCCTCGCGGTGGAAGCGCACCGCCACCGCCATGTGGGTACTGGAGCTGAAGTCGGCCGCGTGGAAGCCGACGCGATCGATCGTCGGTCCGATCGAGACGATGTCGTCCGTGGTCAGGCCGGTCGCGCTCCAGAGACTCTGGTTGCCGTCACGCGTCGTCGTATCGACGATCCCGACGGTCCCTCGGGCACCGGCGGCGCGGGAGCGTGCGGCCGGCGGCCGGGGCCTCGGGCGGGCTGCGGCCTGCACCTGCCGGACGTAGAGCGAGAAGGCCTCGGTCTCGAGGTTGAGCTCCTCGTCCTCCGCCTCGTCGATCAGCCGCAGAATCTCGCGGACGTCCTCGTCGCTGAGCGGCATCAGGGCCGGTCGCCGGCACCGAAGGCGTTCATCACCAGCGCGATCGCCGAATCGGACACGTGCGATGCGGCTCTCGTCGCGGTCACCGGCCGCGCCTGCAGGGCGTGCAGCTTGCGGCTGCCCCGCTCGATCGCCCATTCGACGTCCTGGTGGCACCCGAAGTGGTTCTCGACGCGCCGCGCGAGCTCGACGAGCGCGGCGAGCTCGTCCTCGCCGAGACAGGCCGCATCGCGCCGCTCCGCCGGCACTTGGACACGCACGGTCCCGCGGCCGTCGGGATCGACGACGTACTCGATCTCCTTCGGCTTGACCGTGCTGCGGACGACCTCGCCGGTCACCTTGCTGACGAGGTAGTCGTCGGGATTCGTCTCGCCCCCGACGACGGCGAGACCGAGCCCCCAGCTCGCGTTCACCGCGACCATGCTCGGGTCACCGCTCACCGGGTTGCAGGTGAACATGACGCCCGAGACGACCGCATCGATCATCGCCTGCACCGTTACGCCCATCGCAGCCTCGGTCACTCCGAGATTCGCCCGGTAGGCGATCGCTCGGGGCGTGTACAGGCTCACCCAGCAGCCGCGCACCGCGTCGCACAGGTGCTCGATCCCACGGATCCAGAGAAAGGTCTCCTGCTGGCCGGCGTAGGTCGCGTCCTGGCTGTCCTCGCCGAGCGCGCTCGAGCGGACGGCGACCGGCGGCTCCCAGTCTTCCGGCCGGGCGTCGCCGGCTCGGCCGGCGACGCTTCCAGCCCAGTCTTCCGGCCGGGCGTCGCCGGCTCGGCAGGCGACGCTTCCAGCCCCGAGCTCGGTGTAGCGCTGCTCGAGCTCCTCCCGCAACTCGGCCGGCAGCGGGGCGAAGCGCATCGCCTCGTCGATCGTCTTCGCAGCCTGCTCGCCACCGCGTGAGAGCGCCGAGGCGATCATGCCCTCGAGCCCGCTCGTCTCGACGAACTCGCGGTACGCGCTTGCTCCTACGGCGAAGCCGGTCGGAACCGGGATCTCAGCGGCGAGCAGCTCACCGAGGTTCGCGCTCTTACCGCCGAACTCGGCCGCGTCGTCCCGCCGAAGCTCCCCCAGCAGCCGAGTCCGACCCATGCCCACCTAGTCGAGGATCGTGACGACGCCCGACGAGCCGTCGACGCGGATCGACTGGCCCGTCCGGATCTGCGCGGTTGCCCGGCCGGTGCCGACGACGGCCGGGAGCCCGTACTCGCGGCACACGATCGCCGCGTGCGACATCACGCCGCCGATGTCGGTGACGACGCCGGTGACCTTCGGGAAGATCGGCGCCCACGCAGGCGACGTGATCGGGCAGACGAGCACTTCGCCGTCACGCACCTCGGCGATCTCCGAGACGTTGATAACGACGCGCGCCGGGCCCTCGACCGCGCCCGGGGACGCAGCGGCGCCGGTCAGCTCCGTCCCGCCCTCTTCGGAGCGGGCCCACTCCTGGACGCGCTGCGTCGTCACGCCCCAGAGCATGATCACGGCGGGATCGGTGATCGCTTCGGGCGTCGCCCCGATCGCCGGAGGCGGGGTCCACTCCTCGAGCCGGCGCAACAGTTCCTTGCGACGCGCGACGATCGGCGGCCAGTGGCTCGGGCCGAGCGGTGCACCCCCGGTCGCCCACGTCAGCAGCAGCTCGTCGAGTGCGCTTGCCACCTCGTGGCGGCCGAGCTGGAACACGTCCTCGGAGTCCTCGAGGAAGCCGTGGCGGGCGAGCAGCGCTCCGAACTCGCGCACCTTGTTCCACCAGCGCGTGAGGAACCAGTAGTCGCAGAAGAACTTGTGCTCCTCGACGTACGGGAAGACCGTGCGCGAGAGCGCGAGCAGGTCATCGAACGACTTGCGCGCGTCCTCGGGCAGCAGGGCGCCGTACTCCTCGGCGAGCCGGTCGCGCTCGCGGCGGATCTCCTCGGTCGGACGCTCGACCTCGTCGCCCGCCCTCAGGGCATGGACGTAGCCGATCATCGAGGCGTACGGGATGCTCGGGTCGTCCCACCAGCTGCGGTAGTAGTGGTAGAGGCCGTCCCCCGTTGCCATGTTGAACCACGGGTCTTTCGTCCGCTCGAGCTCCTCCAGCCACGCGCGGCCGTCGTGGCTCCCGGCAAGCTCGGCCTCGATCTCCTCGTGGGTGCGGCCCTCGACGAATGCGCCGTCGACCCCGGTCTCGAGCGCGAGTCGTGCCAGGCGCCGCAGCTCCGCATCGGCTCTGAACAGCACCACGTCGATTCCCGCCACCATCTGCGCGACGTGCTGGTCGGGGATGTCGGGCAGGTGTGTCTTGCAGAGGTCGGCGAAGGTCAGGTAGGCGCCGTAACCGAGCAGCAGGAACTCGAAATGGTGCTGCCACATCAGGTCGCCGCAGCGCAGCGTCCGCTGGTACGCGTCGAGCACCTCGACGTAGGCGGTGTTCTTCTCGTCCCGCTCCATCACCTCGTCGGGCTCGTATTCCGGGAGGTCGGGGACCAGGAGGTTCGTGATCTCCTCGATCAGCGCCTCCATCTTCGTCTTGAACCCCTCGTAGAGCTCGTTCCAGTGCTCGTAGTAGTAGCCCGCCCGGCGCTGGAAGAACGCCGCCCGCTCGGCGATCTTCTCCGGGTCGGTGACAGGGTTGCCGGTGATGTAGACGTAGCCGTTGACGATCCGGTAGTCGATCCCCATCGCGACCGGGAGGGCGAAGAAGCGGTTCTGCCACTCGCCCAGCGCCTGGTAGGGCGCGTCGATGCACGCCACGTCGAACGCGGGCATCGGCACCGGGAAGTGCATCGAGTTCCAGAACCAGAACCGGTTCTCGTCGACCTCGCGCCGGCCCTCGGCGAACAGCGCGTGGTACGGGTACATCTCCTCCCAGCCCTCGCAGCCCGGAGGCGTCTCGATCTCGTACGGGCTCGGGAACGCGCTCGTCTTGGGAGGCGCGGCCATACGCCTGTATATACAACCGATGCGAGCCGTCCGGCAACACACGCTCGGCGGGCCGGAGGTGCTCCTGGTCGAGGACGTCCCGCGGCCGGAACCGGGCCCGACGGAGGTGCTCGTCCGCGCCGCCGCAGCGGGTGTGAACCCGGTCGACTGGAAGGCCCGGGCCGGGGGCGGCTTCCTCGGGGAGCCTCCTTTCACGGTCGGCTGGGACGTCGCCGGTGTCGTCGAGGAGGTCGGGCGCGGCGTCACCTGGCTCGCGCCGGGCGACCGCGTCTTCGGGATGCCGCGCTTCCCGCGGGAGGCTGCCTGCTACGCCGAGTACGTCGCGTCGCCGTCACGGCAGCTCGCGCGTATCCCGGAGAGGCTTTCCGACGTCGAGGCCGCGGCGATCCCGCTCGCCGGCCTGACCGCGTGGCAGGCGCTCGTGGAGACGGCCGCCGTGGGGCCGGGCGCACGCGTGCTGGTCCTCGGCGCTGCCGGCGGGGTCGGCCACCTCGCGGTGCAGATCGCCAAGGCGCGTGGCGCGTGGGTGGCCGGCACTTCGAGCGCGGAGAAGCACGACTTCCTGGCCGGGCTCGGCGTCGACGCGCCGCTCGACAAGGACGGGGAAATCGGGATCGGGGACATGGACGTGGTGCTCGACACGGTCGGCGGCGGGACCGGGCTCGGCGTGCTGCCGGCGATGCGGGACGGCGGCACTCTCGTAACCCTCTCCGCCTCTGCCGTCGCGGCGCTCCGTGAGAGCGCCGCGGGCCGCGTCCGCGTTGCCGGGATGCTCGTCGAGCCCGACCGAGCCGGCATGGAAGCGATCGCGGCGATGGGGCTGAGGCCGCACGTCGAGCGGACGTTCCCGCTCGAGGAAGCCGGCCGAGCGCACGAGCTTGGCGAGCAGGGCCGGACACGGGGGAAGATCGTCCTGACGGTCTAGCCGACCGCGGCCTTCGTCCGCCAGCCCTCTTGGTACGAGGTGCGTGCGATCTCGGAGTACGGGCAGGGGCTGACGACCGCGCGGATCTCGACCTGCGAGTGCCGCTCGACCACCGGCTTTGCCGAGCCGCCGTTCTCCTCACCCCAGACCAGCGTGACCTCGGTGCCGATCTCGAGATCCGAGTTCACCACTCCCAGCGAGAGCATCGACCGCTCGTTGGAGCTGTAACCGGAAAAGGTCGACACGCCGACCAGCTCGCCGTCGAGCAGCACCTTGTCGTTCGGCCAGGTCGAGTAGTTCGAGAGCGGGAGGTCGATGTACTTTGCCGGGTCGTCTTCGCCCTGCTCGAAGAGCGCCCGCATCGCCGCGGCGACGTCCTCGCCGTTCCAGGCGAGCGTCACCTTGCGCCGCGGCCCCTCGGCACGCATCGCCTCGAGCGCCTCACGGCCGATGAAGTCGTGGTCGAACTTCACGAACGGCCAGTAGCCGAGGTCGTGCGGAGTGAGGTAGTAGTCGGAAATGTCGTCGGAGTAGAAGCTGCCGCCGAGCGAGCCGGTCGCCTCGTAGCCGTCTGCGGGCAGCCACTCGCGGTAGGCCTTCATCTCGTCGCCGGTGAAGACGGCCGGCAGCGGGCACGGGATCCAGCCCGACTCGAGCGTGTTCGTCGCGTAGACGCGCGAGCCGACCTGCCGCAGGCCGAACTCCTCGCCGGCCTCGACGATCGCCGCACGGACGTCCTCCGCCTCCTCCCACGGGCCGAACAGCTCGCGCCCGGGAACGCCCGACATGCCGTGGTGCAGCGCGCGCACGGTGTGCCCGGCGATCCCGATCTCGCCCATGTTGAAGAACTTGATCTCGGGCAGCGGACCGCCGGCCGCCTTCTCCAGCACCTGCATCGCGTCGGGACCCTGCACCTGGAAGCGGTACAGCTTCCGCTTGCCGGTCGGGTTGACGGCCGTGCGCTCGTCGCGCTCGAAGGTCACGTCGTAACCGCCGGTCTCCCCGTGGTACTGCACCCAGTTGTGCGCGGACGGCCGTCCGACGATGCTGACCCGGTTCTCGTCGAGGTGGAAGACGATCGCGTCGCCGATGACGTGGCCGTCGGGGTTGCAGACGACGAGCTGCTTCGCCTTGTTCACCGCGAAGTTCTCGAACGTGTTCACTGCGAGCGAGGAAAGAAGCGGGATCACGTCCGGCCCCTCGATGTAGAGGTCGGTCATGTGGTGCGACTGGTCGAAGAGCGCGGCCGTCTCGCGCCAGGCGATCTGCTCGTCCCGCCAGTTCGAGAACTCGGCGGGCACCTTCGGGTAGACGTATGGCCCGATCTGCGAGTTCCGGGCCATCTCGACGGCGCTCCCGGCGGCCGCCAGCTTGTCCTCGAGCGTGTGGTGCGTCATGTCGGCGTGACCTCCTTCTCGGCTTCCGGGGCAATGCTATTTCGCTTGTCCAGCTCCCAGGCCCACGTGTCCAGGAGCCGGTTGAAGGTGAAGAAGTGGAACCCTGCGAGCTCTCCGGCGTTCGGTGCGAGCGCGTCGTAGAGCGCGTCGGCCGAAGCCGGCAGGCGGAAGAACCTGCGCAGCCCGCGCTGCTTGCGCAGGAACCGGAGCGACGGCCCGACGCCCACCTTCACGGAGATCTCGAGCAGCCGCCGCCGGTCGACGATGCCCGGCAGGCCTACGATCACCGGCAGCTCGACCCGGCGCGCGAACCGCAGGATCGCGTCCGGGTCGAAGCAGATCTGCGTCGTCACGTAGTCGGCCAGGCGGCTCTTCTCTGCCAGGGTCGCGGCGAGTGTCGCCGGGTCGATCAGCGGGTGACCTTCGGGATAGCCCGCGATCCCGAGGGTACGCGGTCGGCGCGGGTGCTCGTGCATCACCGGAAGGAGCTCGACGGCCGATGTGTACGCTCCGACGGGCTCTGTCGCGTCGCCGCCGATCACGAACGCGTCGTCGATTCCTGCCTCGGCCATCGTCGCGAGCAGGTCGTCGAGGTGCGCCCGGTCGCGCACCATCCGCGCCGAGAGGTGAACGGTGACCTCATGCCCGAGCGCGCGCAGGCGCGTTCCCACCTCGACGGTCCGGTCCGGCCCGTGCTTTGGCGAGCAGGTGACGGTCAGGCGGACACGTTCGGACAGCTCGGCGGCCTGCTCCTCGCCGGCGCCGACGGGCAAGATCTCGAAACGCACGCTCACTCGACCGGGGGGGTGCCGTAGGTGTGGAAGCTCTCGACCGTCTTCACGCCCCAGAACTGGCCTCTCCCGCGCTCCTCCGCCGTCCACGTGACCGGCTCGTAGTCGGGGTCGTAGACGAAGTAGCCGCCGGTTGTGACCTCGATCCGGTTCCCGCCCGGCTCGAATCCGTAGAGGAAGAAGCCCTGCGCGACGCCGTGCTTCGACGGAGCGGCCTCGATCGGCACGTCGTTGTCGACGAAGAGATCGGCGGCGCGCAGGCACTCCTCGCGCGTGTCGACCCAGAAGGCGAGGTGGTGGAGGCGCCCATGCGCGCCGTAGTGGTCGGCGACGTAGATCAGCTCGTGCGCGGCGATCGAGAGGCTGAGCCACGCGCCCTGCTCGGTGCCGTCGTCGAGCTCGATCCGCTCGTACAGCCGGTAGCCGAGCAGCTCCTGCGCAAACTCCCGGCACGCGCGAACGTCGGCGGCGAGGAAGTTGACGTGGTCGAGCCGCTTGACGGCGGCGCCCCGGCCGACGTAGCGCTGGGGCTGGTTCCGCCAAGTCGGCTTCAGACGGTCGGGGGCGACGTAGCGCTCGGCCTCGTAGTAGAGCTCGCAGACGTGCCCGTCCGGGTCGGTGAAGCGGTACGCCGGCCCGTGCCCGACGTCGCCGGCAATCCAGCCCTGGCCGAGCCCGGTCTGCTCGATCGCGGCCACCCGGCGGTCGAGCGCCTCCGGGCTCCACGCACGGAGCGCGACGTGGCCGAGCCCCGACTGCAGCGACTCGGTCAGCTTCAGGCTGTAACGCAGGTAGTCGCCCCAGCCGCGGAGGAAGACCGACCGCCCCTCGCGCGCCTCCTCTTCCATCCCTAGCACCTCGACGAAGAACCGCAGGCTCTCGGCCGGTTTCGGAGTCAGCAGCTCGGCGTGTCCGATCCGGGCAACGTCGTGAATGGCCGTGGCCGTCATGTAAAGGGTCTGACCCCTTTCCCGCCCTCGCGGGACGCGGCCGTTCCGGACCGAAGCGCCCCAAACCGCACAGCAACGACGATGGATCTGCGTCGGCGACGCTGAAGGGGTCTGACCCCGGCCATGTCCGGAGCGGTCACCTCTCCACCAGCGCTCTCAGCCCGTCCAGGTCGTACGAGAGCGCCCCGGCTTCGAGCTTCGCCCGCTTGTCGACCTCGCGCGCCGCGCGCTCGCGCGCGGCGCCGAGCACCTCCTCGACGCGCTCGTGTTCGACGACGGCGGCGCCGTCCGCGTCGAGCACGACGGCATCGCCCCGGCGGATCGTCGCGCCGCCGACGACGACCGGCTCGCCGATCGTCCCCGTCACCTCCTTGTCCGCACCCCGGACGCGTACCCAGCGCGCCCAGACGGGGAGCCCGACCTCGCGCAGCTCCTCGACGTCCCTGACCGCCGCGTCCACCAGCAATGCCACGACGCCGCGGCCTTTCGCCTGGGTCGCGAGGAGCTCGCCGACGAGTGCGACGGGCCTCGGCTCAGGCATCGTCAGCACGAGCACCTCGCCGGGCTCGGCCTCCGCTACGGCGGCGTGCACCATCAGGTTGTCGTCCTGGCCGCAGCGCACCGGTCGCGCCGGCCCGGCGGCGCGCGAGCCGGGGATCACCTGGACGAGATCGAGATCGACGACCTGCGAGCGGCCGGCGGCCTCGTGGACCGTGGCCGAGCCGAGCCGAGCAAGCTCCTCGAAGCTGACGCCTCCGGCGTCACGACTTCGCCTCGCACCAGGGCCGCCGGCTTCGCTGTCGCCTTTGTGCTCGGGTTCGTCTCTCACAGCGCGTCCTCTACCTGGGGCGTCACGCGCTGGAATGCCTCTGCAAACTGGATTGCGTTGTTGCCGGACGAGCGGCGGGCGTGATTGCCGCGCCGGGCGGCGAGCTCCTCGTAGTAGGTGTGGAGGTGAGCCTGCGCCTGCATCTCCGCCATCGCCGCTCGCTTCTGGTCGATCACCGGCGTGATGTCGACGAACAGGGTCGGCGTGAAGTTGCAGAGCTCAGGCTGGTGAGGCTCGAAGAGCAGGAGCTCGGGCGGCTGGAACGGCCCGCCGAAGGCGCTCGCGGTGCCGGCGCCGGCCGCGAGCGCACGGGCGCGCTCGACGGCGAAGAAGGCAGCTGCGTGGTCGGGGTTGAACGGGTCGCGGTCGGTGTGCGTGAGCAGCACGTCCGGTGCAAACGAGCGGATGCGGTCGGCGATCGCGGCGAGGCCCGCCTTGTCCACCTCGAGCGGGTAGTCGCCGAGATCGAGGCACTCGAAGGTCGCCCCGAGCGCGGCCGCCGCTCGCTCGGCCTCGCCGGCGCGGACCTCCTTCACGCGTTCCACCGTCATCCCGGGCTCCTTCCAGAGCTCCCCTGACTCGCCCTGCTCGCCGTAGGAGAGAGCGAGCACCTGCGCCGTGCCTCCGGCAACGGTCGTGACTGCGATCGCGCCCGCCGCGCGCCAGACGAAGTCGGCCGAGTGCGCGCCGATCACGAGCAGGCGCCGGCTCATGCGGCACCCGCCAGCCGCCGCGACTGCACGACAATCAGCTCCCGAACCTCGTCCTCGCCGAAGCCCGCGCCGAGCAGGTGGTCGGCCCAGATGGCGAGCCCGTCTTCGACCTCGGGGTAGTCCGGATTGCCGAAGTCGCTGGAGAAGAAATTGTGGCCGTCGGTCGCCCGCACGCCCTCGAAGACGTGCTCGAACGTCGTCTTGCCGCTGTGCGGCGTGCTCAGGCAGCGCTCGAGCAGGCAGCCCTTGCCGGCGAGCGCGACCTGCTCCTCGATCGAGAAGTCCTGCGCCGGGAACTCGGGGTGCGTGACCACGATCGTGCCGACGCTCTCCTCGAGCGCGCCGTCCACGACCGCGAATATGTCCTCGCGGCCGAGGTGGCCGGTCGCGAGGATCATGTCGTTACGGGCGATCGCCCGGAGGACCGCGCGGGTCTCCGGCAGCAGCGCGCCGTCCTCGTCCCTGGCGAGCACCGGCTCGACCGAGAACCCGAGGCCGCGCAGCTCGTGCTGGAGCCTGGCCCAGAGCGGCACCTTGTCGCCGGGCTTCGGCTCGGTGCGGCCGGCGGTCTCGGCGGGCGAGTCGACCGTCGGCAGCCAGACGATCCGCGCGCCCTCGCGTGCTGCGATCTCGACCGCGAGCGCGTTCATCCCGCCGACCGCCCAGTTCAACGTGATCGTCCCGATCGCCTGGACGCCGGGAACGAGACCCGAGACGACCTGGGCCCGCTCCGCAGTCGACGTGTAATGCGACTTCAGCCCGAACCCGGCGAGCCCGGTCTCGGCGAAGCGGCGGGCGAGCGTGACGTCGTCGACGATGCGCGCCGGCACGTCCGGAGCGACGTGGACGTGCAGGTCGTAGCCGCCCCGGACGAGAGCCCGTGCGCGTTCGCTCGGCACTAGGAGCCCTCCTGCGCCAGACCGCCGAGCAGGTCCGCGCTCGCTGCGGCGATCCGTGGCTCGATCCCGAGCTCGAGCAGGAGGTCGCGCGCGGCCTCCATCTCGTCCGCACGCCGGATCGCGTGCGCCTGGCTTCCGACGACGAGCCGGTCGAGCAGCGGTCGGCCGATCACGGCGGCGATCTCCTGCTTCAGCCACTCGGCGTGGCCTGCGGCGTCCGCTGCGCGGACGCTCTCGATCGCCGAGGCCGCGAGGCCCTTCATGAAGACCGAGCGGAGCAACTTCAACGTGGCCGCGTCCCCTGCCCGCGCGGAGACGACGTCGATTGGCATCCCGAGCGGCGCGAACGCGTCGGCAAAGGCCCCCGCGGCCTCGCCCGAGGCGAGCGCGGGCGTTGCGAGCCCGCGCGCAGGCACGGGCCCGAGCAGGGCAACGTCGGCGAAACGCTCGCCGCCGACGACTTCTGCGACCGCGCGCTTGAGCGCCGGTGCGGCCGTGTTCAGGTCCGCGTAGACGGCGTCGGGCTCGAGCGCCGGGCGAGCCGACTCGGCGGCCTCGACGGCCGCCCGCGCGGAGTTGACGCTGAGCACGACCTCGCTGCCCGCCACAGCCTCCTCGGGCGCCCCGCCGTCAACCGGGTCGTAGCCGCGCACCTCGGCGCCGGCGGCTGCCAGGTCGGCGGCAAGGCGGCTGCCTGCCTCGCCGAGCCCGAGCACCGCGACCCTCAGCACGGGCACGGCCTCAGAGGCGCTCGAGCGCGCGGCGAGTCATGACCTTCGCGAGGTGAGCGCGGTACTCGGCGCTCCCGCCCACGTCGCTCGGCGGATCGGCTCCCTCCGCTGCCCGCCCCGCGGCCTCGGCGAGCGATGCCCCGTCGGCGAGCGCCTGCTCGGCCGCGCGGGCGCGCAGCGGGGTCGGCCCCATGCCGGCGAGGCCGATGTGGACGCTCCCGTCGATGCGAGCGGCCGCGACCCCGACCGTCGCCCAGTCCTGAGCCCTCCGTACGTGCTTGAGGTAGACGCCGCCGTCGACCTTCGGCAGTCGAATCTCGGTGAGCAGCTCCTGGGGGCGGAGTGCAGTCTCGAAGGGGCCGGTGAAGAAGTCGGCGGCGGGAATCGTCCGCTCCCCGTCGGGACCCCTGGCGACGAGCTCTCCGTCGAGCGTGAGCAGGACTGTCGGGAGGTCGGACGCCGGGTCGGCGTGGGCGGCCGAGCCGCCGATCGTGCCGCGGTGCCGCACCTGCGGGTCGCCGACCTCCTGCGCGGCCCGTGCGACGAGGCCGCAGCCCCGCGCGATGAGCGG
>JBKOVL010000282.1:0-22081 GCA_046723895.1 Actinomycetota bacterium | reverse complement strand
GCGCTGTACCTGGCGGTGATCGCCGTGCTGCCGACGTTCCTGATCCAGTTCTTCAACTTCTCCCAGGCGACGAGCACGTTCCTCGGCGGCACCTCGCTGCTGATCATCGTCGGCGTCGCCCTGGACACGATGCGCCAGATGGAGTCGCAGATGATGATGCGCTCCTACGAGGGCTTCCTGAAGTAATGGACATCCTGGTGCTGGGCCCCCAAGGGTCGGGGAAGGGGACCCAGGCGAAGCTGATCTCGAAGACCTACGGGATCCCGCACGTTGCGACCGGCGACATGATCCGCGAGATCAAGGAGCTCGACACGCCCCTCGGCCGTGAGCTGAAGGCCGTCTACGATGCCGGCGGGCTGGTGAACGACGAGCTGATGATCCGGCTGATCCGCGACCGCCTCAGCCGCGGCGACACGATCCCGGGAGTCATTCTCGACGGCTTCCCGCGGACGATGGAGCAGGCCGACGCGCTCGACGAGCTGCTCGCGCGCCTAGAACGTTCGATCGACGTCGTCCTCGAGCTCCAGGTCCCGGACCGCGAGGTGCTGCTCGAACGGATGCTGAAGCGCGCCGCCGAGGAGCGGCGCTCCGACGACACGCCCGAGGCGATCGAGCGCCGGCTCGAGACGTACGACCGCGAGACCGCGCCGCTCGTCGAGCACTACCGGGCGAAGCACGCGAATGTCGTCGGCATCCACGCAGACCGGCCGGTCGACGATGTCTTCGCCGAGATCCGCGAGGCGCTCGAGCAGGTGGCTTCCAGAGCATGATCATCCGGAAGTCGCCGCTCGAGATCGAGACGATGGCGCGCGCCGGCCGGGTCGTCGCCGACACGCTCGCGCTGATCGGCGAACACGTCAAGCCCGGCGCGACGACGGCCGAGCTCGACGCGATCGCCGAGGAGTACATCACGTCGCAGGGTGGGTACCCGACCTTCAAGGGCTACCGCGGCTACCCGGCGGCGACGTGCCTCTCGCCGAACGACATGGTCGTTCACGGCATCCCGGGTCCGTACGAGCTCGCCGAGGGCGACATCCTGTCCTGCGACGTCGGCGTCACTCTCGACGGCTTCGTCGCCGACTCGGCCTTCACGTTCCCGGTCGGGGAGGTCACGGCCGAGGCTGAGCGCCTGCTCGAGGTCTGCCAGGCCGCGCTCACGGCCGGCGTCGAGCAGTGCCGGGCCGGGAACCGGCTCACGGACATCTCGCACGCCGTCCAACAGGTCACCGAGAGCGCCGGCTTCTCGGTCGTCCGCAGCCTCGTCGGGCACGGTGTCGGGCGCTCGATGCACGAGGACCCGCAGATCCCGAATTACGGGGAGCCGGGCCGCGGGCCGCAGCTCGCCGAGGGGATGACCTTCGCGATCGAGCCGATGATCAACGTCGGCGCGCCCGAGATCTACGTGCATGACGACGACTGGTCGATCTCGACCGCGGACGGCTCGCTTTCGGCCCATTTCGAGCACACGGTGGCGGTCACCGCGGCTGGGCCGCGAATCCTGACCGCAGCACCGGTTTTGCTACGATGAGGGCTCACGGCGCAGCCGCCGCTGTGCTGTGAAGCTTTTTCTAGTTCCGACAATCCGCGCCCATCAGGCGCGGCTCTGTGTGAGGTAAATGGCAGTCAAGGAAGAGAAAATCGAGGTCGAGGGCGAGATCGTCGAGGCACTCCCGAGCACGATGTTCCGGGTGCAGATCGACGGCGGCCACTCCGTGCTCGCGACCATCTCCGGAAAGATGCGGAAGAACTACATCCGCATCCTCCCGGGCGATCGCGTCAAGGTCGAGCTCTCCGCTTACGACCTCACCCGCGGCCGGATCACCTATCGGTATCGATGAAGGTCGATATCGAATGAAAGTCCGTGCATCGGTCAAGCCCATGTGCGAGCGGTGCCGGGTAATCAAGCGGCACGGCACGAGCATGGTCATCTGCACCAACCCGCGACACAAACAGCGCCAGGGGTAAGGAGAAGACTTGGCACGCATCGCAGGAGTGAACCTTCCGAACCAGAAGCGGCTCGAGATCGGGCTGACCTACATCTATGGAATCGGGCAGCCGACCGCGCGCGAGATCTGCGCGGCGCTCGGCCTCTCGCCCGACGAGAGGATCAAGGATCTGACCGACGAGGAAGTCACGAAGCTCCAGCGCCACATCGACGAGCACCACCAGGTCGAGGGCGACCTCCGCCGCGAGCGCCAGCAGGCGATCAAGCGCCTGACCGAGATCGGCGCATACCGCGGCATCCGGCACCGCCGGGGCCTGCCCGTCAACGGCCAGCGGACCAAGACGAATGCGCGCACGCGCAAGGGGCCGAAGAAGACTGTCGGCCGCGGCAAGAAGGCGGCGAAGTGATGCTCGCAGCCCCTTCCCACACCGGAGCTGATTGCTAAGTGGCTCCTCCCCGCCGAGCAGCGACCCGCGGGCGCACCCGCCGCCGGGTCAAGAAGAACATCGCGATCGGACAGGCGCACATCAAGACGTCGTTCAACAACACGATCGTCGCCCTGACCGACAAGGACGGCAACGTGATCGTCTGGGAGTCGGCCGGCTCCGCCGGCTTCAAGGGCTCGCGCAAGTCGACGCCCTTCGCCGCGCAGGTGACCGCAGACGCCGCCGCCCGTAAGGGGATGGAGCACGGGCTGCAGAAGGTCGAGGTCTTCGTCAAGGGTCCGGGCTCGGGCCGCGAGACCGCAATCCGCTCGCTCCAGGCCGCAGGTCTAGAGATCCTCGGCGTGCGGGACGTCACGCCGCAGGCGCACAACGGCGTCCGACAGAAGAAGCGGAGGCGCGTCTAGATGGCCCGCGACCGCAGCCCGAAGTGCAAGCAGTGCCGCCGCGAGGGCATGAAGCTCTTCCTCAAGGGCGAGCGCTGTCTGACCGAGAAGTGTGCGATCGAGCGCCGTAGTTACCCGCCGGGCGAGCACGGCCGCGGCCGCATCAAGCAGTCGGAGTACCTGCTCCAGCTGCGCGAGAAGCAGAAGGCACGGCGCTACTACGGCCTGCTCGAGAAGCAGTTCCACACGTACTACGAGAAGGCCTCACGGAGCTCGGGGATCACGGGCGAGAACCTGCTACGGATGTTGGAGACGCGCCTCGACAACGTCGTCTACCGGCTCGGCTTCGCCGCTTCGCGTGCACAGGCACGCCAGCTCGTCCGCCACGGGCACTTCCAGGTGAACGGGCGCCGCGTGAACATCCCGAGCTACCAGGTCAAGCCCAACGACGTGATCACGATTCGCACCGGCAGCTCTGCGGAGCAGACAGTGCGCGACGCGACCGACCTTACTGCCTCCGTCGCGCCCTGGCTCCAAGCCGATCACGACGGGCTGACCGGAAAGATCCTCAAGTGGCCCGACCGGGGCGAGATCGACACCCCGGTGCAGGAGTCGCTCATCGTCGAGCTTTACTCGAAGTAACCGCCGTCCTCCGAACGGCGCAAGGAAAGGACTGAATTGGCCACACGCATGATGGAATTCCAGGTCCCGAAGATCGTCCACGAGGAAGTGGAGGAGGATCGTGGGATCTTCGTGATCGAGCCGCTCGACCGCGGCTTCGGCTACACCTTCGGAAACTCGCTGCGCCGCGTGCTGCTCTCGTCACTCGAGGGCGCCGCCGTCACCTCGGTGAAGATCGAGGGCGTCGCGCACGAGTTCACGACGCTGCCCGGTGTCCGCGAGGACGTCACCGACATCATCCTCAACCTGAAGAACATGATCTGCCGGCTGCACGGCGAGTCGCCCGAGGTCGAGGTCCGGCTGCAGAAGAAGGGCCCCGGCTCCGTCAAGGCCGGCGACATCCAGGCGCCGGCCGAGCTCGAGATCCTCAACCCGGAGCTCGAGATCGCCAACCTCGCCGAGAAGGGGAAGCTCGAGCTGACCCTGACGATCGGCCGCGGTCGCGGCTACGTCCCGAGCGAGCTGAACCGCGGGCCCGAGCACACGATCGGCGTGATCCCGATCGACTCGATGTTCTCGCCGGTGCGACGGGTCTCGTACGACGTCGAGGCGGCGCGCGTCGGTCAGCGCACGGACTACGACAAGCTACGGCTGGACATCACGACCGACGGGTCGATCGACCCGCGCGAGGCGATCGGCCAGGCGGCCGAGATCCTCATCCGCCAGCTCGCGATCTTCACCGACATCGAGAAGATCGAGGGCTTCGGCGAGGCCGCCGCGGTTGCGGACGGCGCCGGTCCGGCCGAGCCGTCGCTCGCGCACGGGATGGAGAACTTCCCGATCGAGGAGGTCGAGCTGGGCGTACGCTCGTACAACTGCCTGAAGCGGGTCGGGATCGAGACGATCGGCGACCTCGTGATGAAGTCCGAGACCGAGCTGGCCGCGATCCCGAACTTCGGCAAGAAGTCGATCGAGGAGGTCAAGGAGACGCTCGCCACCCACGGCCTGCGGCTTCGCGGCGACGACGGGAGCGGCAGCCCCGAGTGAGGCACCATCGCTCCGGCAAGAAGCTCGGCCGCGACGCCTCGCATCGCAAGGCGCTCTACGCCAACCTCGCAGGCGCGCTGATCCAGCACGGCCGGATCAAGACGACCGTGACGAAGGCGAAGGCGGTGCGACCGATCGCGGAGCAGATGATCACACTCGGCCGGCGCGGCGACCTGCACGCGCGGCGACAGGCGATGGCATACCTCCGCTCGCAGGAGGTCGTCCACAGGCTGTTCGCCGAGGTCGCCCCGCGCTTCGCCGGTCGTCCGGGCGGCTACTCGCGCATCGTGCGCATCGGCCCCCGGCCGGGCGACGCCGCGGAGATGGCGTTCCTGGAGCTGGTCGACTTCTCCGCCGAGGAGCAGGCCGAGGAGAAAGCAGAGCGGCGGCGCCTCCGGCTCCGCCGGCGCGAGCAGGCCGAGCAGGCGGCCGAGTCCGAGGCCGCCGAGGCCGCGCCCGTCGAAGAGCCCGCCCGCTCATAGCCGTGCCAAGCCAGGCGGACGGCTGCTCGGCGTTCTGGGGCTAGCCCTTCGCCCGATCGCCGCGCCGCGCCGGGATCACCTCGTCGATCAGCCCGTATTCGAGGGCCTCCGGCGGAGACATGAAGTTGTCGCGGTCGATGTCGCGCATCACCTGCTCGACGTTGCGGTTCGAGTGGCGGGCGATGATCTCGGCCATCCGGCGCGTGACCGAGAGCACCTCGCGCGCGTGGATGTCGATGTCCGTGGGCGTCCCCCGGAAGCCCGCAGAGCCCTGGTGGATCATCATCTTTGCGTTCGGGAGCGCTGAGCGCTTGCCCGACGCGCCGCCGGCGAGGATCATCGCCGCGGCCGACATCGCCATTCCGACGCAGATCGTATGGACGTCGGGCTTGACGTACTGCACTGTGTCGTAGATCGCCATGCCGGCGTAGGCGGACCCGCCCGGCGAGTTGATGTACAGAGAGATGTCCTGCTCGGGATCCTCCGCCTCGAGGAACAGGAGCTGGGCGGTGATCAGGTTCGCGATGTGGTCGTCGACCTCCGCGCCCAGGAAGACGATTCGCTCGCGTAGCAGCCGGGAGTAGATGTCGAAGGAGCGCTCGTAGCGGCCGTCGGACTCGACGACCATCGGAACCAGCGTGCTCATGGCGACCTCCTGCTAGATTTTGCGCAACCAAGGAGTTGCCGATAATATACGCAACCTGGAGGTTGCCCGATGGAGGTCGAACGCGAGGTCGTGCTGGACGCTCCGCCGGAGGAGGTCTGGGAGGCGCTGACCGATCCCGCGCAGCTCGAGGAATGGTTCGCGAACGATGTCGAGTTCGACGTCGAGACGGGCGGCGTCTTTCGCTGGGACGACGGCGACGTGCGCTACGCGGTCGTGGAGGACGCGGACCCGGAGCGGCGGCTTGCGCTGCGATGGTGGGATCCGGCGGGCGACGATCAGAGCGAGGTCGTCTTCACGCTCGTCGCCGTCCCGGCGGGCACCCGGCTCGTCGTCACCGAGACCGCATCCTGTGACTGGGCCTGGGGGCTGCAGGCATATGCCGGAAGACAGCGTCTTCTCTGCGCTCTCTGACGGGAGCCGGCGGCGCCTGCTCGAGAGCCTGGCGGGACGCGAGTCCGCCTCGCTGAGCGAGCTCGCCGGCCCGCTCCCCGTGACCCGGCAGGCCGTGTCGAAGCACCTCGCGGCGCTCGGGCAGGCGGGCCTCGTCGCGTCGACTCGCGTCGGTCGCGAGACGCGCTACACGCTGACGCCGCAGCCGCTCGCCGAGGCCCTCGCGTGGATGGAGCGGATCGGCGATCGCTGGGACGAGCGGCTCCCGCGGCTGCGCGACCACCTGGCGCGGGATCCTTCGCCCCGTACGTTCGGCTAGGACTCGTTGAGGGTTGCCCGGGCGACGACGACCCGCTTCGTCGGCTTCTCGGTCGTCAGGTCGCCGAGTCGGCCGATCTTCTCGACGACGGGCATGCCCGCCGTCACCCGCCCGAGGACCGCGTAGAGCGGCGGCAGGCCGAGGTCTCCCTCCGTGACGATGAAGAACTGGCTGCCCGCGGCGCCGGCAGGCTCGTCGCGGCGCTTTGCCATCGCGACGACGCCCGCGGTGTACTTGGTCCCGGGCTTCGGCCTGTCGACGACGGTGTATCCCGGATCGCCCGTGCCGGTGCCCGTCGGGTCGCCGCCCTGGATCAGGAACCCGGGGACGATCCTGTGGAAGATCGTCCCGTCGAAGAACCCTTTCCGGACGAGAGCGGCGAAGGACGCAGCGACCTTCGGGGAAGTCTTCTGGTCGAGCGTGATCGTGAACGTGCCCTCGCTCGTCTTCATCACGACCGTGTAGGTCTTGTTCTGGTCGAGGGGCTTCCGGTCGGCGGGGCTGACCGCCGGCTTGCCGGCCTCGGTGGTCGTCGCGGGCGGGGGCGACGCCGTCGTCGTCCCGGCGGTCGAGGTTGCCTCCGCCTCCTTGCCTCCGCTCCCACACGCGGCGAGCGCAAGTCCCGCCGCTGCGAGTGCAAGGATCGACGTGATGCGCCTGAGGCTCGACATCGAGTATGACGGTACCGAGTTTGCAGGGTGGTCAGCGCAACCGGGCTTCCGCACGGTCGAGGGCACCCTGCGGGAGGCGCTCGGCCGGCTGTTCGCGGGCTACGACGACCTCGCGGTCGCCGGCCGCACGGACGCGGGCGTGCACGCGCTCGGGCAGGTGGCGAGCGTCGATGTGAAGGGCGGGCCGCCGCCCGCGAACGCCGCGGAGGCTTTGAACACCGTGCTCCCGGACGACGTGTCCGTGGTCGCGGCAGAGCAGGTCGGCGACGACTTCGACGCCCGCCGGTCTGCGAGGTCGCGAACGTACCGCTACCGGATCTGGCGGCGACGGATGCCGTCGCCCTTCGAGCAGCGACGGAGTTGGTGGTACCCGCGTCCGATCGATGAGGCGAACCTCGGAGACGCCGCGGACGCGATCCTCGGCGAGCACGACTTCCGCGCCTTCACGCCGACCGAGACGCAGCACGTCGTCTTCGTCCGGGAGGTCAAGCGCGCGGCATGGCACCTGCGCGGCGACGCACTCGAGCTCGAGATCACCGCCGACGGCTTCCTGCGCCACATGGTCAGAACGCTCGTCGGGACGATGCTCGAGAAGAATCCGAAGGAGATCGCGCGGCTCGTCGAGGGAAGGCCGCGCTCGGAGGCGGGCACGACGGCGCCGCCGTGGGGGCTGTACCTGGTGTCGGTCGAGTACTAGGCGCGCGGCAGCTCGACGACGAAGGTCGAGCCGGCTCCCGGCCGGGAACGGAGGATGAGGCGGCCGCCCATGCGCTGCACGAGCTCACGGGAGATGTAGAGCCCCAGGCCCGTGCCGCCCGGCGACCGGGTCAGCGCCGGGCCCGAGCGGTAGAAGCGCTCGAAGACGAGACGTTGCTCGGCGAACGGGATCCCGGGGCCGCCGTCCGAGACGAGGATCCGCGTCATGTCGCCGGCGAGCTCCACGCGGGCGTCAATCGGCGGCCGGCCGTACTTCAGGGCGTTATCGAGCAGGTTGACGAGGACCTGCTGGATGCGGTCGGGCGAGCCGATCGCCCGGCCGGGGCCTTCGACCGTGACGTCCACTTCGATCGACATCGCGTCGACCGTCGAGCGAACGAGCTCGATGACGTCAACCGGCCGCGCGTCGATCGTCAGCGTCCCACGGTCGAGCTGCGTGGCGAGGAGGATCTCGTCCGTGATCTGGCTGAGACGCAACGCCTGCGCGGCGATCATCTCGAGCAGGTCGCGTCGCCTCTCCCGCTCGAGCGTGTCCTCGCGAGAGAGAAGCGTCTTCGCGGCGCCGTAGACCGCCGCCATCGGCGTCCGCAGCTCGTGCGAGATCGTCGCGAGCAGGTCGCTCTTCTGCTCGTCGAGGCCGCGCTCGGCGGTGAGGTCGCGGAACGCGTAGACGACACCTCTCCGGCCTTGAACGGCCACGAACGAGAGCCAGAGGTCCCAGCCCTCGACCGAGACCGGGAGCGTCGTCGACCGGGCGGCCTTCCCATCTTCGGCGACGGGGACCAGCTCGGCCAGGGACTCCCAGTCCGGAAAGGTCTGCGTCGCCGGGCGGTCGCAGACCTCCTCCGCCGACCGCCCGGTGATCAGCGCGGCGGCGCGATTCCAGAAGCGGATCGTGCCCCCGGAGTCGACCAGGAAGATCCCGTCGCCGACGGCCTCCATGACGCTCGCGGCGCGCTCGCGCTCGGCGGCAACGGCGCGTGCGGTCTGCTCCGCCGCCTCCAGCCGACGCCGCTCGGCGTGCAGGCGCGCGTTGCGATCGGCCGCGCCCATCAGCGCGACGAGCCCTTCCATCATCTCGAGCTGCTCTGCCGAGAAGTCGGCCTGGCCCGTCATGACCTGGACGACGCCCACGACCCTGCCCTCGTGCTTGACGGGTGCCATCATCGCCGCCCGCGTCGGCGACGGGCCCGCCTCCGGCAGCTTCCGCAACGTTCCTTCGCGGTCGACGTCGTAGTACGTTCCGCCCGGCTGCTTCACCACCTCGGCGACGTCGTTGAAGACGATCGGCTCGCCGGTCACGATCACCCGGCTCTGCATTCCGCCGCCCTCGCGGTTCAGCGCCAGTGCGGGGAAGGTCGACACATCGAGCCTGTTCCCGTCTGTCCAGCAGTACTCGGCCCGGATCAGCCCGTCGCGCTCGTCATACGAGGAGACGATGACGCCGTCGTGCGGGACGACCCGTGCGAGCAGCTCGTGGAAGCGGTCGTAGACGCGCTCGTGGTCGAGCGTGTCGCCGAGCGTGCGGGCAGCATCGAGCAGAAGCTCGGCGACCCTCGCCTTCCTCTCCAGATCCTTCGCGCTGATCGCTAGACGGTACCGACCCGTCTAGAACAGTCGCCAGCGCTCGCGGCTGAGGAAGAACCCGTGGCCGCTGCGGTTTCGGCAGGTCAGGCCGGTGATCGCGGAGCCGCAGCTGATCCGACCGAAACGGATCGTCCTGCCGTACGCCAGCACTTTTGCGGCCGCGTCGATCTGGGGCAGGAGCGGCCCCGGGTCGCCGGCGCACAGCACCGGGGTCGCGCGGTGCGTGTCGCGGAGCGAGAGGCGCTTGTCGTTCGGGTCGCCGGCGTCGCAGTGGATCCGTCTCGGTGGCGGGCGCAGACCGCTCTTGATCCCGCACTCCATCGAGGCGCTGCCGTCGGGGGCGATCGAGTAGCCGCAGACGATGTTCCCGGACGGCGTCTTGAAGGCGCCGTACCGCGGGGCAGGCTCCTTCAGCGTGTACGAGTGCTCCTTGCTGAGCACGAACCCGTTGCCGGCCGCGTTCACGCACTTCAGACCCGAGACGCGCGACGAGCACTTGAAGACCCCGAACTGCCGCGTCGTTCCGTAGGCGAGCACGGGCGCGTTCCGGTCGTAGATCGTGTCGCTCGCGCAGAAGGGGTGTGCCCGGCCCGTCTGGCGCATGATGTAGCCGCCGTCGCAGATCGGAGGCTTCGGCCTGATCCCGGTCCGGATCTCGCAGCGCAGGTCGATCGGCGAGAAGTTGTAGTGCTCGTAGGCGCAGTAGACGTTTCCGGACGGCACGCGGAAGGTGTCCGCGCCGCTCCCGCCGAGCGCCGGGCCGACGCCGTGAAGAAGCAGCCCGAGAAGCGCGATCAAGGCTGTGCGAGCCACCAGCGGATCGTAAACCGGCCTCGTTAGCATCAGGTAAGTGCGCTTTCCAGTCGTTCTCTTCGACCTCGACGGTACGATCGTCGACTCCGGCTGGATGATCCTCGCGTCCTACCGGCACGCGACCCAGACCATCCTCGGCCGCGACTTCCCGGACGACGTGCTGATGGCACGCGTCGGCGCCGGCCAGCTCGAGGAGCAGATGAGCGAGTTCGACGCCGAGAAGGCGGTCGACCTCGCTCGGGCCTACCGGGAGTTCTATGCGCCGTTGCACTCCGAGCTCCAGGCCTTCCCGGGCATGCTCGAGCTGCTGCACCAGCTCGACGCCGAAGACCGCCTGCTCGGGATCGTCAGCGCGAAGCGCCACGACGTCGTCCAGCTCGCCCTGGACGCGCTCGGCTTCGGCGCGACGATGGACGTCGTCGTCGGCTCAGACGAGGCGCCGCGCGGCAAGCCGCACCCCGATCAGATCCGCATTGCGCTCGACCGCCTCGGCGCCGACCCGGACGACACCGTCTACGTGGGCGATGCGCCCTTCGACATCGCCGCGGCGAAGGCGGCCGGCGTCCACGCGATCGGCGTCACCTGGGGGGGCATCCACACGCGCGAGCGGATGCAGTCCGAGGGCCCGGACGCCGTCGTCGACTCCGCGGAGGAACTCCGTGCCGTTCTCTAGCCAAGTAACAGACTGTTACAAGGGCGCCTCGAGAATTTTTCCTGCACGTGGCCGCTTCTAAGTCAAGTAACAGACTGTTACAAGGCGCGGAGGCGCGCGCGGCTGAGCTCCGGGGGCTGCTCAACCGCTACCTGCACGAGTACCACGTCCTCGACGCGCCCAGCGTGAGCGACGCCGAGTACGACCGGCTCTACGACGAGCTAGTCGAGCTCGAGGAGGCTCAGCCGGAGCTCGTCACGCCGGACTCGCCGACTCGGCGGGTCGGCGCGCCCGCGTCCGACAAGTTCCAGAAGGTGCGTCACCTCGAACAGATGGGCTCGCTCGACAAGGTGACGACGGATGAGGCGCTGCTCAAGTGGGCCGACGACGTTCGCAAGCGGCTGGGGACGGACGAGCCGGTCGCCTACCTGATCGAGCCGAAGATCGACGGGCTTGCCGTGAATCTGACCTACGAGAACGGCGTCCTCGTCCGCGGGGCGACGCGCGGCGACGGCATCCAGGGAGAGGACGTGACGCCGAATCTGCGCACGATCAAGGCGATCCCGCTGCGCATGCTCGGCGACGACGCGCCGGTGCTCGTCGAGGTGCGCGGCGAGGTCTATCTGCCGATCTCGGGCTTCCGCGAACTGAACGAGCGCCTCGCGGGGACGAACCAGAAGCTCGCGCCCAACCCGCGGAACGCAGCCGCCGGGTCGCTGCGCCAGAAGAACTCGGCCGTCACGGCCGATCGCCCTCTCTCGACCTGGATCTACGGCGCCGGCTACCGCGAGGGCGTGGAGTTCGAGACGCAATCGGGGATGCTCGACTGGCTGGCCGAGCGCGGCTTCCGCACGAACCCCTTCGCCGAGCGGCTGGAGTCGATCGAGGACGTCGCCGCCGCGTGCATCGCCTGGGAGACGCGCCGGATCGAGCTCGACTACGAGATCGACGGGATCGTGATCAAGGTCGACTCGCTCGACCAGCAGCGGCGGCTGGGTGCGCTCCACCACCGTCCGCGCTGGGCCCGCGCGTTCAAGTGGGCGCCGATGACCGCGCAGACGAAGCTACTGAAGATCCACATTCGGGTCGGCCGCACAGGCGCGCTCAACCCATGGGCGGTAATGGAGCCGGTCGAGGTCGGCGGCGTCACCGTTACGCGGGCGACGCTGCACAACGAGGAGGACATCAACCGCAAGCAGATCCGCGAGGGCGACATCGTCATCGTCCAGCGGGCCGGCGATGTGATTCCGCAGATCGTCGGGCCGGCCGGCGAGCACCAGCCGGGGACGAAGCCGTTCCGAATGCCCAAGAGGTGCCCACTGTGCAACACGGAGATCGTCAAGCCCGAGGGCGAGGTGATGCACCGTTGTCCGAACCGGGCCTGCCCGTCGCGCGGCCTGGAGACGCTGATCAACTGGACGGGCATGGCGGACATCGACGGGGTCGGCGAGCAGACGATCCGGGTCCTCTGGGACAAAGGTCTCGTACGCTCGCTCCCCGATCTCTACCGGCTGACGAAGGAGCAGCTGCTCGAGCTCGAGGGCTTCGCCGAGATCTCGGCCACGGCTGCGATCAACGCGATCCAGGGCTCGAAGCAGGTGCCCTTCTCGCGCGTGCTGCTCGGGCTCAACATCCCCGGGCTCGGCTGGGTCCTCGCCCAGAACCTCGCTCGCCAGGTCGGGAACGTCGACCGGCTGATGGCCGCCACGCAGGAGGAGATCGAGGCGACCGAAGGCTTCGGCCCCGACCGCGCCGAGATCGTCGTCGAATGGTTCGCCGACGAGCAGAACCGCGCGCTCGTCCAGGAGCTGCGCGAGCTCGGTCTGCGCTTCGAGATCGGCGAGGAGGACCGGCCGGCGGAGGGCCCGCTGACGGGCTCGACGTACGTGATCACCGGGACCCTCGAGAGCTTCTCGCGCGAGGAAGCCGCCGCTGCCCTCGAGCAACAGGGCGCGAAGGTGACGAGCTCGGTCTCGAAGAAGACGACCGGCCTCGTCGTCGGTGAGGAGCCGGGCGCCTCGAAGCTGACGAAGGCGCAGCGCGAGGGCGTGCCGCTCCTGACCGAGACCGACCTACGGAGGCTACTCGGCCGTTAGGACTGTCGCAAAGCGGTCCTGGGGCTTCGTGGTCCGCCCACGACGAGAGTCCGGGCCCGTTCTGCAGGATCGCGAACGCGTAGCGTCCACGGACGTAGCCGCTCAGGGCGGACGCGTTCGTCAGCGTCCCCGTCTTCGCTCGGATGTTCCCGCGCGCCGAGCTGCTTGAGCAGCAGCTCCGCCGTGTGGTTGCCGCTCTCGACGTCCATCTCCCGGAGGATCTCGGGCAGCGGCGGTGAGAAACGGACGGCGAGCGGCCAGCCGCCGGCCCGCGCGAGCTTTGTCCTGCCCTGGACACGGTCCATCCGGAACGCCTCGCGGAGGAGCTTCGCCGTCTCGAGCCCGCGATCGCGCCGGAGGCCGAGGCCGGCGAGGCAAGGAGGCAAGCCAGGGCGACGAGCGCCCCGCAAACCCGCAGCAGAACCGTGGGCCTCACCGCGACAAAAGATAGGACGCGCGGCCCATGCCCTCGACCGGGCGCGGCCGGATAATCGGCACATGGCCGAGGACCCCCTCGATCGCGTCGCCCTGCTGGAGGACATTCGCCTGCTCACGGCCGCTCCCACGCCCTTGCTCGAGCAGGTCGAACGCACGCTGGCCGACGGCTACGCCTGCGCGCTCGGGATCGAGGCGCAGCGCATCCGGCTCCAACGCGAGCTGGAGGGCCAGGCGGCGGGGCTCTCCAGGCGGAGCTCGAGGGTCGACGAGCTCGCCGGCCTGGCGATGGGGATCGCGCGCGCGGACGAGGAGCTCATCGAGCTCCGTGCCGCGCTCGTCGAGCTTGCCCAGACGGCACGCCGCCTGCGCACGTCGTAACCTCCCCGCGAGCGGCGCGAGCCCGCTCGGGATCGCCGTCGCCCGCGGCCTAGCCCAGGGGCTGCGGACGCTCGGCGAGGACCTGGCGCGCCCGCGCAGCGTCCCCCGTGCGCACGAGCACCTCGCGTGCCCCCTGGCCGACGCCTCCGAGCACCCCTGCGCTCATCGTCGTCCCGCCGTGCACACACTCGATCCCGGCCTCGCGCAGCAGCCCGCAGACGGCGTCGGCCTCGAACTCGGTCCCGACCGTCTCGACCGCGACGAGGTCGTTTGTCACGCGAGGCCGCTTCGGACCGCGTAGACCGCGGCCTGGATCCGGTTCTGGATCTGAAGCTTCATCAGGATGTTCGAGATGTGGTTCTTGACGGTCTTCGGGCTGATCACGAGCTCGGCGGCGATTTGCGCGTTGTCCTTCCCGTTCGCGACCAGCTTCAGGACCTCGAGCTCGCGGCCGGAGAGCTCCGTCCGGATCGTGGCCGCCATCTCGGTGTCCTCGGTCGTCGCGCGCACGCGCTGGAGCACCTTCGCGGCAATCGCCGGCGAGATCAGCGACTGGTTGAGCGAGGCGGCATGGATCCCGGCGATCACCTCGCTGATCGAGGAGTTCTTGAGCAGGTAGCCGCAGGCGCCGGCGACGATCGCGTCGAGCACGTCGCCGTCCTCGTCGGAGATGGTCAGCACGATCACCCGGGTCAGCGGCGAGAGCGCGGTGATGTGCCGGGTCGCCTCGACGCCGCTCATCGAGGGCATGTTCAGATCCATGACCACGACGTCGGGCGCGAGCTCACGGACGAGCCGGACGGCCTCCGAGCCGTTCGTCGCCTCGCCGGCCACCCGCACGCCGCCCTCCTCCTCGAGCAGGTTACGAAGCCCTGTGCGGAAGAGATCGTGGTCGTCGACGAGCAGGACTCTCGGCTCGTCACGGGTGGTCTCGGTGACGTTGCTCATCGGTGCACCGTCCGCGGCACGGTGGAAATTCTAATTGCGACCTACAAGAAGGTAATCGTCACGGTGCGCGAGAACAACGCCGCGTCCTGACAGGAGGCCATCCAGACGTCGATACGCGCGCCCGAGACCCCGCCCCCCGTGTCCGCGGCGACTCCCTCGCCGTACCCCGGGATCGTCATCCGCGTGCCGAGGGGAATCACGGACGGGTCGACTGCGACGATCCCGGGGCCGACTGGCAGGCCCGTGGCGGTCGAGCCCTTGAGGCAGTACCCGGTCGCGGTCACGGTCATCGATCCGCCCGGGCGCGGCCCAGGCGCCTGCGTGGCCGTCGCCGTGCTCGAGCTCTGTGAGACGGACTCGACCGGCGCCGGCGGCGGCTCGCCCGGGGCTGCTGTCGACGGGGTCTCGAAGGTCGTCGTCTCTTCAGGAACGGTGGGTGCGCTCGCAGGGACCGAGGACGACGAGGCCGGACGCGTCTGCTCGTCCTGTTTCTGCTGCGCCTGCGCGGCCACCTGCTGCGCCCGCTCCTGCGCCTGCGCAGCCGCCTGCTGCGCCCGCTCCTGCGCCTGGGTGGCCACCTGCTGCGCCCGCTCCTGCGCCTGCCGCGCCTGCGCCTCGAGGCTCGCGATCTGGGCGTTGTTCAGCGCCTGCTCGTGGCGGTCCCGCGCGTGGTAGACGGAGCGTTCGGCACGGGCGCGCGCCAGGTCCGCGGCGCCGGCGGCGACTCTTGCGCGGGCGGCGTTCGTGGACGCGACCTGGGCGGCGAGCTGGCGTCGCTCCTTCCGGACGCGCCCGCGGGCGGTACGCGCCTGGTCGAGCACCGACTCGGTCGCGTGCGCGATCCGCTTGATGTTGTCGAGCCCATCCATCGCCTGCTGCAGCGACGACGCCCCGAGAATGACGGCGATCGGATCGGGGTCGTCCTGTTCGTAGAGGAGCCGCAGCTGCTCGCCGAGCTGCAGCTGCGCGTTCGCCATCGTCTCGAGCGCCACACGGTACTCGTGCCGCGCCGAGGCCTGGCGGCGTGACAACACCGCCGCGTGCGCATCGAGCCGAGCGAGGTCGACGCGCGCCTGCTCCAGCCGGCTGCCGAGCGCGTACAGCTCGAGGACAATGTCCTGTGATTGCCGCGCCAGCTCGGTTCCCCTCTCTCTCAGGCTGGTGACACCCGGCGACTGCGCGGGGCCGGTCGCGGGCGACCCCGCGACGAGCAGGATTCCCGCCAGCGCAACGAGAACAGCGCGGATCAGACGATGCCTTCGCCCCCGCACGGCCGCCCGACCGTAGCACACGGTCCAGCCTCGGGCCGGTGGGAAACGGGCAGTTTCGAGCGGATTTTGCGCGCGTATAGGCGCTCTTCACGGTTGCCGGTGTCTGAGACCGCTGCTAGGGTGCTGGCTTCGTGACGTGCCGGCCCCTCCCGGTACGCCTGTCGAGAGTGGTCTGGGGTACCGCCTCGCGCGCCCGCAGACGGCAGGCGACCCTCGTTTGTCTCGTCGCTCTCGGGGTTGCGAGTCTTGTCGTCGTCCCCGGTCCGGCCGCCGGCGAGCCGCCGCAGATCGCGGCGAAGCGCGCCGAAGCGCGCCGCGTGCTTGCCGAGATCCAGTCGCTCGATTCGCAGCTGGAGCATGCGGTGGAGGCCTACAACGGCGCGACCGACCAGCTGATCCGCATCGAGGCGCAGCGCGCACTGAACACCCGCCATCTCTCGATCGCAAAGCACAACCTGGTGATCGCCCAGCGCCGCCTCGGTGACCGCCTGCGCGCGATGTACACCCAGCCCCAGGACGACTCGACGCTCGCGATCCTCCTCGGCGCACACAGCCTCGGCGAGTTCGTGGACAGCGTCGAGACGGTCAACAGCGTCGCCTCGCAGGACACGCAGGTGCTCGGCGAGATCAAGAAGTTCAAGCGCGACGTCACCCTGCGCGCCGCGTTCCTGAAGGAAGCTCAGGCCAGGCAGGAGCGCATCGTCGCCGAGCGCGCCGCCGCCAAGCATGAGATCGAGGCCGGTCTTGCGGAGCGCCAGCGTCTCGTCGAGTCGATCAAGGGCGAGATCGCGCGGCTGCAGCGGGAGGAGGAGGAACGCCAGGCGCGGCTTGCCGCCGAGGCGCAGCAGCGCCTCCAGGCCGAGCTCTCGGCCCAGAAGGAGGCGGCGGCTGAGGCGCAGCAGTCGGGCACCGACGTCGTCGGCGCCTCCGCGGTCACCCCGGAGGGAGTCTCCGTCGCGCCGCCCGCGCGCTACGGGGGCGTCGTCGGCGTGGCGATGCAGTACCTCGGGACGCCGTACGTCTGGGGCGGAGCCTCCCCCGGCGGATTCGACTGCTCGGGGTTCGTGATGTACGTCTACTCGCAGGTCGGCGTCTACCTGCCCCACCTCGCCGCCGACCAGTACAACTACGGCACGCCGGTCTCCCGCGACGAGCTCGAGCCCGGCGACCTCGTCTTCTTCGACGGGCTCGGCCACGTCGGCATCTACATCGGCGGCGGGCAGTTCGTCCACTCCCCGCATACGGGCGACGTGGTGAAGATCTCGAGCCTGGACGAATCCTGGTACGCCGCAACGTACGTCGGCGCCCGCCGCCTCTAGCCTCCTAGTCGTACAGGCGCTCGATCTCGCCGGCGAAGTGCTCCTGCACGACGCGGCGGCGGAGCTTGAGCGTCGGCGTCACTTCGCCTTCGTCCGCGGAGAAGTCGCGGCGGAGGATCGCGAAGCGCTTGATCTGCTCGAAGCGAGAGTGCTGGCGGTTGACGTCGTCCACGATCGACCCGACCAGCGCGTCGACGTCCCGGCCGCCCGCCTCGCGCCATTTGCCCACCTCCGCCTCGTCCAGCGTGATGAGGGCGGCGACGTAGGGACGGCGATCGCCGACAACGAGCACCTGCGACACGTACTTCGACTTCTTCAGCTCGTTCTCCAGGTTCTGCGGCGCGACGTTCTTCCCGCCCGCTGTGACCAGGATGTCCTTCTTGCGGTCGGTGATCGTCAGGAACCCGTCGTCGTCGATCCGCGCGATGTCGCCCGTCCGCAGCCAGCCATCGTCGTCGAGGACCGCCCGCGTCGCCGGCTCGTCGTGGTAGTAGCCCGCGAACACGGTCGGACTGCGGACCAGCAGCTCGCCGTCCTCGTCGAGCCGCCCCTCGAAGCCCGGGAGGAGCGGGCCGACCGTGCCGAAGCGGTAGCGCTCCGGCAGGTTCACCGAGCAGGCGGTCGTGCACTCGGTCAGCCCGTACCCCTCGAGGATCAGGATGTCGAGCGCGTGGAAGAACTGGATGATCTCGGGCGAGAGCGGCGCGCCACCCGAGATGGCGAGCCGCAGCCGCCCCCCGAAGCGCTCCTTCACCTTCGAGTACACCAGCCGGTCGGCGAGCCGATGGCGGACCGCGAGGGAGCGAGGCAGCGGCTGCCCCGCCTGGCGGAGGCGGCTCGCCTCGCGTCCTACGCGCAGCGCCCAGTCGCAGAGCGCACGCCGCGCGCCGCCTGTCTCGTCGAACCGGGCGAGAACGGCCGTGTGCGCCTTCTCGAACACACGCGGCACGCTCGGAAAGACCGTGGGCCTCACTTCGACGAGCGCATCGGCGACTCGGAGGGGGTCTCGGCAGAGCGCGAGCGTGTAACCCGCATACGGCGCCGCGAGATGCTTGAGCCGCCCGAAGTTGTGCGCGAGCGGGAGGTAGAGGAGCATCGTGTCGCGCTCCTCGACGAGCCCCGGCAGGGCGTCGATGACGGCGACCATCTCGTAGTAGTTGCGGTGTCGGATCATGCACGCCTTCGGCGGCCCGGTCGTCCCGGAGGTGTAGATGTAGGTGAAGAGGTCGTCCTCGCCGACTCCGGCGACGGCTCGATCGAGCGCGGTCGGGTTCTGCTCGGCGTATGCCCGCCCCCGGGCCTCGAGTCCCGGCAGGTCGGCGAAGGCGATGACGTGTTCGAGGCGCGGTAGGTCGCCGCGGCACTCGTCCACCTTCGCCCGCTGCTCCTCGTCCTCGACGAGGATTCCGACCGACTCCGAGTGGCTGATCACAAAGGCGCAGTCCCGGGGCGAGCTGGTCGGGTAGATCGGCGCTCCGACCGCACCGACGAGGCCAAGGGCAAAGTCGAACAGGCACCACTCGAGACTAGTCGCGCCGAGGATCGCGAAGGCATCTCCTTTGCGGATCCCGAGCGAGAGGAGACCGTTCGCGATGTCGTCCACGCGGCGTGCCGCCTCGGCGACCGACACCGGGACCCAGGCTCCGTCGCGCTCGGCGAGGTAGGCCGTGTGGTCGGGCTTCGCGGCAGTTGCGCTCCGCCAGAGCGCGCCGATCGTGCGCGTAGTCCTAACCGGGGTCTCCGCGAGCTGCGCCATCCACGCCGAGCTTACGGCACAAAGGGATAGCGGTCCACACCTAGAATTCAGATTGCCCCATGCGCACCACCTGGAACGGATCGATCAGCTTCAGCCTGGTCACGATTCCCGTCGGCCTCGCGCCGGCGACGAAGCCTGCAGCGCGCGCGTCGGACGTCTCCTTCCGTCAGCTGCACGTGGAGTGCAGAACGCCGATCAAGAACCGCCGCTGGTGCCCCGTGCACGAGCGCGAGGTCGAGGGTGACGAGATCGTCAGGGGCTGGGAGGTGTCCAAGGGCCAGTTCGTGATTGTCGAGGACGCCGACCTGGAGGCGATCGAGCGGCAGAACACCTCGCGCTCGATCGACATCGAGCGCTTCGTCCCGCTCGACGAGGTCGACCCGGTCTACTTCGACCGGACGTACTTCTTGGTTCCTGCGGTCGCGCCCGCCGCGCGACGGCCGTACGTGCTGTTGCTGAACGTGCTGAAGGAGGAGCAGGTCGGGGCGGTCGGCCGCTTCGTGCTCGCAGGCAAGGAGAAGCTCTGCTTGATCCGGCCGAAGGGCGACGCGCTCGTGCTCGAGACGCTGTTCGTCGCGGAGGACGTCTATTCGCAGGCCGAGATCGACGAGGCGGCCGAGGACACGACCGTCAAGAAGGCCGAGCTCGACCTCGCCCGCCAGCTGGTCGAGAGCCTGGTCGGCGATTTCGAGCCGAAGGAGCAGCTGACCAGCGAGTACCGGGAGGACCTGCGCCGCATGCTCGAGGCGAAACTCGCCGGCCAGCCGATCGCCGAGCCGGAGCCGGTCGAGGAGGCGCCGGTGATCGACCTGATGGAGGCGCTGAAGAAGAGCGTCGCGGAGGCGAAGCAGCGCAAGGAGCCCGAGAAGGGAGCGGCGAAACAGCGCTCACGCGCGAAAGCTGCCGCCAAGAAATAACGCTCGGCTTGCTACCTCACTGCTTGGCCGAGCTAACTGCTTGGCCGGCGTCGCGCCGATCGCCTGCAGCTGCGCCTGGAAGAGGAACTTGTCGATCTTCCCCTGGTAGATCGGGACGCCTTCCTGGATGCAGACCCGGATCACCTCCGCGCGATCGATCCCGAGCTCCTTCGACAGCTCTTCAGGCGTGAGGTGATTCGGCATGACGCTCCTTCCCAAGGGATGAAAAAACCCGTCTACGCCGTGTCGTTGTTGATTGGGCGCAGACGGGCTCGGTGACGGCCATCTGGATTGTGTCGCGGGAGATCAGAGGTCCCGCTCCTCCGTGCGATGCATGACCATTGGAGAATACCCCCTCGCGCCGACGTGCTCAAACGGCTCATGGCCGGCCCGAGTCGATCGTAGTCCGTTCAAACGGGATTGGGGAGCTCGACAAACTCCCACTCGAGCCCGAAGCGCTCCGCGAGCCTGGCCGTGAGCGCCTGGACGCCCAACCGCTCGGTCGCGTAGTGGCCGGCGGCGACGAAGGTGATCCCGAGCTCGCGCGCGAGATGGAGGCTGGGTTCGGCGGGCTCGCCCGTCAGGAAGAGGTCGTAGCCCTCCGCTGCGGCCTGCGTGAGGTAGCGCGCGCCCCCGCCCGAGACGATCGCGACGCGGGTGATCTCGCCGGGGCCTTCGGCGAACACAAGCGGCTCCGGCGCGATTCGCTCGCGAACGCCGGCGAGGAAGTCGTCGAGGGTCGTAGAGGTGCGGCCGCCGACTCCGAAGTCGAGGAACGGCGCCTCGACCTCGACGCCGAGCTCCCGAGCGAGCAGCGCATTGTTCCCGACCTCGGGATGGGCGTCGAGTGCGAGGTGGTAGCCGGCCAGATTGATGTCCGCGTCGAAGAGCGTCTGGAGCCGGCGTCGCACCCGCCGGTCGATCACCCGCGACTCGGCGTCCCAGAGGAGACCGTGGTGGACGAGCACGAGCTGCGCGCCGGCCGCCGCCGCGCGCTCGAAGAGCTCGAGTGACGACGAGACGGCGCAGACCACGCGCGTGATCTCCTCCGCGCCCGCGACCTGCAGGCCCTGCGGGCCGTAGTCCTTGAACGAGCCGAGGTCGAGCAACTCGTCGGCGAAGGCGATGATCTCGTCGCGGCGGGCCATGCCGCGATTCTCCCGGAATCGCTACCCTGTTGCGACTGTCGGGGTGTGGCGCAGCCTGGTAGCGCGCTCCGTTCGGGTCGGAGAGGTCCCCAGTTCAAATCTGGGCACCCCGATTGCAGCAAAGGCTCTGTTTTCAGGGCCTTTCCTTTTTTGCACTCGATCGCGCACGCTAGCCGCGCGTACGCGGGTAGTACGAACCCGGTGGCTCGAGCCCTATGGCGGAACTTCTGGCGCCTACCGCTTGACCTGTGGAACGGCCATGTTCGGCTCGCGCGTCGACGGCTCAGAGACTGTGGTGCGGTACCGACGGTACGGAGCGGGGACGACGCGGCCGATGGGGACTCCGCGGCTCCCGCGTAGTAGGGGATCAGAGGTTCCGGGCCGGCTTGAACTTGAAACTGGTGACGATCACCTCGGCTGTTCGGCCGTTCTTCGGGGGCGCCCCGAGATAGAGCCATAAGTTCATGTGCACATGCTCGGAGCCGGGCGGCGGGACGGTGCCACGGGACGTCCAGGTCGAGGGCACGCCGGACGTACTGGTGAACGTCACCGCGTTCTGCCGCCAGTCGAACGACTGGGTCGAGGAGGCGACTGGCGGCTGCCTGAACCTCTGCCGGTTCCAACGGTAGGGCATGACTACGTATTGGGCGTTTTTTCGGTTGTGCGCATTCGCCCAGCGGCTGAACTCGTAATCGATCTCCCGGTTGGCGTAGGCCGGATCGTCGCTCCACGTGAGCAGACCGAGGACCACGTTTGGATCGAAATCGCTCACTGGCGAGCCCAGCTCGAAGCTGTAACGACCGTAGCCGAGACTCCGCGTGTTGATCACCTCGGCGCTGTACCAACGCCCGTCCGAGTAGGTGAGCTTCAGGTGGAGCCGGCCATGGCCGTCGACCCAGACGTTGTCGGCCGAGTCGGAAAAGTAGTTCGGCCCGGGCCCGACCGCCTCTTCGCTCGATTTCACCTGCCAGGTGTACCCGGAGAACTCGACCGTTCGGGGAGCGTTATTTCCGCCGACGAGGGCTTGGCATGCCAGTGCCACGAGAGCGAGGGTGGCGGATCCCAGAAGC